>CAXSHO010000007.1:1797-7337 GCA_964237305.1 uncultured Caulobacteraceae bacterium
GGACGGCGGTGAGCAGCACCGCCGCCGCCCGGGTGCCCTTCAGGTCCGCGAGGTAGCGGCGGTCGGCCAGGAAGGAGACGTCCTGCGGCCCCGCCCGGTCCAGGGGCGCCGCTCCGAACACGGAGAGGTCGCCTCCCCCGCCCTCCCCGGCCCCGGCGCCCGTCAGGCGTGCGAGGTCGGCGAGGGCGAGCGGACCCAGCGCCTCGAAGAAGCGGGGATCGACCCCCACGACGGCGCGGGCGTCAGCGTGCGGGAGCGGCGGCGGGCGCCGGCGCGGGCGCGCGCTCGCGGTCGAAGGTGATGGAGGGCATGCGCACGTTCAGCTGGGCGATCGCCTGGTCGGTCAGGTCCATGGCCGGGCTCGCCACGAGGACGGCGCTCTCGCCGTTCAGGAGGACGCTGCAGCTCTTGCCCGCGTAGAGGGTGCGGATCACCGGGTCGAGCTGCTCGGCGATGCGGCGGAGCGCCGTCTGCTGGGTGGCCTGCAGCTCGCGCTGGCGCAGGCCGCCCTTCTGCTGGAACGCCTCCGCCCGCGTCTGCAGCGATGTGCCGCGCTGCTGGCGCTGCTCGGCGGTGAGCGCGGCCGACTGGGTCTGGAAGGTCTTGGCCTCGGTCTCCAGCGAGTCCTGCTCGGGCTTCAGCTCGGCCTGCACCTGCGCGACGAGCTGCTTCATCCGCTCGCTGGCCGCCCGGCCGGCGGAGGACTGGCCGATGGCCCGCTCCTGGGAGATGACGCACAGGCCCGCGATCGGCGGCCCCTGCGGGATCGGAGCGCCGGCGGCGGGGGCGGCGGCGGCGGGCGCGGGGGCGGCGCGGGCCGGGGCCGCCGCCCGGGCCTGGGCCCCGGCCGTGGTGGCGAGGGCGGCGGTGGCGGTGGCCGCGAGCGCGAGGGCCGCGACGGCGTGGGTCGTCTTCAAGGCTGTATCTCTCGGGTCTTGGAGTGAGGGGTCTAGAATTGCGTGTTGGTGGAGAAGCGGAACGCCTCTTCCTTGTCGTAAGTGGCCTTGCTCAACACCTTGCTGAAATCAAGGCGGATGGGGCCCAGCGGCGACGTCCAGAACACGCTGAGGCCGGCGGAGGCGCGCAGCTTCAGGTCGTCCTGCACCGAGGCGCTGATGTTCTTGGTGGACGAATCCACCAGCCCCAAGGTGCCGAAGTCGGTGAACAGCGCGGTCTTGATCCCGTACTGCTCGGGCAGGTAGTTCGGGACGGAGAGCTCGATGGTGCCGAGCGCGTAGAGCTTGCCGCCCAGCGCCTCGTCGTACTGGGTGTCGCGCGGTCCGATCCCGGCCGTCTCGAAGCCCCGGAAGGTCGCCCCTCCGCGGAAGAAGCGGTCGTTGATCCGCACCTGGTCTCCGCCGTAGGGCTGGATGTAGCCGCCCTGCGCGGTGAGCGTCAGCCTGAACTGCGGCGTGATGCCGTAGTAATACGACGCGGACCCCTCCGACCGGAGGTATCGCACGTCTCCGCCCAGGCCCGCCAGGGCCTGATCGAGCCGCAGGCTGTAGCCGCGGGTGGGCGAGATCGGGTCGTTGCGCTTGTCGAGGCTCAGCGTGTAGCCGATCAGGGAGGTGAAGCTGTCGCCCTGCTGCGAGCACAAGGACAGCGACACGGCGCCCGCATCGCACACCCCGTCGCTCACCAGCACCTTGTCGGCGTGCAGCTGGTAGCGAAGCTGCAGGTAGGTGTTCAGGTTCAGCGGGAAGCCGAGCCGCACGCCGCCGCCGTTCGACTCGGAGATGTAACCGGAATACTGGCTGAAGTCGTAGCGGTAGGAGAAGAGGTCCACACCGCCGGCCAAGTCGCGGCCCAGGAACCGCGGTTCGGTGAAGCGGAAGTCCACCTGGCGGCGCAGCGAGCCGATGGACGCGCGCAGCGACACGTCCTGCCCCGTGCCGCGGAAGTTGTGCTGGCTGATGCCCACGTCCAGCAGCAGCTGGTCCACGGTGGAGTAGCCGGCGCCCAGGCTCAGCTCGCCGGTGGGCTGCTCGGTGACCTTGACGCGCAGCACGGTCTTGTCGGGCGCGGTGCCGGGGTACTGGTCCACGTCCACCGTCTTGAAGAAACTGAGGCGCTTCACCTCGATCTTCGAGCGGTCGACCAGCACGCGGTTGTAGGCGTCGCCCTCCGCGATGCGCAGCTCGCGGCGGATCACGTAGTCCTGCGTGGTGGTGTTGCCCACCACGTCGATCCGCTCGACGTAAACGCGTGGCCCTTCCTTCACGCGGAAGGTCACGTCCACCGTCTGCGTCTTCGGGTCGGCCTTGGGCTGGGGCGTGATGTCGACGAAGGCGAAGCCCTGCGCGCCCGCGGCGAAGGTCAGGGAGTCCACCGCCGTCTCGATCTGGTCCGAGCGGAACTGCTGGCCTTCGCGGATCGGCAGCAGCGCCCGGAGAAGCTGCGGGTTCATCCGCTTCAGGTCGGTGGTCACGTCCAGCTTGCCGAACTTGTACTTCACCCCCTCTTCAACCACGTAGGTCAGGGCGAAGCTCTTGCGGTCCGGGTTCAGCTCGGCCGTGGAGGACAGCACGCGGAAGTCGTAGTAGCCCTTGTTCGCGTAGAACTTCCGCAGCTGCTCGCGGTCGTACTCGATCCGGTCGGGATCGTAGTTGTCGTTGGACGAGAAGAAGCGGTACCAGCGCGTCTCCTTGGTCACCACCACGTCGCGCAATTGGTTGTCGGTGTACACCTTGTTGCCGAGGAAGTTCACGCGCTGGATGCCGGTCTTAGGCCCTTCGGTGATCTCGAAGACGAGGTCCACGCGCTTCTGCGGCAGGTTGACGATCTTGGGCGTGACGGCGGCCGAGATGCGGCCCGAGCGGCGGTAGAGCTCCACGATGCGCTGCACGTCGGCCAGAACGGCGGCCTTGGTGAAGATGCCGCGCGGGTGGATCGAGATCTCGTCCTTCAGCTTGTCGTCGTTGAGGGCGGAGTTCCCCTCGAACACCACCTGGTTGATGATCGGGTTCTCCACCACCCGCACCACGAGGTCGCTCCCGCGCTGCACCGCGGTCTCGTCGGAGAACAGTTCGGTGCGCGCCAGCGTCTTGACCGCGAGGTCGAGCTTGGCGGCGTCCACCGTGTCGCCCGGCGCGATCGGCAGGTAGGCGATGATGGTGGACGCCTCGATGCGCTCGTTGCCCTCCACCAGGATGCGGCGCACCACGAAGCTCTGGTTCGACACGGCGCCGCCGCCCAGGGGCGCGTCGTTCGCCGCGGCCGCCTGCGCCGCGGCCGGCGTGGGCACGCCCTGGCCGGCGTTGGCGCCCTCGGGCGTGGGCACGGGCGGGGGCGGCGCGGACGAGGCGGCGCCCGGCGTCGATCGTCCCGCATCGGCGGCGGCGGAGGCCGGCGCCTCGCGCGTGGAGGGGGCGGAGCCGCCGGTGGACGTGCCCGTCGAGCTGGAGCTCTGCACGTTGGGGGCGGGCTGCGGCAGCACGGCGGGCACCGTGCCGGCCCCGCCCGAACCCACGATCTGCGCGCGGGCGACGGGCGGCGTCAGCGCGGTGGCCCCCATCAGCAGGAACACGCCGGCGCCCAGCGCAAGCTTACGATCGGAAGGTCGCGTCATTCATCCAGCCGGGAGAACGGGAGAGCGGGCGTCAAGAGAGCCCGCCGCCCAACATCTTGAACAGGCGCAGCGGCTGGATGTCGTTCCAGGTCGCGAACAGCATGAGGCCGAGCAGGAGCGCCAGGCCGACGCGGTAACCCGCCGCCTGCACCCGCGCGGTGACCGGGCGGCGCGTGACGGCCTCATAGGCGTAGAACACGAGGTGCCCGCCGTCCAGCACGGGCACGGGCAGGAGGTTCATGAAGCCGATCGACACCGACAGCACCGCCGCCCAGCTGAGCAGCGTGCCGCCCACCGAGCCCACCAGGGCGCCGAGGTTCGGCGCGCCCTCCGCCGAGGCCTTCACCAAGGCGCCCGAGACCTGCGCGATGCGCACGGGCCCGCCCAGCTGATCGGCCGAGGCGCGGCCGGTGACCACCCGGCCGATGTAGAAGACGGTGGAGCCGACGATGTCGCCCACCTTGTGGAAGGCGCCGCCCAGCGCCTCGGCGGGGCCGTAGCGGCGGCGGAAGGTGTCGGCGCGGTCGTGCGAAGGCCCCAGCCCCAGGAAGCCCACCGTCGTCGGACGCCCGGTGAAGGGCTCGGGCTGCACGTGCGAGCTGGCCACCGCCTGCAGCACCAGCCTGCGGCCCCCCCGCTCCACGTCGAAGGCGATGCGCTCCCCGCCGCGCAGCTGCACGTACTGGACGACCTCGCCGAAGTCCTCCACCGCGCGGCCGTCGATCCGGGTGATCAGGTCCGACGCCTGGAAGCCCGCGGCCGCGGCGGGCGATCCCGCCTGCACGACGCCCACGCGCGGCCGTGTCGTGACCGCGCCCACCGCCATGGACAGGAAGGTGAACAGCGTCACCGCCAGGATGAAGTTGGCGAGCGGCCCGGCCGCCACCACCACGGCCCGCACCCACACGGGCTTGAAATGGAAATAGTCGGCCACCGCCGCGGCGCCCCGCTTGCGCACGATCTCGGCGCGGAACTCCTCCAGCTCGTCTCGATCCGGGACGGAGGAGGAGGCGTTGGCGTCGCCCGCGAAGCGCACGTAGCCGCCGAGCGGCAGCCAGCCGACGCGCCACTCCACCCCCGACCGGTCGCGCCACGAGGCCACCGCGCGGCCGAAGCCGATGGAGAAGCGGTCCACCGCCACCCCCAGCCACCGCGCCGCCAGGAAGTGGCCCAGCTCGTGGACCGTCACCACCAGCGTCAGCACCGCCAGGAACGGCAGGACGTAGAGGGCGGCGAGCTGGAGCGCGTGGACGGGGTTCATGCGGACGTCCTTAGGCGCGGAGGCGTGCGCGTCGGTCGACGGCCGCGTCGGCGAGGGTGCGGGCGCCCGAGTCGACCATCATGGCCGCCTCCAACGCCGCGTCGCCCTCCGTCGCAATTTCCGTTCCGTTCATCATGGCCAAGGTGTCTTCCACGATTGCGGCGATGTCGAGGAAGCCGACCCTCCCGTCCAGGAACGCGGCCACCGCGCGCTCATTCGCCGCATTCAGCGCCGCGGGCGCGCCCCTCCCCGCCCGCAGCGCCTCGCGCGCCAGGCGCAGCGCGGGGAAGCGGTGGAGGTCGGGCGCCTCGAAGGTGAGGGAGGCGAGCCGCGGCAGGTCCAGCCGCTCGGCGGGCCAGGCGATCCGCTCGGGCCAGGCGAAGGCGGTGGAGATGGGGCTCTTCATGTCCGGCGGGCCCAGCTGGGCGATGGTCGAGCCGTCCTGGTACTCCACGGCGCTGTGCACCACCGACTGCGGGTGGACCACGACCTCGATCCGGTCCTCGGGGGTGGCGAACAGGTAGCTGGCCTCGATCAGCTCCAGCCCCTTGTTCATCAGCGACGCCGAATCGACGCTGATCTTCGCCCCCATGCTCCAGTTGGGGTGCGCCACGGCCTGCGCGGGGGTGGCCAGGCGCATCGCCTCCAGCGTCCAGGTGCGGAACGGCCCGCCCGAAGCGGTGAGGATCAGCCGAGCCACGCGCTCCC
>CAXSHO010000007.1:7347-30446 GCA_964237305.1 uncultured Caulobacteraceae bacterium
TGCAGCGCCTGGAAGATGGCGGAATGCTCGCTGTCCACCGGGATCACCTCGCCGCCCGCGGCGCGCGCGGCGGCCAGGAGTGCGGGGCCGGCGCAGACCAGGCTCTCCTTGTTGGCGAGCGCGACGATGGCCCCGGTGCGGGCGGCGGCCAGCGTGGGCTTCAGCCCCGCCGAGCCCACGATGGCGGCCATCACCCAGTCGGCGCCCACGCCGGCCGCGGCCTCCACGACGGAGGCCTCCCCCGTGGCGGTGCGCAGGCCCTCCCCCGCCAGCCGCTCGCGCAGCTCGTCGTGACAGCGCTCGTCGGCGCAGACGGTGAGCGCGGGCCGCCACCGGCGCGCCTGCTCGGCCAGGAGGGCGACGTTGCGGCCGGCGGCCAGCGCGGCCACCTCCACCTCCGCCGCCCCGCTCGCCTGCACGTGGTGGAGGAAGTCGAGCGTGGAGACGCCGATGGAGCCCGTGGAGCCGAGCACGGAGACCCTGCGCGAGCGCATCAGGCCGCCCAGCCCGCCTTGGCGATGAGCCGGGCGCCCGCCACCGCCAGCACCGCGAAGATCAATCCGTCCACCCTGTCCAAGAGCCCCCCGTGCCCGGGGATGAGATCGCCCGAGTCCTTCACGCCGAAGCGGCGCTTCAACATCGATTCCAGAAGATCGCCACCCATGGTGGCCAGCGATCCGACAAGCCCCGTCGCCCCCGCGAGCCACGGCCCGGGCGCGCCCATGCGTGCGAACACCACGGAGGTGCCGAGCGCCGCGGCGACCCCCGCGGCGAGCCCGCCCCAGAAGCCCGACCACCGCTTGTTGGGCGAGAAGCGCGGCCAGAGCTTCGGACCGCCCAGTGTGGAGCCGACGAAGAAGGCCGCGCTGTCCGCCGACCAGGCGATGAAGAAGATCAGCAGCACCCACGACCGCCCCGCGTCCTGCCCGTGCAGGGCGTCCGGCAGCCGCAGCCACCACAGCGCCACCGCGGGCGCGCCGAGGTAGAGCACGCCGAAGGCGGTGTCGGCGGGCCTGGGCGTCAGGCGCAACAGCCGGGCCAGCCCCGCCACCAGGAGCGCGGCCGCACCCAGCGACAGCCAGGCGATCTGGGGATGACCGAGGTAGTCGGTGAAGAGCGCCGCGAGGACGCCCACCAGCACCGCGGCCCCCGCCCGCGTGGGCGCCTGGGGGGCGGCCATCTTGCCCCACTCCAGCGACAGCACCGCCACCGCCACCGCCATGAGCACGAGGAGCAGCCCGCCCCCAAGCCACACCGCGGCGAGCACGAGCGGGATCAGCACCGCGGCGGAGGCCAGCCGCAGTCCCAGGTTCGCCCAGTCGAACCGCCTGCGCTCAGCCGGCGGCGCGGACGTCATCGACCTCGGCCCCGCCGTAGCGCCGCTCGCGCGCCTTGAACTCCGCGAGCGCCGCGACCAACGCCTCGGGCCCGTAGTCCGGCCACAGCACGTCCTGGAAGACGAGCTCGGCGTAGGCCGCCTCCCACAGGAGGAAGTTGGACAGCCGCCGTTCGCCCGAGGTGCGGATCACGAGGTCCAGCGGCGGCCCCTGGGCGGTGGAGAGCCGGCGGCCGATCGCCTCCTCGTCCAGCTCGCACGGCGCGCGGCCCGCGACGATGTCGCGCGCGAGGTCGAGCGCGGCCTGCGCGATGTCGGAGCGGCCGCCGTAGTTGAAGGCCACCTGCAGGTGGAAGCGGTGGTTGGCGCGGGTGCGGGCCTCCGCGCGCTCGATCACGTCGCGGATGTCGGCCGACAGGCCGTCGCGCCGGCCGATCACGTGCACGCGAACCCCCTCGCGCTCCAGCCGGTCGAGGTCGCTCTCCACGTACGCCTTGAGCAGACGCATGAGTTCGGACACCTCGGACGGCGGCCGCCGCCAGTTCTCCGTGGAGAAGCCGAACACGGTCAGCCACTCGATCCCGAGCTGCGGCGCGGCCTCCACCGTGCGCTTCAGCGCCTGCACGCCCGCGCGATGGCCCAGGGTGCGCGGCAGGCCGCGGCGGCGGGCCCAGCGGCCGTTGCCGTCCATGATGATGGCCACGTGGCGCGCCCGGTCGGCCGCGGCGGCCGTGAGCCCCCGCGTGTGCGCCGCAGCGCCCTCCCCCGACCTGGCCGCCGGATCGCGCATCAGACCTGCATGATCTCCGCTTCCTTGGTCCGCAGCGTCTCGTCGATGCGCTTGACCGCCTCGTCGGTGAAGCCCTGGACGTCCTTGTCGGCGCGCTTCTGCTCGTCCTGGCTCATGTCGCCCGCCTTCTCGGCCTTTTTCAGGTCTTCCAGCGCGTCGCGGCGCACGTTGCGCACGGCGATCTTCTGCTGCTCGGCGTACTTGCCCGCGAGCTTGGCGAGGTCGCGGCGCCGCTCCTCCGTCAGCGGCGGGATGGGCACGCGCAGCGTCTGCCCGTCCACGATGGGGTTCAATCCGAGGCCCGCGTTGCGGATCGCCTTGTCCACCGCGATCACCACGCCCTTGTCCCACACGCTGACGGTGATCATCCGCGGCTCGGGCACGCTGATGGCGGCCACGCTCGTCAGCGGCGTCGTGGAGCCGTAGGCGTCCACCATGACGGGCTCCAGGAGGCCCGCGTTGGCGCGCCCGGTGCGCAGGCCGCCGAACTCCTCCTTCAGCGTGACCACGGCCCTGTCCATCCGGTCCTTGTAGGTCTTCAGTTCGGGCTTGGGCATGTCGGCTCTGTCTTAAGCGGCGGTCGCGGGGGGAGGTGCGCAGATCAGGGTGGAGACGCCCTCGCCGGTGAGCACCTTGAGAAGCGATCCCGGCTGGCGGATGGAGAAGACCACGATGGGGATGGCGCTCTCGCGCATCAGGCTGATGGCCGAGGCGTCCATCACCTTCAGGTCGCGGCTGAGCACCTCGTGGTGCGTCAGCGTCTCATAGCGTTTGGCGGCGGGGTCGCGCTTGGGATCGGCGGTGTAGACGCCGTCCACGCTCGTGCCCTTGAACAGCGCCTCCACCCCCATCTCCGCGGCGCGGAGCGCGGCTGCGGTGTCGGTGGTGAAGAACGGGTTTCCGGTGCCCGCGGCGAAGATGACGACGCGGCCCTTCTCCAGGTGACGCATGGCGCGGCGACGGATGTAGGGTTCGCACACGTTGGCCATGGGGATGGCCGACTGCACGCGCGTCTGCACGCCGTGGCGCTCCAGGGCGTTCTGCATGGCCAGCGCGTTCATCACCGTGGCGAGCATGCCCATGTAGTCGGCCTGGGCGCGCTCCATGCCCTTGGCGGCGCCCGACAGGCCGCGGAAGATGTTGCCGCCGCCGATCACCAGCGACACCTCCACGCCCGCCGCGACCACCTCGGCGATCTCGCCGGCGATCACGTCCACCATGGCCATGTCGATGCCGTACGGCTCCGCCCCCAGGAGCACCTCGCCCGAGACCTTCAAGAGAATCTTGCGGAAGCGGGGCGGGCGGCGCGGCGCCGACGGGGCGGGGGTGTCGGGCATTCGGACTCGGGCGGGGCGAGGGCGCTCTACATACCGCGGAGCGGGCGCGAAAGAACAGTCCTCCCCCGGCACGGGGGAGCTGGCGGCCGCAGGCCGACGGAGGGGGCGGCGCGACATCGGACGCGCCGCGGCTCCCCCGCCACCATGCTGCGCATGGTCCCCTCCCCCGTACCGGGGGAGGACAGGAGGCCTAGACCGTCGCGCCCGTCATGGACGCCACCTCGGCGGCGAAGTCGTCGGTGGGCTTCTCCACGCCCTCGCCCAGCGCCAGCCGCACGAACCCGGTCACCTGCGCGGTGAAGCCGCCGTCCTTGGCCGCCTTGGCGACGTACTGCTCGACGGTGACGTCCGGCTCCATCACGAAGCTCTGCTTGAGGAGCACCACCTCCTCGTAGAACTTGCGGATGCGGCCCTCGACCATCTTCTCCACCACGCCCGGCGGCTTGCCGCTGGCGGCGGCCTGCTCGGCGAAGATGGCGCGCTCGCGCTCCACCGCCGCCGGATCGACCTCCTCGGTGGAGAGCGCCAGCGGCGAGGTGGCGGCGATGTGCATGGCCACCTTGCGGCCGATGTCGGTCATGCGGTCGTGCGCGCCGTTCCCGGCCACGGCCACCAGCACGCCCAGCCGACCCACCTCGGGCGCGGCGGCGTTGTGGATGTAGGCGGCCACCACGCCTTCGGACACGTCGAAGCGCTTGGCGCGGCGAGGCGTCATGTTCTCGCCGATGGTGGCGATCAGCTGGGTGAGCGTGTCGCCCACGGTGCGGCCGTCCTCCATGGGCGCCTGGTTCAGCGCCTGCATGTCGCCGTCCGCCACGCCCAGCGCCGCCTTGGCGATCCCCCGGGCGGCGGCCTGGAACAGCTCGTTGCGGGCGACGAAATCGGTCTCGGCGTTGGTCTCGACGACCGCGCCGACCATGCCCGCACCCGTGTCGCGCAGGGCGACGGCCACGAGGCCCTCGGCGGCGACGCGGTCGCTCTTCTTGGCGGCTTTGGAGATGCCCTTGGAGCGCAGCCAGTCCATGGCCGCCTCGATGTCGCCGCCGGTCTCCACCAGCGCGCGCTTGCAGTCCATCATGCCGGCGCCGGACTTCTCGCGCAGGTCCTTGACGAGCGCAGCCGTGATCTCGGCCATCGTGTTCTCTCCTGTGTGCGGATGAGACGATGCGCCCGGAGCGGGGCCGGGCGCATGTTCGGTTCTGTGACGGCGGGGCGCAGACCCCGCCGGGGGATCAGGCGGAGGCGGGCTCCGCCTCCACCGCCTGGAGCGCGGCCTCCGTGCGCAGCGCGGGCTCGTTGGGCGCCTCGGACGCGCCGAGGTCCACACCCGACGCGCCCTGGCCCGCGGCCAGGCCGTCCAGCACGGCGTCGGCGATCAGGTCGCAGTAGAGCTGCAGGGCGCGCGCCGCGTCGTCGTTGCCGGGCACGGGGAAGGCCACGCCCTCCGGATCGGAGTTGGAGTCGAGGATACCCACCACCGGGATGTTGAGCTTGCGCGCCTCCTGGATGGCGATCGCCTCCTTGTTGGTGTCGATCACGAACATCAGGTCGGGGATGCCGCCCATGTCCTTGATGCCGCCGAGGCTCAGCTCCAGCTTGTCGTGCTCGCGGGTGAGCTGCAGCAGCTCCTTCTTGGTGCGCTGGCCCTCGCCGGCGATGCCCTCCAGCTCGCGCAGGCGCGCGATGGAGCCCGACACCGTGCGCCAGTTGGTGAGCGTGCCGCCCAGCCAGCGGTGGTTCACGTAGTACTGGGCGCAGCGCTTGGCGGCGGTGGAGACGGGGTCCTGCGCCTGGCGCTTGGTGCCCACGAACAGCACGCGCCCGCCGCCCGCCGCAACCTCGCGCACCTTCACGAGCGCGGCGTGCAGGAGCGGGATGGACTGGCTGAGGTCCAGGATGTGGATGTTGGAGCGGCTGCCGAAGATGTAGCGCTCCATCTTCGGGTTCCAGCGGTGCGTCTGGTGGCCGAAGTGGGCGCCGGCCTCGAGGAGCTGGCGCATGTTGAAGTCGGGCAGAGCCATGGCGTGAAAAGTCTCGCGTTGATCCGGTTGGGCCTCCGCAGGGTTCGCATCCGGCTCGGGAGCCGGACACCGGACGCGGGAACGACGGCCGAAGCCGCCGTCACCGCAACCTGCGTGTGGAATGGCGCGCGATGTAGGCCGGCGGGAGCCGAAAGGCAAGGCGGACGTGGTAGCATCACCGGTGAAGACGACCCGCTATTTCGATGAACAGGTGCTGCGAAAGCGCCCGTACCTGAGCGCCGCCCTTTGCAGCGGCGTCATTGCTCGGCCGCTACGGCGCGAAACGCAGGCGGACGGACGCGTCCGCCTCTGGGGGGAAGTCACCTTGCCCGAAGAGTTCATCCCGCGCATCCTTCGCGTCGTCTTGCTGGACGACGGCGAGACGGTGCACAACGCCTTCCTCGACAGGAGCTTCCGATGAAGCTGCACTACTATCCGGAGACGGACAGCCTCTACATCGAGCTGAGGAGCGGCCCCGGCGTGGAGACGCGGGAGGTCGTGCACGGATTGAACGTCGACCTCGACGCCGACGGCGGCGTGGTGGGGCTCGACCTGGACGGCGCTTCGAGGTTGGATCTCACCACGCTGGAGACGGTCAGCCTGCCGGTGGTCCACACCCGCGCAGCGTAGGTCCGGCGGAGCTCGTCGCGACGCCGGCGGTCAGCGTCCCCTGAACGACCGGCCGCCGCCCGGCCGCCCCACCGCCGCGGGCTTGCGCGCAAGGGTCCGCTTCGGCGGCGGCGGAGGCGGCGGGGGTGCGGCGCGCGGCGGCGGGGCGGCCGCGAAGGAGGTGGGGTCCGCCCCCGCCGCCAGCTTGGCCAGGTCGCCGACGACCGCCTCGGCCGCCGCCAGCCTGGCTTCGGGCGTCTCGAACTCGCCCTTCACCACCAGCTTGTGGTCCGGGCGCAACTTCCACTCCTCGGCGCGCCTGCCGATCAGCTGCAGGAGGCCGCCCGGGTTGGCGAAGTCGTCGCCGCGGAAGCTGACCACCGCGCCCTTGGGCCCCACGTCGATCTTCTCCACGTTGGCCTGGCGGCAAAGGCCCTTGACCCCCACCACCTTGAGGAGCTGCCCGGCTTCCTCCGGCAGGGGGCCGAAGCGGTCGATCATCTCGGCGGCCAGCGCCTCGCGGTCCTCCAGCTTCTCCGCTTCGGACAGCCGGCGGTAGATGGCGAGGCGCACGTTCAGGTCGGGCACGTACTCCTCGGGAATGAGCACGGCGGCGCCCGCGTTGATGGAGGGCGACCAGGCGCGGCTGGCGGCGGCGTGGCTGGCGTCCTGGCGAAGCTCGGCCACCGCGTCCTCCAGCATCTGCTGGTAGAGCTCGACGCCGATCTCCTTGATGTGGCCCGACTGCTCGTCGCCCAGGAGGTTGCCCCCTCCCCGCTGGTCCAGGTCGTGACTGGCCAGCTGGAAGCCCGCGCCCAGGCTGTCGAGCGACTGCAGCACGCGCAGCCGCTTCTCCGCGGCGGGCGTCAGCTGCTTCTCCAGCGGCGTGGTGAGATAGGCGTAGGCGCGGGACTTGGCCCGGCCGACGCGCCCGCGGATCTGGTACAGCTGCGCCAGGCCGAACATGTCGGCGCGGTGCACGATGAGCGTGTTGGCGGTGGGCACGTCCAGCCCCGACTCCACGATGGTGGTGGAGAGCAGCACGTCGAACTGCCCGTCGTAGAAGGCGCCCATCACCTCCTCCAGCTGGGTGGCGCTCATCTGGCCGTGGCCGACGACGAACTTCACCTCCGGCACCTGCTCGCGCAGGAATTTCTCCAGCGGCGGCAGGTCCTTGATCCGCGGCGCCACCATGTAGGCCTGGCCGCCGCGGTACTTCTCGCGCAGCAGCGCCTCGCGCAGCGTCACCGGGTCCTCGGGCAGGATGTAGGTCCGCACCGCCAGCCGGTCGACGGGGGGCGTGGCGATGATGGACATCTCGCGGATGCCGGACAGCGCCATCTGCAGCGTGCGCGGGATGGGCGTGGCGGTGAGCGTCAGCATGTGCACGTCGGCGCGCAGCTCCTTCAGCCGCTCCTTGTGCTTGACGCCGAAGTGCTGCTCCTCGTCCACCACCACCATGCCGAGGTCCTTGAAGCCGACCTGGCTGGAGAGCACCGCGTGGGTGCCGATCACGACCTCCACCTCGCCCACCTTCAGCGCCTCGCGCGTCTCGCCGGCCTCCTTGGCGGGGACCATGCGCGACAGCTGGCGCACCTTCACCGGCCAGCCGGCGAACCGCTCGGTGAAGGTCTTGTAGTGCTGGCGCGCCAGGAGCGTGGTGGGGGCGACCACCGCCACCTGCCGCCCGCTCATGGCCACGACGAAGGCCGCCCTGAGCGCCACCTCCGTCTTGCCGAAGCCCACGTCGCCGCAGATCAGCCGGTCCATGGGCCGGCCCTTGGCGAGGTCGGAGAGGACGTCGCCGATGGCGTTCAGCTGGTCCTCGGTCTCCTCGTAGGGGAAGCGGGCGCAGAACTCGTCGAACACGCCGACGGGCTGCTCGATCTCCTCGGTGTGGTTCAGCTCGCGCTTGGCGGCGATCTGGATCAGGCCGTCGGCCATGATCCGCAGGCGCTCCTTGGCCTTGGCCTTGCGCGCCTGCCAGGCGGCCCCGCCCAGCCGGTCCAGCTGCACGCCCTCGCCGTCCGAGCCGTAGCGGGTGAGGAGGTCGATGTTCTCCACCGGCAGGTAGAGCTTGGCCTCGCCGCCGTACTGCAGGTCCAGGCAGTCGTGCGGGGCGCCCGCCACGTCCAGCGTCTTCAGCCCGTCGTAGCGGCCGATGCCGTGGTCGATGTGCACCACGAGGTCGCCGGGGGTGAGCGAAGTGGCCTCGGCGAGGAAGTTGGACGCGCGGCGCTTGCGGCGCGGGCGCGCCAGCCGGTCGCCCAGGATGTCGGTCTCGCTGATCACGACGAGGTCGTCGGTCTCGAAGCCGTGCTCCACCGTCAGCACCACGCGCTGCACCGGCTTCTGCTTGGCGCCGGCCACGCCGTGGGCCTGCACGTCCGCCCAGTCCTTGGCGAAGCGCACGCCCTTCAGCCCGTGGTCGCCCAGCATGGAGGCCAGCCGGTCGGACGAGCCGTCGCTCCACGAGGCGAACAGAACGCGCTTGCCCGCCTTCTGCAGCTTGCCCGCGTGCTCGGCCACGGACTCGAACAGGTTGGTGGAGTCCTTCTGGCGCTCGGGCGCGAAGTCGCGCCCCGGCTTGGCGCGGAGGTCGGTGGAGCTGTCGCCGCGCTGGAAGGGCGAGAAGGCGCGGCTGGCGTGGTCCTGAACGCGCTGGGCCCACTCGGCCGTGGGCAGGTACAGCGTGTCCGGCTCCATCGGCCGGTAGTTGGAGCCGCCCCGCGCCTTGGACGCCTCGTGCCTCGCCTCGTAGGCGTCGGTCACCATGGCCAGCCGCTCGTCGCGCGCCTCGTCCGCCAGGTGGTCCAGGAGCACGAGCGCGTCGTCGCCCACGTAGTCGAACACCGTGTCCAGCCGCTCGTAGAACAGCGGCAGCCAGTGCTCCATGCCGGCGCGCCGGCCGCCCTCGCTCACGGTGGCGTACAGCGGGTCGTCCGCCACCCCGCCGAAGGCGGCGTTGAAGCCGGTGCGGAAGCGGCTGATCGTCTCCTTGTCGATCAGCGCCTCGGACACCGGGAGGAGTTCGACGGTCGTGTGCACGTCGGTGGAGCGCTGCGTGTCGGGGTCGAAGCCGCGGATCTGCTCCAGCGTGTCGCCGAACAGGTCCAGCCGCACGGGGCCGGCGGCGCCCGGCGGGAAGACGTCGATAACGCCGCCGCGCACCGCGAACTCGCCCCGCTCGCCCACGGTGGAGGCGCGCACGTAGCCGTTCACGCCGAAGTAGCGCTCCAGCTCGGCGGTGTTCACCTCGTCGCCCACCTTGGCGGCGAAGGTGGCCGCGCGGATCGCGTCGCGCGGCGGGACGCGCTGCACCGCCGCGCCCGTGGTGGCGATCACCACCAGCGGCTCGGGCGTCGTCTTCGGCCGCCGCGCCAGGGCGGCCAGCGTGGCCATGCGCGCCGCCGCCACGCCCGGCGAGGGTCCGATCCGGTCGTAGGGCAGGCAGTCCCACGACGGGAACCGCAGCGTTTCGATCTCGGGCGCGAAGAAGGCGAGGCATCCCGCGAAGGCGTCGGCCCGCGCCCCGTCGCGCGCCACGAACAGCGTCACGCCGCCCGCCTTTGCGGTGGCGTGGGCGCGCGCGAGGTCCGCGACGACCAGGGCGTCGAAGCCCTCGGGTGCGCCGGCGAGGTCGATGCGGCCCTTGCCCCGGGCCAGCTTCGTCAGGTCCAACTCGTGCTCCGGTGGTGAGGGCTCAGCCGCCCTGCGTCGTCGTGGCCGCCGCGCTCACCACAAAGCGGAACTCGCGCAACCGATGCATCACGGCGTTGTCGTGCTCCGGGGCGGGCTCGGCCCGTCCGACGATCCAGTCGTAGAGGTCGCCGTCGGGCACTTCGAGCAGGGCTTCGAAACGATCGAGGTCGCCCGCGTCCATGCCCTGGAGCTCTGCGTCCGCAAAGCCGCCCACGATCAGGTCCGCCTCGCGAAAGCCGCGACGCCACGCCCGGAAGTTCAGCTTGCGCAGGCGCGGGTCGGTGAGGTCGGGAGACATGCGAGCGGCGGGTATAGCCGCCCTCCCCCGCCCCCGCCACAGACGCCGGATGCGAAAACGGCCGCTCCGGGTGGGAGCGGCCGCATCGGACACCGAACAGGTGTGGGGGCTACGACTGCTGGGCCTGGCCGCCCAGGCCCGCCGTGTCGACCTTCACGCCCGGCCCCATGGTGGAGCTGAGCGAGATCTTCTTCACATAGGTGCCCTTGGCGCCCGAGGGACGCGAGCGGTTCAGCGCCTCGATCATGGCGCGGACGTTGGCCACGATGGCCGCGTCGTCGAAGGAGACCTTGCCGACGCCGGCGTGGACGATGCCCGCCTTCTCGACCCGGAACTCCACGGCGCCGCCCTTGGCGTCCTTGACCGCCTGGCCGACGTTCATGGTCACCGTGCCGACCTTGGGGTTCGGCATCAGGCCGCGCGGGCCCAAGACCTTACCCAGGCGACCGACCAGCGCCATCATGTCGGGCGTGGCGATCACGCGGTCGAAGTCCATGAAGCCCTCCTGGACGCGGGTGACCAGGTCCTCCGCCCCCACGGTCTCGGCGCCGGCCGCGGTGGCCTCGTCGGCCTTGGGGCCGCGGGCGAACACGGCGACGCGCACGTCCTTGCCGGTGCCGGACGGCAGGTTGACCACGCCGCGCACCTGCTGGTCCGCATGGCGGGGGTCGACGCCGAGGTTGACGCTCATCTCCACGCTCTCGTCGAACTTGGCCTTGGCGTTCGCCTTCACGGCGGCCACGGCCTCCTCGATGGAGTGGCTCTTGTCACGGTCGCCCGTGAAGGCCTGCTGGCGCTTGGTCAGCTTGGGTTCGCTCTTCGCCATGATCAGCCCACCACTTCCAGACCCATCGCCCGCGCGCTGCCCTCGATGATGCGGGCGGCGGCCTCGACGTCGTTCGCGTTCAGGTCCTTCATCTTCTTCTCGGCGATCTCGCGCAGCTGGTCGCGCGTGATCTTGCCCACCGTGGACTTGCCCGGCTCCTTGGAGCCCGAGGTCAGCTTGGTGGCCTGCTTGAGGAAGAAGGTGGCGGGCGGCGTCTTGGTGAGGAAGGTGAACGACTTGTCCTGGTAGACGGTGATCACCGTCGGCAGGGGCGTGCCCTTCTCCATCTCGGCGGTGCGCGCGTTGAACTCCTTGCAGAAGCCCATGATGTTGACGCCGCGCTGGCCGAGCGCGGGCCCGATGGGCGGCGAGGGCGTGGCCGAGCCGGCCTTCACCTGCAGCTTGATGTAGCCCAAGATCTTCTTGGCCATTCCTGTCTCCTCTGCGGCGTCGGTTCAGGACGCCTATGCGGCCGTGGTGCGGGCGGCCCCTTCCACGGATTTGACCCCCGCCGGAGCGGGAGGCGGCGGCCTATAGCAGCGATCCGGCTACGGGCCAAACAGGTACGCTCCGCGCACCGGCGCCAAGAACATGGCCGCCGTGGCGAGGGCGGCCAAGCCGGCCGTGACGACCAGGAAGCCGAACAGGAACCAGTACCGCTTCGGCGTCGTCTGCGGCGTGACGACGCCACCGTAGCGACCCACGAACATGCCGTCGCGCAGGCCGCGCCAAGCCCGCCACCCCATCCAGAGCGTCAGGAGCGCGAAGACCAGTCCGCCGGCGTCCGCGTCGCGCATGCGCAAGCGGCGTCAGGCGGACATCTTCTCCACTTGCCCGTACTCCAGGTCCACCGGCGTCGCGCGGCCGAAGATGGAGACCGACACGCGCAGGCGGGCGCGGTCCTCGTCCACGCTCTCCACCGCGCCCTCGAAGCTGGCGAAGGGACCGTCGGTGACCTTGACCTTCTCGCCCAGCTCGAAGCGGATGGTGGGCTTGGGGCGCTCCACCCCCTCCTCGATGGCGCCGATGATCCGCGCCACCTCCTTCTCGGACACGGGCATGGGCTTGGCCCCCGAGCCCAGGAAGCCCGTGACCTTGGGCGTGTTCTTGATGAGGTGGTAGGCCTCGTCGGTCAGGTCCATCTTCACCAGCACGTAGCCGGGGAAGAACTTGCGCTCGCTGTTGATCTTGCGGCCGCGGCGGATCTCCACGACGTCCTCTGTCGGCACCAGGATCTCGCTGAAGCGGTCCTCCAGCCCGTGCTGGCGCGCCTGGTCCTTGATCGACTCGGCCACCTTCTTCTCGAAATTCGAGTAGGCGTGGACGATGTACCACTTGTGGTGCGGGTTGGGCGCCTTGGTTTCGGTGGCGGAGGCGAGGTCGACGAGGGACATGATCTAGGTTTTCCTCAGCCCGCGAGCTTCAGGATTTGCTGCATGATGAACGAGAGCGACCCGTCCACCACCAGGAAGAAGGCGGCGGTCAGCGTCACCATGATGAACACCATGACGGAGGTGATCCAGGTCTCCTTCCAGGCGGGCCAGGAGATCTTGCGGACCTCCTGGCGCACCTCGGCGGCGAACTTGGCGGGGCTCGTCCGGGGGCGCGGCGGGGCGGGCGCGGCGGCCTTGACCGGCGGCACGACCACCGGCTTGGGGGCCGGGGCGCCTGCGGGGCGGGCCCGGCGCGCGGCCGGCGCCTTCACTCCCTGATCTCTGGCCATGCGGCGTCTTCGTCTCGAACCTGGACCGGTCCGGCATGTGGGGCCGGAGCGGGGCGATGGAAATGGCAGGAGTGGAGGGACTCGAACCCACGGCCCTCGGTTTTGGAGACCGATGCTCTACCAGCTGAGCTACACTCCTCCAACGCGACGGCCGCAGCCCCTGTAGGGACAGACGGCCGCCGTGTCGTTGAACCCGCGCTAGTGCCCCATACGGAAGGGCGAGGCAAGCTTCACAAGCCCGCCGCGTGCTCCACCGCCAGGGCGAGGTCCAGCGCGCGGGCGCCGTCGCGGCCGTCGGCCACGGGCCGCCCCTCCCCCCGCGCGGCGGCGACGAAGGCGGAGACGCTGGCGCCTACGGGGTCGCGCGCGGCGGGGTCGGCGGCGAACAGCGCGTTCAGCGAGGCGGCGGAGGCGTTCTCGAAGCTGGGCGCCAGGAAGTCGATCGTCACCGCGCCGGAGGGGAGGTCCAGCGCCATGGTCCGCTCCCGCGCCGGCGCCTCCCGGTCGGCGGTGAAGGCGGCGGTGAGGCCGCTGGTGAAGGTGATCTCCGCCTCCACCGCGTCGAACCCGCCCTCCGCCTCCACCGCCACGGCGTCGCCGCCCGCCAGCAGGAGCGCGAGGTCCAGGTCGTGGATCATGAGGTCGAGCACGCAGGAGATGTCGCGGTTGCGCGCGTTGGGCACGCCCCGCCGCACCGAGCGCACGAGGAGCGGCCGCTCGGGCAGGTCCAAGAGGCCCATGGCGCGGAACACCACGCGCTCCTGGTGGCCGCAGGCGAGCACGCGGCCGGCCCTGGCGGCGGCGGCGGTCAGCGCGTCGGCCTCGCGCAGCGTCACAGCCAGCGGCTTCTCGACGTAGACGTGCGCGCCCGCCCCCAGCGCCCGCCCGGCGAGGTCGGCGTGGGTGGCGCCGGGGGTGGCGACCACCACGAGGTCGAGCCCCTCAAGAAAGTGTGCGGGGTCGTCCGTCGCCTCCGCACCCAGCGGTCCGGCGAGGGCGGCGGCGCGGTCGAGGTCGAGGTCGAACACCCGCAGGAGGCGCACGCCGGGCTCGGCGGCCAGCTTGCGCGCGTGCACGGCCCCGAAGGCGCCCGCACCGGCCACCCCGGCCTCAAGCTCCGTCATCGCCTTGCTCCTGCTGCGGGCGGGGGTGCTACGGTGGCCGGACAGGAACGACAAGCCGGGAGCCCGTCGATCATGCCCACCTCACGTGAAGTCCGCCTTGCGCGGCGCCCCGTCGGCAAGCCGCAAGCCTCCGACTTCGAGGTGGCGGAGGTGGAGGTCGCCGCCCCGGCCGCGGGCGAGGTGCAGGTGCGCAACCACTGGATGTCGGTGGACCCCTACATGCGCGGCCGCATGTACGACCGGCCGAGCTACGTGCCGCCCTTCGAGATCGGCCGCGCGATGCAGGGCGGGGCGGTGGGCGAGGTGACGGCGTCCAACGACCCGGGCTTCGCGCCGGGCGACCTCGTCTCCACCATGTTCGGCTGGCGCGAGAGCTTCAACGCCCCCGCCCAGCACCTGCAGAAGCTGGACCTGCACGGCCTGCCGCCCCAGGCCTTCCTGGGCGTGGCGGGCATGCCGGGGATGACGGCGTGGGCGGGCCTACTCAAGGTCGCCGCCATGAAGGAGGGCGACGTGGTGTTCGTCTCCGCCGCGGCCGGAGCGGTCGGCCAAGTCGTGTGCCAGATCGCCAGGCTGAAGGGCGCCTCGCGCGTGATCGGCTCAGCGGGCGGGGCGGAGAAGGCGGCGTGGCTGCGCGAGATCGGCTGCGACGAGGTGATCGACTACAAGGCCGAGAGCGACCTCACCGCCGCCCTGGCCCGCGCCGCGCCCAAGGGGATCGACGTCTACTTCGAGAACGTGGGCGGCGAGCACCTGGTGGCCGCGCTGAACGCCGCGCGCCCGTTCGCGCGCTTCGCCATGTGCGGCTCCATCTCGGGCTACAACGACGCGGAGCCGCAGCCCGGGCCGTCGAACCTCATGCTCGTGGTGGGCAAGCGGCTGCGGCTGCAGGGCTTCATCGTCAGCGACTTCTTCGGCGAGCAGGCGGAGTTCGTGCGCGAGGTCTCCGGCTGGATCCGCGACGGGAAGCTCCGCTGGAAGGAGACGGTGGACGAGGGCGTCGCCGCCGCGCCCGGCGCCTTCATGAAGCTCTTCTCCGGCGAGAACATGGGCAAGATGCTGGTCAAGCTCGCCTGACCGGCGATGGCTGTCGTCCCGGCCGCAGCGCAGCGGAGAGCCGGGACCCGGGCCGACGCGCGCGACCTGCCCTCCTGGGTCCCGGGTCGCTCGGTCGCCCGGGATGACGGTCGTGGGATTAGAGTGTCGGAGGCCTCCCGCCTCGGCTAGAGAGCGCCGCCGCCCCTCCGGAGCTCCCCCGTGGCCCGCCTTTTCAACGCCTACGTCATGGTCGACTGGTCGGCGGCGCAGAGCCCCAAGACCGGCAAGGACTCGGTCTGGATCGGCGTATCCAAGCGCGACATCCGCTTCCGCCCCACCTTCGAGGCGCACAACCCGCCCACGCGCCAGGCCGCCGAGGGCCTGCTGCAGGAGGTGATGGCCGACCTGCGCCGCCGGCAGGACCGGGCGCTGGTGGGGTTCGACTTTCCGCTCGGCTACCCGCGCGGCACCGCCGCGGCGCTGAAGCTGAAGACCTCCGACGAGGTGAGCCCGCAGGCCGCCATGTGGCGCTATCTCGGCTCCCACGTGGTGGACAAGGCGGACAACACCAACAACCGCTTCTCCATCGCCGCGCGCATGAACCGGCTGATCACCGACGAGGCCCGGCCCTTCTGGGGCGCCCCGGCGCGCGACGCCCAGCGGTGGCTCTCCGCCACCAAGCCCGCCGCCGCCGACGGCGACCTCCCGACACTGCGACAGACCGAGACGCTCACCCAGGGGCGAGGTCGGTCTGGGGCGAAGAGCGTGTGGCAGCTCATGGGCGCGGGCTCGGTGGGCGGGCAGGCGCTGATGGGCGTGCCGGCGGTGAAGCGGCTGGCCGACTCGCTGGACGGCCGCGCGCTGGTCTGGCCGTTCGAGACGGGCTGGCGCGCGCCGACCGCCGCCGACCTCCACGACAAGGAGGCGCTGCTGGTGGAGATCTACCCCGCGCTCGTCCCCGCCAAGCCCGAGCCGGGGGAGGTGGCCGACCGGGCGCAGGTGCGCACCCTGTGCGAGCACTTCGCCGAGCTGGACTCGGCGGGCAAGCTGGCCGCCGCCCTCTCCGCACCCAAGGACGCCGACCCCGCGATGGTGGAGGCGGTGGAGCGGGAGGAGGGCTGGATCCTGGGCGTGTGACCCTAGGTCCGCCGCAGGCTCACGACCGCGAAGCGGGCGATGAGCAGCACGGCGGCCGCGTAGCTCGCCCAGACGACCGCCCACACGCAGCCCGCCAGCCCCATGCCCCCCGGGTGCGCCAGCCACCAGCCGAGCGGCAGCATGCCCAGCGCGTAGCAGCCGATGTGGATGAAGGTGGGCGTCAGCACGTCGCCCCTCGCCCGCAGCGACTGCGCCAGGACCACCTGCACCGCGTCCGGCGCGAAGAAGGGGACGGCCAGCGCCAGCGCCGCCGCCGTCATGGCCACCAGCGTCGCGTCCGAGGCGTAGGCCGCCGCCGCCGCGTGCGAGCCGAACGCCACGCCCACCGAGACCACCAGCGCCGCCGCGGTCACCAGGGCGCAGCCCGCCGCCGCCGCGCGGACCACCCCCTTGGCGTCACGCGCGCCATAGGCGTTGCCCACCAGAACCGCCGTGGCTCCCGCCACGCCCAGGGGGACCATGAAGACGAGCGCGCTGAAGTTCAGCAGAATCGCCCAGGCTCCGACCTGCAGCGCGCCCAGCCACCCCGCCACCACGTTCATGCCCGCGAAGGCGCCCGCCTCCACGAAGTAGGAGGCGCCCGCGCCGTAGCCCACGCGCCGCTGCTCGCGCGCCGCCTGCGGCTCCGACGGGGTCGGAGCGAAGACGCCCAGCGCCCGGCTGTCCGGCGCGCGCCAGACGTGCAGCGCCAGGTAGGCCAGGAGCAGACTGCGCGCGCCGAAGGTCGCGCAGGCCGCCCCGACCGCACCCAGCGCCGGCAGCCCGAAGGTCCCGGGCACCAGGAGCAGGTTGAGCGCCAGGTTGAGCAGGTTGGCCCACAGCATGCCGCGCATGCCCGGCCCCGGCCGCCCCAGCCCCTCCAGCCAGAAGGTCAGCACCACCGACAGCAGGTAGGGCGTGAGCGACAGGGCGAAGACCTGCATCACCCGGCCCGAGCCCGCCGCCAGCCCCGGCTCCAGCCGCAGCGCCGTCATCAGCCGCGCGCCCGAGGCGGCCAGCACCACCGTGGCGAGGAGGCCCACCCACAGGGCGTAGAGGAGCCCGCGCCGCAGCACCGCGCCCGCCAGCTCGGGCCGCCCCTCGCCCACGCGCCGCGCGGCGAACACCTGCACGCCGGTGAGGAGGCCGATGGCGCCCGTCAGCACGATGCTCGTCGGCGCCCAGCCGAGCGCGTGGAAGCCGAGCTCGCGCGCCGAGAAGCGGCCGACCACCACCGCGTCGGTCAGCCCCATGGTCATGATGCCCAGGCGGGCCAGCACGATGGGCCAGCTGAGCCGGAGCAGCCGGCGCAGCGTCGCGCCCCAGCCCTCCCCCGTCGCGGCCACGGCGGTCGCGGTCATGCGCGACTCCCCGTCCGCTGAGGCGCGCGAACCTAGCGGGGCGCGGCGGCCGTGCAAGGCGGCGCGAAGCGCGTCATATGTCCGGCCGTGAGCGCCCCCGCCGCCCAACTGCGCCTGCCGCTGGCCCCCGCCCCCGCCCTCGGCCGATCCGACCTCGTGGAGGCGCCCTCCAACGCGGAGGCGCTGCGGCGGCTGGAGGGCTGGCGCACCTGGCCGGGGGGCGCGATGGCGCTGTTCGGGGCCCCGGGCGTGGGCAAGTCGCACCTGGGCGCGGCGTGGGCGACCGACGCCGACGCCGTGACGCCCGACGCCCCGTCCGAGCCCGGCCGCCCCGTCTGGCTGGACGCCGCCGATTCGGGCGGGGACGACCTGCGGCTGTTCGCGCTCCTGAACCGCGCCGCCCGCGGCGAGGGCGCGCTGCTGCTGGCGGGCCGCGAGGCGCCCGCCCTGTGGCCCGCCGCCCTGCCCGACCTGCGCTCCCGCCTCCGGGCCCTCCCGGCCGTGGAGGTGGGGGAGCCGGACGACGCCCTCCTGGAGACGCTGCTCGTCAAGTTCTTCCGCGAGCGGCACGTGCGCCCCTCCCCCGAGCTCCTCCGCTACCTCGTGCGGCGGATGGAGCGCTCGGCCACCGGCGCGCGCGGGCTGGTGGAGCGGCTGGACGCCGCGGCGGTGGACGGCCGCCTGAACCTCGCCCTGGCCCGCCAGGTGTTCGCCGACGACGGGGAGGACGCGCCCGGCGACGACCGCGTTGAAGACGTCACAGGCTTGGGCGAGACTTGAGCGCCATGCCCGACGACCTCGCCTCCCCCCTCGACCCTTCCACCGGGATCGACCTCGTCCCCGACGACGAGGCGCCCGCGGCCGACCTCCTGGCCTCGCCCGAGCGGTTCATCAACCGCGAGCTCTCGTGGCTCGCCTTCAACCGCCGCGTGCTGGAGGAGGCGGAGAACCCGCGCCACCCGCTTCTGGAGCGCGTGCGCTTCGTGTCCATCAGCGCCAACAACCTGGACGAGTTCTTCATGGTCCGGGTCGCCGGGCTGAAGGGCCAGGTGCGCGAGGGGGTGCGCGTGGTCAGCCAGGACGGGCTGACCCCGGCCGAGATCCTCCACGCCGTGCAGGCGGACGCGGCGGGGCTCATGCGCGAACAGCAGCGCATCTGGCGCGAGCTGCGGCCGCAGATCGCCGGGGCGGGGCTGGAGCTGGCCGACCCCACGGCCCTGACCATCGCCGAGCTGGACCGGCTGGAGCCCGTGTTCCAGGCGCAGCTCTTCCCCGTGATCTCGCCCCTGGCGATCGACCCCGCCCACCCCTTCCCGTTCCTGCCCAACCTGGCCTTCGCGCTCGCGCTGAAGCTCCGGCGGCGGGTGGACGCGAAGAGCTTCTACGCGCTGGTCCCCATCCCCAACCAGATGCGCCGCTTCTGGGCCCTGCCGCCCGAGGCGGACGCGCCCAAGGGGCCCAAGCGCTACGTGGCGCTGGAGGACATGGTGCTGCTCTTCATCGAGCGGCTGTTCCCCGGCTGCGAGGTGGAGTGCCGCGGCGCCTTCCAGATCCTGCGCGACAGCGACGTGGAGATCGAGGAGGAGGCGGAGGACCTCGTCCGCGAGTTCGAGCTCCTCCTCAAGCAGCGCCGCCGGGGCTCGGTGGTGCGCGTGACGGTGGACGGCGGCATGCCGGGCGAGCTGCGCGAGTTCATCGTCAAGAACCTGGGCGCCGCGCCGCAGGACGTGGTGCTGGTCAACGGCATGCTGGCCCTGGCGCAGCTGTCCGAGCTGGTGTCGGAGGGGCCGGCCAAGCTCAAGTTCAAGCCCTACGAGCCGCGCTTCCCCGAGCGCGTGCGCGAGCACGGCGGCGACATCTTCGCCGCGGTGGCCGAGAAGGACATGGTGGTCCACCACCCCTTCGAGAGCTTCGACGTCGTGGTGCAGTTCCTGCGCCAGGCCGCGCTCGACCCCGACGTCCTCGCCATCAAGCAGACCTTGTACCGCACGAGCGAGAACAGCCCGGTGGTCGCCGCCCTGATCGACGCGGCCGACCGCGGCAAGAACGTCACCGCGCTCGTGGAGATCAAGGCCCGCTTCGACGAGGCCGCCAACATGCGCTGGGCCCGCGACCTGGAGCGCGCGGGCGTCCACGTCGTGTTCGGCTTCGTGGAGTACAAGACGCACGCCAAGCTGAGCGTGGTGGTGCGGCGGGAGGGGCAGAAGCTCGTCAGCTACTGCCACTTCGGCACGGGCAACTACCACCCGCAGACGGCCAAGGTGTACACCGACCTCAGCCTGTTCACCTGCGACGGGGCCATGGGCCGCGACGCCACGCGCATGTTCAACTTCATCACCGGCTACGCCCAGCCCGAGCGGCTGGAGGCGCTGAGCTTCTCGCCGGTGAGCCTGAAGCGCGACCTCCTCGCCATGATGGCCCAGGAGGCGGACAACGCCCGGGCGGGCAAGCCCGCCGCCATCTGGGCCAAGCTGAACAGCCTGGTGGACCCGGAGATCATCGACGCCCTCTACCGCGCCGGCCTGGCCGGGGTGCAGGTGGAGCTGGTGGTCCGCGGCATCTGCTGCCTGCGCCCGGGCGCGCCGGGCCTGTCCGAGAACATCCGCGTCAAGTCGATCGTCGGCCGCTTCCTGGAGCACAGCCGCATCGTGTGCTTCGCCAACGGCGAGGCCATGCCCGGGCCGCAGACGCGGGTCTTCCTCTCCTCCGCCGACTGGATGCCCAGGAACCTGGACCGTCGAATCGAGAGCCTGGTGCCCGTCCTCAACCCCACCACCCACCAGCAGGTGCTGGACCAGATCATGGTGGCCAACCTCAACGACCAGGCCCAGAGCTGGACGCTCGGCCCCGACGGCGCCTACACGCGGGTGGCGGTGGAAGGGACGAAGCGGCCCTTCTCGGCGCACGAGTACTTCATGAACAACCCCAGCCTGTCGGGCCGCGGCCGGTCCAAGACGCTGCCGCGCGCCATCGATTACGTGCGCGCCCGCCGTTGAAGGGCTTCGCGGGGAAGGCGCCTGCGCGGGCGGAGGCGGCGCCCACCGCCCCCCCGCGCGACGTGGCCGTGGTGGACGTCGGCTCCAACTCCGTGCGCCTGGTGCTCTACCGGGTGGACGGGCGCACCATCTGGACCACCTACAACGAGAAGGTGCTGTGCGGCCTGGGGCGCGACCTCGGCCGCACGGGACGGCTTTCGCCGGAGGGCGTGGAGCAGGCGCTCCTGGCGCTGCGCCGTTTCCGCGCGGTGATCGAGGCGGGGGGCGGGCGCGAGGTGCTCACCGCGGCCACCGCGGCGGTGCGCGACGCGGACGACGGCCCCGGCTTCGCCGCGCGCGTGGAGAGCGAGACGGGGCTTCGGCTGCGCATCCTCTCCGGCGAGGAGGAGGCCTGCTTCTCGGCGCTGGGCGTGGCGGCCGGCCAGGCGGGGGCGGACGGGGTGGTGGGCGACCTGGGCGGGTCGAGCCTGGAGCTGGTGCGGCTGGCGGGGGCCGCCCCCGGCGCAGGCGTCACCCTGCCCCTCGGACCGCTGGCGCTGGGCGCGGGGGCCAAGGGCGCGAGTTTCGACGCCGGGCGGCTGCGCGCAGACGTGGCGGAGCGCCTGTCCGCCGTGTCCGCCGCCTACCGCACCGAGTGCTTCTACGCGGTGGGGGGCGCCTGGCGGAACCTGGCGCTGATCAAGATGGCCGCGGACGGCTACCCGCTCCGCATCGTCCACCAGTACGAGATGAGCGCCGCCGAGGCGCTGGAGGCGGTTCGGCTGGTCGCCCGCCAGCCCCGCGGCGCGCTCGAGCGCGTGGAGGGCGTCTCCAAGAAGCGCGCGGAGACCCTGCCCTACGCCGCCCTCGTGCTGGAGGGGCTCGTCGAGCGGCTGGGCGTCCGCCGGGTCGCCGTCTCCGCCTACGGCTTGCGCGAGGGGCTGATCTTCGACCGCATGGCCGCCCCGCTGCGCGCCCGCGACCCCCTGGTGGAGGGCTGCGCCTCCCTCGGCGACCGGATGGGGCTGGCGCACGACCTCGGCCCCGCCCTTGAGCGCTGGCTCCAGCCGCTCTGGGGGGCGCTCAGGCCCGCCTTCGGCCGGGCGCGCGGCGGCGTGCTGCTGGCGGCGGCGGCGCGGCTCTGCGACGTGGGGGCGGCGCTGCATCCCGACCACCGGGCGGTCCTGGCCTTCGACCAGGTGCTGCGCGCGCCCCTCGCCGGCCAGACCCACGCGGAGCGCGCCTACCTCGCCCAGGCCGTCTTCAGCCGCCACACCTCCACCGCCGCCGCCCCGGAAGGCGCGCTCCTGTCGCGGGTGGTGGAGCCGGCGGTGCTGCTGGAGGCGCGCATGCTGGGCGCGGCGCTGCGCCTCGGCGCCGACCTCTGCGGGCGCAACGCCGCGCTCCTGGACGGCGTCAGGCTCACGCTCGGCAAGGACGCGCTCACCCTGGCGGCCCGCCCCCGCCACGCGGACCTGCTGCTCGGCGAACAGACCCGCAAGCGCCTCGCCGTCCTGGCCGAGGCCCTGGGCGTGGAGGGGCGGATCGCCACCCAAGCCTGAGCCGACCCGGTTCAGGGGCCCTCGACGAGGCCTCCTTCGCCGACCTGCCAGACCACCACCTCGCCGGCTAGATCGGGACGGGCGGCGACAAAGGCCTCCATCGCGCGCCAGGGCCCCGCCTGCCCATAGGCGACGTAGTGGGCGACCCGCCGGTCGAGCGCGCGGCTCAGGGCCTGCGGCATCCCGTACTGCCGATCCGAGAAGCTGTTGCCCACCACGTGGACGGCCGGCGGTCCGGCGGGAGGATCGGTCCAGGCGCGCAGGTGGAACGTCGTCGCCTCGCGGCTCAGGTCGCCGTGCCTGCGCTGGATCTCCACCAGGTCGCCGTAACGGGGCGTGTCGAGCCATGGGCCGGGCCGCTCGCCGTCGCCCGGACGCCCTGCAAGGGAGCCGGACGCCAGGATCGCCTCTGCGGAACTCGCGGCGACGCGCTCGGCAGCCTCGCTCGTCCAGTGCGCGTCCGTCTTCTGGAAGGGCGACTCTCCCTGCGCCAGCTCCCCGGCGAGGATGGGCGCGGCGTCCAGCACCCTCAGGCGCCGGGTGCGGAGGCCGCCGAGGAGCGCGGCGTAAGCCGACGCGTCCGCGCGGCTCGGCTCCATGACGCGCAGCTTCTCCGGGACGACCAGCACGAAGAGCCGCCCTCCGCCGGCGGTGACCATGGCGTCCACCTTCGTCAGCCGGTCCAGCGCCCTCAAACCAGGCGGGCCCGAGGCGAGGCGGACCCACGCCGGATACAGCCACCCGTCCGACCCGACCCTCACGTCTCCCCCGGCCGGCTTGAGGAGAGGCGCCACGTAAGTCATGGCCAACGCCGCCAGGCCGACCGCGGCGACGGCGCCGAGCGTCTTGTTCCCGACCCGCCGCGTCACGCGAGACGGCCGCCGCGCCGAAGGGTGGGGCGTTCCACGAAGCGGTGGGTCAGGCCGGCCAGTCCGAGCGCTCCGACGGCGACCAGCAGCTTCATGGGGACTTCAGCCCTCTCTATCAGCACCAACAGCGGCCAGTGCCAGAGATACCAGCCGTAGGACCTTGCCCCGAGCCAGACCAACGGGCTCCAGCTCAGCCCGGTGCTCACCGCTCCGGACTGGGACGCGCCCCCGACCAGCCCCACCGCGCCCAGGACGGGCAGGATCGCGACCACTCCGGGATACGCCGTCCGCGACGACAGCAGGGTCACGGCGGCCGCGACCGACGCCGCCCCCGCGACCGCGGCCCAGGCCGGGAGCGGGGTCCGCAAGGTCGCCGGGGTGGGGATCGTGC
>CAXSHO010000007.1:30456-36350 GCA_964237305.1 uncultured Caulobacteraceae bacterium
AACTCCCACAAGCGGCTGGGTGCGCCGTAGAAGGCCGAGGGCTGGCTCGTCCACGTGAGCGTCATGGCCAGGGCCAGCGAAGCCGCGCCGAGACACAGAGCCACGCCGGCGAAGACGCGGCGGGACGGACGGGCTATGATCGGCCAGAGCAGGTACAGCTGCCCTTCCACGCTCAGCGACCAGGTGTGGAGCAGCGGGCTGCGGAGGGGGCCCGGGTCGAAATACGCCAGCGACGCGGCGATGAAGCGTAGGTTGGACGTGCAGCTGAGCGCTGCGAGCGCGTCGCCCCACACTGCGGAATTGTGGAACAGCAAAGCCGTCGTCCCCACGACGACCAGGGCGGTGGGGGCGAGGCGCCGCAGCCGGCGCGCAAAGAAGCGCCTCAGATCGATCGATCCGGTCGTCTCGCGCTCGGCGATCAGCAGCCGCGAGATCAGGTACCCCGACAGCACGAAGAACACGTCGACCCCGACGAACCCGCCCGCGAACCC
Organism: uncultured Caulobacteraceae bacterium; assembly: GCA_964237305.1. Taxonomy (GTDB): domain Bacteria; phylum Pseudomonadota; class Alphaproteobacteria; order Caulobacterales; family Caulobacteraceae; genus JASLDZ01. Next base: position 30,948 of record CAXSHO010000007.1, read on the forward strand.
TGGCGCCCCGGCGTGGAACAGCACGACGGCGAGGACGGCGGCCCCGCGCAGGCCCTCCAGCTCAGGCCTGAACGACGCGCCCCTCACGGCCGCAGTCTCAGCGCGCCGCCTCTATGACCGCCACGCGCGCGCCCTTCAGCACCAGCGCCAGCTCGCCGCGCTTCAGCCGGAGCGCGTCGGCACCGAACACCTCGCGACGCCAGCCCTTGAGCGCGGGGGCCTCGGCGGCGTCGTCGGCGGCGATCTTCTCCAGGTCGCCCACCGTGGCGATCAGCTTGGAGGCCACCCCTGCGTCGTCGGCCCGCGCCTTGAGCAGCACCTTGAGGAGCTCCACCACCGCCCCCGCCCCCTGCGGCGGCGCGGGGGCGCGCTCGATCACCGGCGCGTAGCCCTCCGGGTCGGCCAGCGCCTCGCGCAGCGCCTGCAGGAGTTCCGGCGCGAAGCGGGAGCCCGCGAAGCCCTTGCCCAGGGAGCGCATGTTCCCCAGCGCCTCCACCGAGTTGGGGAGTTGGGTGGCGATCTCGTCCATCGCCTCGTCCTTGAACACACGACCGCGCGGCAGGTCGCGGGTCTGAGCGGCGCGCTCTCGGAATGCGGCGGCGCCCTTGAAGGCGGCGAGGTACTTGGGCGTGAACTTGCGCGGCTTGAGGCGTCGCCAGGCGTTCTCCGGATCCGTGTCGTAGGCGGCGGGCGCGCCCAGCGCCTCCATCTCCTCCGACACCCAGGCCAGCCGCCCCGCCTTCTCCAGGCGCTCCACGATGCGCGGATAGGCCTTGGCCAGGTGCGTCACGTCGCCCGCCGCGTAGACCAGCTGCGCCTCCGACAGGGGGCGGCGCGCCCAATCGGTGAAGCGGCTGGACTTGTCGATCTCCACCTTCAGCACCTGGCGCATCAGGGCGTCGTAGGCGATCTGCTCGCCGTAGCCCGCCGCCATGGCCGCCACCTGCGTGTCGAAGATCGGCCGGGGGATGGCGCGGAGGTTGTTGAAGATCTCCACGTCCTGGCGGCAGGCGTGGAACACCTTGACGATGCCCTCGTCGCGCATGAGCTCCAGGAAGGGCTCCAGGTCCATCTCGTCGGCCAGGGGGTCGATCACCGCCGCGCCGTCGATGGAGGCGGCCTGGATCAGGCACAGCTTGGGCCAGTAGGTGGTCTCGCGCATGAACTCGGTGTCCACGGCGATGAACTCGCTGTGGCGCACGGCGTCGCAGAACTCGCGCAGGCGGGCGTTGTCGGTGATCGGGGTCATGGGCTAGCTATGCCCCTGCGTCGGCGCGCGCGCCTAGGGCCGCGCGGCCACACATGCGCCATCATCGGAGCAGGCCCATCCCCGGAGACCACACGAGCGGCCTGACCTACGCCGGAGCGGGCGTGGACATCGACGCGGGCGAGGCGCTGGTCGCGGCCATCAAGCCCCTGGCCGCCTCCACCCGCCGGCCGGGCGCCCTGGGCGGGCTGGGAGGCTTCGGCGCGCTGTTCGACCTGAAGGCGGCGGGCTTCGTCGATCCCCTGGTGGTCACCACCACCGACGGCGTGGGCACCAAGCTGCGCCTGGCGGTGGACGCGGGCCGCCACGACACCATCGGCATCGACCTCGTGGCCATGTGCGTGAACGACCTCCTGGCGCAGGGGGCCGAGCCGCTGGCCTTCCTGGACTATTACGCTTCGTCGAAGCTCGACGTCGCCGTGGCGCGCGACGTGGTGGCCGGGATCGCGGAGGGCTGCCGCCGGGCGGGCTGCGCACTCTCGGGCGGGGAGACGGCGGAGATGCCGGGGCTCTACGCCGCGGGCGACTACGACCTGGCCGGCTTCTGCATGGGCGCGGTGGAGCGCGACGCGGTGCTGCCGCGCTTCGACCGCCAGCGCGCGGGCGACGTGCTGATCGGGCTCGCCAGCTCCGGCGCGCACTCCAACGGCTACAGCCTGGTGCGCCGGGTGGTCGAGCGCGCGGGCCTGGCGTGGGACGCGCCCGCCCCGTTCGAGGACGGCCCTACGCTGGCCGAGGCGCTGCTGGAGCCCACGCGCATCTACGTCCGCAGCGTGCTGCCGCTGCTGAAGGCCGGCCGGGTCTCGGGGGGAGCGCACATCACCGGCGGCGGGCTGGTGGAGAACCCGCCTCGCGCGATCGCCCCGGGCCTAGTCCCGCGCTTCGACTGGAGCGCCTGGACGCCGCCGCCCGTGTTCGCCTGGCTGGCCGAGGCGGGGGGGATCGCCGAGGCTGAGATGCGCCGCACCTTCAACTGCGGCCTGGGCTTCGTGCTGGTCGCCGCCTCCGACCACGCGCAGGAGCTGCTCGCCGCGCTCGCGGCGACGGGCGAGGAGGCGACGGTGGTGGGCGAGCTCAGCCCGGCGTGAGCCGCGTCCGCACCGCCGTCCTGATCTCCGGTCGCGGCTCCAACATGGAGGCGCTGGTCGCCGCCGCCCGCGACCCGGCCTGTCCCTTCGAGGTCGTGCTCGTGCTATCAAGTCGCCCCGACGCGGCGGGGCTGGAGACGGCCCGCGCGGCCGGCGTCGCGTCGGCGGCGGTCGATCACCGCGCCTTCAGCGGGAACCGCGAAGCGCACGAGCGCGCCCTGCAAGCGCAGCTGGAGATGGCCGGCGTAGAGCTGGTGGCGCTGGCCGGCTACATGCGCGTGCTGACGCCTTGGCTGGTGCGCGCCTGGGAGGGGCGCATGCTCAACATCCACCCGAGCCTCCTGCCGCACTTCCCGGGCCTGGACACCCACGCCCGCGCGCTCGCCTCCGGCCACGACCGCGCCGGCTGCACCGTCCACCTGGTGACCGAAGGGGTGGATGAAGGCCCGGTGCTGGGCCAGGCGGAGGTTGCGGTCCGTCCCGGCGACACGGCGGAGGCCCTGGCCGCCAGGGTCCTGGCGGCGGAGCACCGCCTCTACCCGCAGGTGCTCGCCGACTACGCCAAGCGCTTGCGGTCGGGCGCGCTCTCCTCCTCCTGTTCCCGTCGAAGACCGCCGCCGTGCGGGCGGACGGTCCGGACGAGCTCAGCGCGAGGTCACGTCACTTCGAGCACGGGTGGTCGCGGCAGTAGTCGCGGCCGCGGTCGGGTGTGGTGGCCGCGCCCACGGCGGCGCCGGCCACGCCGCCCACCGCCGCGCCCGCCAGGTCGCCGCCCAGGACCGCGCCGGCGATGGCGCCGCCGACGGCCCCGGTGGAGGCGCGCTCGGTGGTCGTGGTGCCGCAGGCGGCGAGGCCGAGCACGAGCGCCAGGGGCGCGAACTTCACGAGGCTACGCATGACAGACGTCCTTCCAGCTTCGCGCTGAGAACCCCCGCCCTGCGGCGCGGTTCCGCTCAGGCGGCGATGTCCGCGTCCGTGAAGAACTGCGCGATCTCGGCCGCGGCGTTCTCGTCGGAGTCCGAGCCGTGCACGGTGTTCTCGCCCACGCTCTCGCTGAACGCCTTGCGGATCGTTCCCTCGTCGGCGTTGGCCGGGTTGGTGGCGCCCATCACGTCGCGGTAGCGCTTCACCGCGCCCTCGCCCTCCAGCACCTGCACCACCACGGGGCCGGAGGTCATGAAGTCGACCAGCTCGCCGAAGAAGGGCCGCTCGCGGTGGACGCCGTAGAAGTTCTCGGCCTGGTCGCGCGTCATGCGGATGCGGCGCTGGCCCACGATGCGCAGGCCCGCACCCTCGATCATGGCGTTCACCTGGCCGGTGAGGTTGCGGCGGGTGGCGTCGGGCTTGAGGATCGAGAAGGTGCGGTCGGTCACGGCGATGAAGCCCTTTGGCGTCTGGCGTTTCGGGAAGGTCGCGGCTTATAGCGACGCCCCCCGCCCGCGCCAACCTCGCCCATGCTCGCCCTCTCCGACCTCACCTTCACCGCCTGGGGGCGCCCCTTCCTGCAGGGCGCGGGCGTCAGCGTGCCCACGGGCGCCAAGGCGGGGCTTGTGGGGCGCAACGGTGCGGGCAAGTCCACGCTGTTCCGCCTGATCCTGGGCGAGTTCTCGCCCCAGGGCGGGACGGTGGTCCTGCCCAAGGGCCGCGTGGTCGCCGTGGAGCAGGAGCACGCCGCCACCTCCCAGCCGCTGGTGGAGGCCGTGCTGGCGGCCGACACCGTGCGCGCGGGGCTCCTCGCCGAGCTGGAGCACGCACCCCCCGAGCGCATGGGCGAGTTGCACGCGCGCCTGATCAACATCGCCGCCGACGCCGCCCCCGCCCGCGCCGCAGAGATTCTCACGGGACTTGGCTTCCGCAACGCCGAGCTCCACCGGCCGGTCGGCGACTTCTCCGGCGGGTGGCGCATGCGGGCGGCGCTGGCGGGCGCGCTCCTGGCGGAGCCCGACCTCCTCCTGGACGAACCCACCAACTACCTCGACCTGGAGGGCGCCCTGTGGCTGGAGGCGCGGCTGAAGCGCTACGCGCGCACCGCGGTGATCATCAGCCACGATCGCGAGCTCCTGAACGGCGCTTGCGACATGATCGTGCACCTGACGGAGGGCCGCCTGGACGCCTACGCCGGGAACTACGACCAGTTCGAGCGCCAGCGGGCGGAGCGCGCGCGGCTGCAGTCGGCCCAGCGCGTGAAGCAGGAGGCCGAGCGCGCCCACCTGCAGGGCTTCGTCGACCGCTTCCGAGCCACCGCCTCCAAGGCCAGCCAGGCGCAGAGCCGCCTCAAGCGCCTCGCCAAGCTGGAGCCGGTGGCGACCACCGTGGAGGAGCGCGTCGCGCCCTTCCGCCTCCCCTCCCCCGAGCGCGCGCTGGCCCCGCCGCTGATCCGTCTGGAGGGCGCCAGCGTCGGCTACGACGGCGCGCCGCTGCTCCAGCGGATGAACCTGCGTCTGGACACCGACGACCGCATCGGCCTCCTCGGCGTGAACGGCGCGGGCAAGTCCACCTTCGCCAAGCTCCTGGCCGGCGCGCTGGAGCCCATGGCGGGCCGGGTGGAGCGCGACCGGCGGCTGCGCGTCGCCTGGTTTCACCAGCACCAGATCGAGGCGTTGGACCCCGCCGAGACCCCGCTGGACATCATCCGCCGCCGCCTGCCCGACCTGGCGGAGGCGGAGCGCCGCTCCCGCTTGGCGCAGTTCGGCATGGGCGCCGCCAAGCAGGAGACGACGGCGGCCGACCTCTCCGGCGGCGAGCGCGCGCGGCTGTTGCTCAACCTCGTGGCCATGGACCGGCCGCACGTCCTGATCCTGGACGAGCCCACCAACCACCTGGACATCGACAGCCGCCGGGCGCTGCTGGACGCCCTGAACGACTACGAGGGCGCCGTGGTGCTCGTCACCCACGACCGCTCGCTGATGGAGCTGGTGGCCGACCGCCTGTGGCTCGCCGCCGACGGGCGGGTGGAGCCCTACGACGGCGACATGGACGCCTACGCCCGGCTGGTGCTCGACCGCGCCCGCCTCGCCGCCCGCACCGGCTCCCCCTCCGCCGAGCCCT
>CAXSHO010000007.1:36360-42299 GCA_964237305.1 uncultured Caulobacteraceae bacterium
GCGCGACGCCCGCAAGGCGGCCGCCGACGCCCGCGCCCGCGTCGCCCCGCTGAAGCGCGCCACCGACGCCGTGGAGCGCCGCATGGACGCGCTCTCCGCCGAGCTGGCGACGCTAGACGCCGCCCTGTCCGACCCCGCCCTGTTCACCCGCGACCCCGCCCGCGCCGTCGCCCTCGGCAAGCGCCGCGCCGACGCCGCCGACGCGCTCGCCGCCGCAGAGGGCGAATGGATGGAGGCGGCGGAGGCCTATGAGGCCGCGCGCGCCGAGGCGGGCGTTTAACCCCCTGATCCGCTCATACCCGCGTAAGCGGGGACCCAGGCTTGAGCTCCGCGCATGACCTCAGATCAGGGTCGGTTTGAGGCTCCGCGGGTGGCTCCGCAGCCGACGACCCTTCCCTAAGCCCCGCACCTCGTGCAATGTCGGCCCGCGCACATCTCGCGCGACTCCGCCGGGCCCGTGACGAGGCCTCCGGCTCGGTCGCGCCGCGCGAGTTTCATCCCGGGCGACGCTCCGCACTTTCGCGGGACCGGCGCCATCCCCTCCCAGGACGCACCCCAAGGGTCGTCCCGAACGGAACCCACCATGGGCGGCTGCGCCTGCATCCCCGACCACCCCACGCACCCGGCGCTTCCGCGCCGCGCGGGGCTCGGCCGTGCACGCGCCGTCCACCGGCCCCCGAGCCTGATGCTCGCGAGAGGCCGTGGAGACACTTTCCATGACCAAGCACATGCTGATCGACGCCTCCCACGCGGAGGAGACCCGGGTCGCCGTCGTCGACGGTAACCGGATCGAGGAGCTCGACTTCGAGATCGCCGGGAAGCGCCAGCTTCGCGGCAACGTCTACCTCGCCAAGGTCACCCGGGTGGAGCCGTCGCTGCAGGCGGCTTTCATCGAGTACGGCGGCAACCGCCACGGCTTCCTCGCCTTCAACGAGATCCACCCCGACTACTTCCAGATCCCCGCCGCCGACCGCGAGGCGCTCCTGCGCGAGGCCGCGCAGGACCAGGCGGAGATCGACAAGGCCGACGACGACGACGTGGAGGACGAGCTGGAGCGCCGCCGCGCCCGCATGCTCAGGAAGTACAAGATCCAGGACGTGATCCGCCGCCGGCAGATCCTCCTGGTCCAGGTCGTCAAGGAGGAGCGGGGCAACAAGGGCGCCGCGCTCACCACCTACCTGTCGCTGGCGGGCCGCTACTGCGTGCTCATGCCCAACACCGCGCGCGGCGGCGGCATCAGCCGCAAGATCACCCAGGCCACCGACCGCCGCCGCCTCAAGAGCGCGGTGGCGAGCCTGGAGGTGCCGCAGGGTATGGGCCTGATCATCCGCACCGCGGGCGCCAGCCGCACCAAGGCGGAGATCAAGCGCGACTACGACTACCTGCTCCGCCTGTGGGAGAGCATCCGCGAAACCACGCTGAAATCCGTCGCCCCCGCCATGATCTATGCGGAGGAGGATCTGGTGAAGCGCGCGGTGCGCGACATGTTCGACAAGGACTTCGAGTCCATCGAGGTGGAGGGCTACGAGGGCTACAAGGAAGCGCGCGACTTCATGCGCATGCTGATGCCCAGCCAGGCGTCCAAGGTCCACCACTACACCGACCCGATCCCGCTGTTCTCGCGCCACGGGGTCGAGGAGAAGATCGCGCAGATCCACTCGCCGGTCGTGGGCCTGCGCTCCGGCGGCTATCTCGTGATCAACCAGACCGAGGCGCTGGTCGCCATCGACGTGAACTCCGGCAAGGCCACGCGCGAGCGCAACATCGAGCAGACCGCGCTGAAGACGAACATGGAGGCGGCCGAGGAGGCCGCCCGGCAGCTGCGCCTGCGCGACCTCGCCGGCCTGATCGTGATCGACTTCATCGACATGGATGAAAGCAAGAACGACAAGGCCGTCGAGAAGGTCTTGAAGGACTGCCTGCGCGAGGACCGCGCCCGCGTGCAGATGGGCCGGATCAGCCAGTTCGGCCTGATGGAGATCAGCCGCCAGCGCCGCCGCATGGGCGTCCTGGAAGGCTCCACCGTCGTCTGCCCGCATTGTCAGGGCGCCGGGCGCGTCCGCACGGCGGAATCGGCGGCGCTCAGCGCGCTGAGGGCGCTGGAGATGGATGCGGTGCGCCGCGGCGAGGGCGCGGCCTGCCTCACCGTCTGCACCACCACCGGCCTCTACATCCTCAACGAGAAGCGCGACTTCCTCCAGCAGCTGATGGAGAACCACGGTGTGCAGGTCACCGTGTCGCTGGACGACGCGGTGCCCGCCGGCGAGCAGGAGATCGAGCGCACCGCGCTCCGCGAGGGCTTCACGCCGCGGCCCATGGCCCGCGTCCAGTCCGCGCCGCTCATGGCGCCCGAGCCCGAGGACGAAGCGGAGGACGAGGCGGAGGAGGTGGAGGCGGACGCCCGCTCCCCCGCCGCACCGTCGGCCGAACGCGGCGACGAAGGTCGCCCCGGGCGGGGCCGCCGCCGCCGTCGCGGCGGACGTGGCCGCGACGAGGCCGACGACCGCGGTCTCCGCGCCGCGCCGCATGACGTCGACGCCGCCCCCGGGGACGAGGAGGAGGGCGCGGAGCGGGACGAGGCGCCCGAGGGTCCGGCCGGCGCCGAAGCGGGCTTCGATCCGGAGGAGGGCGAGCACGGCCGCCGCGGCCGCCGCCGCCGCGGACGCCGGGGCGGACGCCGCACGCGCGAGGAGGACGGCGTCGCCGGGGGAGCCGCCGAGCCCTACGCCTGGGCCGAGGCCGGACGGGTGGAGAGGGGCGACGACGTCTACGGCTGGCGCGACCCCGCCGAGGGCCGCACCGCACGCACGCCGGACGGGCTGGAGGAGCGGGAGCCGGAAGCGCCGTCCACGTCGGAGCCCGCCGCGGGGCCGCAGGTGGCCGCCGAGCCCGGCTCCGACCCCTACGGCTGGGAGGCGGCCGAGCCCGCCGCCGCGCAGGCGGCCGCCGAGCCCGCGGGTGCGGCGCTGCTCGCGCCGGCGGAGGAGGAGCGGCCCCGCCGCGCGCGCCGCGGTCGCGGTCGCGGCCGCCGCGAGGAGACGGCTCCGGACGCCGCGGAGACGGCGCCCGCCTTCGACGGCGAGCCGGACGCCGGAGCCGCGGAGGAGATCGTCGCCGCGGCCCCCGAGCCAGAGCTGGAACCGGAGCCGTCCGCGGTTGCGGCCGCGCCCGCTCCGGACGCAGTGGAGGAAGACGAGGGGGACACGGCGGCGAGCGCGCCCGCCGAGCCGGATCCCACGGAGATCACCAGCCCGCCCGCGCAGCCCCGGCAGGGCTGGTGGCGTCGGCTGAGGGGCGGCTGATGCGCCGCCCGCTGCTCGCAGCCCTCGCCGCCGTGCTCATGGCGGTCCCCGCGGCGGGCTGCGGGGCCGCCGAGCCGGCGGCGGACCGCGCCTTCGGCGACAAGGTGCGCGCCTACCTGCTCGCCCACCCGGAGGTGATCACGGAGGTCATGGCGGCCGCCCAGGCCAAGGCGGAGGCGAAGGAGGCGGAGGACGCCCGCGCCGCCATCGCGCTGCACCGGCCGCAGATCGAGCGCGACGCGCGCGATCCCATCGCCGGCGCCGTCGCCGGCCGGGTCACGCTGACGGAGTTCTTCGACTACCGCTGCCCCTACTGCAAGACGGCCGCGCCGGCGCTGCCCGCCTTCCTCCTCGCCCACCCCGACGTGCGGCTGGTCTACAAGGAGTTCCCGATCCTGTCAGAGGCGTCGGAGAAGGCGGCCAGGCTGGCGCTCGCCGCCAAGCTGCAGGGCCGGTACCTCCCCGTCCACCTGGGCTTCATGGCCGCGCCGCAGCTCACGGACGCGATCATGGACGACGTGCTCACCAAGGCGGGCGTCGATCTCGCCCGCGCCAAGGCGGACGCGGCCAGCCCCGCGGTGGAGCGCCAGATCACCGAGACGCAGGCGCTGGCCCGCACGCTGGCGGTGAGCGGCACCCCCGCCTTCGTGGTGGGCGACCACGTCTCCGCCGGCTGGCAGCCCGAGGAGCTGGACGGCTTCATCAAGGCCGCCGCGCCGAAGCGCTAGATCAGCCCCGCCAGGGGGCTGGACGGGTCGGCGTAGCGCTTCATCGGCATGCGGCCGGCGAGATAGGCCTCGCGGCCCGCGATCACCGCGTGCTTCATCGCGGTGGCCATTCGCACGGGGTCGCGCGCCTCGGCGATGGCGGTGTTCATCAGCACGCCGTCGCAGCCCAGCTCCATGGCCACCGCCGCGTCGCTCGCCGTGCCCACGCCCGCGTCCACCAGCACGGGCACGGTGGTCTGCTCGACGATCAGGCGGATGTTCACCCGGTTCTGGATGCCGAGGCCCGAGCCGATGGGTGCGCCCAGCGGCATGATGGCCGCCGCCCCCGCCTCCTCCAGCTTGCGGGCGTAGACCGGGTCGTCCGAGCAGTAGACCATCACCTGAAAGCCCTCGCCGACGAGGAGCTTCAGCGCGCGCAACGTCTCCTCCATGTCGGGGTAGAGGTGCTTGGGGTCGCTCAGCACCTCCAGCTTGACGAGGTCCCAGCCGCCCGCCTCGCGCGCCAGGCGCAGCGTGCGCACCGCGTCCTCGCCCGTGAAGCAGCCCGCCGTGTTGGGCAGGTAGGTGAAGCGCTCAGGGCTCACATGGTCCACCAGCATGGGCTGCGAGCGGTCCGTCAGGTTCACGCGCCGCACCGCCACCGTCACGATCTCGGCCCCCGCGGCCTCTGCGGCGGCGGCGTTCTGCGCGTAGTCCCGGTACTTGCCCGTCCCCACGATCAGCCGCGAGCGGAAGGTGCGCCCGGCCACCGTCCAGGTCTCGTCGGCGTCGTGGAGGGCGGAGGGGAGGACGGGCGCGTTCATGCACCGCCTTCTACGCCGTCGCGGCGGCGGGCGGGAGGTGGTCTTGCACCGGCAAGTTTCGCGCCGACTGCAGCCTGTCGAGCCCCTTGACCACGCGCCAGAACACCACGGCCGAGGCCACCCCCGTAGCGTCCAAGACCAGGCTCAGCACGGCCACGACCTGCTCCTCCTGCACCGTGTGCGCGGCGATCGACAGTCGCCCTACCAGGTTGCCGACGACGCTCTCGACGAGGAACAGAGCCCACCACACGCGCAGCAGCGCGGGCGCCGGGCGGTCGGCCCAGCCCTGCGGGTCCTCGCTGATCCTCCAGGTGTCGTTCACGCCCTGGAACGGCTTGAAGAACGAGGCGATGGGCACGAAGAACCAGCCGGCCGCCCACCCGGGCGACACGCGCAGGCCCTCCGCCAGGGTGTGGGCGTTGCGGTTGGTGCGGATGATCCACATCAGCGAGGCCACGGCGGCCACGACCAGCAGCGCGGTGCTCAGGAGCGAGACCAGGCCGTTCGTCATCACCGCCCCGTACAGCCCGGAGGCGCCCGGCTCGGTCTCACCCATCGTCGGCGGGAGGCCGGCCGCGGCGCCGATCACGCGGAGGTCGGTGAGGAGCAAAGCGACGCTCACCACCCCCAGCGGCCACTGCATCAGCCGCACGAAGCCGCCGAGCTTGGTGGGATCGCGCCACCCGGTCTGCGCCACGCACCCGCCCTCCGCTCAGCCGCCGCCGACGAACTGCACGATCTCGATGCGATCGCCGTCGGTCAGCCGCGTGCCCGCGTGTAGAGAACGCGAGACGATCTCCAGGTTCCGCTCCACGGCCACCTTGCGCCGGTCGAGGCCGAGTTCGTCGACCAGCGCCGCGACGGTGGACGCGTCCACGTCTCGCGCTTCGCCGTTGATCAGGAGCCTCATGGGAGCTGAGCTTGTGACGACGGAGGGGGGCGGATACAAGGCGCGCCCGAGTCACGCGGAGCGCCCCCGGCCTCCATGCCCCCGCCCGTCCCCAAGCCGGTCTACGTGCTGAACGGCCCCAACCTGAACCTCCTCGGCGTGCGCGAGCCCGACGTGTACGGCCGCGACACGCTGGAGGATGTGCGCGCCCGGTGCG
>CAXSHO010000008.1:0-10224 GCA_964237305.1 uncultured Caulobacteraceae bacterium
CCCCGACCGTCACCCTGCCCGGTCGCCGCTTGCAAGCCATGCGCTATGGCGAGAACCCGCACCAGGAGGCCGCCTTCTACCGCACGGGGGAGGACAGGCCCGGCGTCGCCACGGCGCGCCAGCTGCAGGGCAAGGCGCTGAGCTACAACAACGTCGCCGACACCGACGCGGCCTTCGAGCTGGTGGCCGAGTTTGATCCGCAGGCCGCCGCGGCGGTGGCGATCATCAAGCACGCCAACCCCTGCGGCGTCGGCTTGGCCGCGTCCCCCCTGGAGGCGTACCGCGCCGCCCTGGCCTGCGACCCCGTCTCCGCCTTCGGCGGGATCGTGGCGCTGAACCGCCCGCTCGACGGCGAGACCGCCCGCGCCGCCGCGGAGATTTTCACAGAGGTGGTGATCGCGCCCGCCGCCGACGAGGAGGCGGTGGCGGTGTTCGCCGCCAGGAAGAACGTGCGCCTTCTGGTCACGGGCGGGCTGCCGGACCCCGTTCGACCCGGCGTCGCCTTCCGCTCGGTGTCGGGAGGCTTCCTCCTCCAGACGCGCGACACGAGCCGCCTGACGGCCGCCGACCTGAGGGTGGTCACCCGGCGCGCACCCACCGACGAAGAGGTCCGCGACCTGCTCTTCGCCTTCACCGTAGCCAAGCACGTGCGCTCCAACGCCATCGTCTACGCCCGGGGCGGGCGCACCCTGGGCGTGGGCGCGGGCCAGACCAACCGACGCGACTCCGCCCGCATCGCCGCCCTCCGCGCCCGCGACTTCGGCCTGGAGCTCGGCGGATGCGCGTGCGCGTCCGAGGCCTTCTTCCCCTTCGCCGACGGCCTGGTGGAGGCGGTGGAGGCGGGGGCGACCGCGGTGATCCAGCCCGGCGGCTCCATCCGCGACGCCGAAGTGATCGCCGCCGCCGACGCGCGAGGGATCGCCATGGTGTTCACCGGCGTGCGGGTGTTCCGCCACTGAGGCGGCTCAGCTAGGCTCCGCCGATGGTCGCCCCGCCGCCCAGACCGGTCGAGCCGGGCCTTCACGTGGTCTCCACGCCCATCGGCGACCTGCGCGACATCACGCTGCGGGCGCTGGACGTCCTGGCCGGCGCAGACCTCGTGCTCGCGGAGGACACGCGCACGGCCGCCAAGCTCCTGGGCGCGCACGGGATCAAGGCGCGGGTGGAGCGCTATGACGACCACACGGGCGAGAGCGCGCGTCCGCGCCTTCTCCAGCGCCTGGCCGAGGGCGCCAGCATCGCCCTCACCACCGATGCGGGCACGCCGCTCGTCTCCGACCCGGGCTATCGGCTGGTGCGCGAAGCCGCGGCGGCGGGCGCGCGGGTGCACGCCGTGCCGGGGGCCTCGGCGGCCCTGGCGGCGCTGGCGGTGGCGGGGCTGCCCACCGACCGCTTCCTGTTCGCGGGCTTCCCGCCGCCCCGGTCCGCGGCCCGGCGCGCCGTCTTCGCCGAGCTCGCGCCGGTGCGGGCGACCCTGGTCTTCTACGAGTCAGGCCCCCGGCTTCGCGCGAGCCTGGAGGACATGGCCTTCACCCTCGGCCCGCGCGAGGCGGCGGTGGCGCGAGAGCTGACCAAGCTGCACGAGACGGTGGTGCGCGGACCGCTGCCCGCCCTCGCCGTCGATCCGGCGCTGGATGCGCCCCGGGGCGAGATCGTGGTGCTGGTCTCCCCCGGCGACGCAGCCGTCGCCTCCCCCGGCGACGCGGACGCGGCCCTCGTCGAGGCCCTCACCCGCGGCGGCCCCGCCGACGCCGCGGCCGAGGTGTCGCGTGCGCTGGGACTGCCGCGCCGCGACCTCTACCGCCGCGCCCTCCAGCTGAAAGGCGCCGCGTGACGGGGGCGCGGCGGCTGCGCGGCGCCCGCGGGCGCGAGGAGGGGCGCGCCGCCGAGGCCTGGGCCGCCGCGTGGCTCCTGCTGCACGGTTGGCGCATCATCGGCTTCCGGCTGAAGGCCCCCGCCGCCGAGATCGACATCCTGGCGCGGCGCGGCGGCGTGCTGGCGGTGGTGGAGGTCAAGCGCCGGCGGACGCTGGACGAGGCGCTCGCCGCGCTCCATCCCCGGCAAGCCGCGCGGCTCCTGACGGCGGGGGAGGCGATCCGCGCCCGCCGGCCGGCGCTCGCCGGCCTCGCCCTGCGGCTGGATACGGTGGCGCTCGCGCCCGGGCGTCTGCCGCGTCATAGTCCCGGCGTGCACGCCACGGTCCGCGAGGCCCGCCGCCGATGACCCGACGCCCATGACGCGCGAGGACGCCGAGAGCGCGCTCGCCGCCGCTGGCGCCGCCAACGACACGCGCTTCCCCTTCTTCGAGGCGACCATATCCTGCGCGCTGCACGAATCGCCGGGGCGCGACCCGGAGCCCGTACGGGAGCTGGCGGACGAGGCGGAGGCGCGTCTGCGTCAGCGCCTGAAGCAACAGCCGCCGGAGGAGGCGATCTGCGAGGCCATGGGCGTCGACCTGCGCCTCTCCGGCGACCTCCTCGAGCCGAACAGCCCCGCCAACACCGACCTCCTGGTCGTCGCCGAGCGCCGCCGCGGCCTGCCCGCGGCGTTGGGCGTGCTGTTCCTTGAAGCCGGGCGGCGCTGCCGCCTGCAGCTGGCGGGGGTCGACTTCCCCGGGCACTTCCTATTGCGCGTGGAGACGCCGGACGGGCCCATGGCGCTCGATCCCTTCACCGGCGGCCATGTCGTCATGCCCTCCGAGCTGGTGACGCGGGCCTTGCGGGCAGGCCTGCCGCCCTCCGCCGCGGACGACCTGGAGCACCTGATGCGCCCGATCAGCACGCGGGAGGTGACGCTGCGGCTGCAGGCGCAGATCTACGCCCACGCCATCCGGGCGGGCGACTACGCCATGGCTGAACGTTCGGCGCTCCGCCGCGCCCTGCTGAACCCCTCCGACCATCGGCCCTGGCTAGACGTGGCGGCGGCGCGTGAGGGGCAGGGTCGCCTCGCCGGCTCGCTGGAGGCGCTGGCCCACGCGCAGACGCTGGACGGCATGGCTTCGCTCCTGGCCCGCGCCCAGCGCGAGCGCGTGCGGATGCGGCTGAACTGATGTTCCACGTGGAACAGGCGGCGGGTAGAGAGCGCGCATGAGCCTGCGCGTCGCCATCCAGATGGACCCGATCGACGGTGTGGACGTGTCGTCCGACACGACCTTCCTGATGGCGCAGACGGCGCTGGCGCGCGGCCACGCGGTGTGGACCTACCATCCGGAGACGCTCGCCCAGCGCGACGGCCGCATCTCCTGCCGCGCCCGGCCGCTCCACGCGCTCAGCGAGGTGCAGGGCGACCACGCCCGCCAGGGCGCGCCGGAGCCGCTGGACCTGCACGGCGTGGACGTGGTGCTGCTGCGCCAGGATCCGCCGTTCGACATGGCCTACATCACCTCCACCCACATGCTGGAGCGGCTCGGCCCCGGCGTGCGCGTGGTCAACGACCCGGCGGAGGTGAGGAACGCCCCGGAGAAGCTCTACGTCACCGGCTTCCCCGGCCTGCAGCCGCCCACGCTGATCACGCGCGACCCCGTGGCCATCGCCGCCTTCCGCAACGAGCACCGGGACGTCATCGTCAAGCCGCTTTACGGCAATGGCGGCGCCGGGGTGTTCCGGCTGAAGCCCGGCGACGGCAACCTCGACTCGCTCCTGGAGCTGTTCTTCGCCTCCAACCGCGAGCCGGTGATCGCACAAGCCTTCCTTCCGGACGTGAGTGCGGGCGACAAGCGCATCCTCCTGGTGGACGGTGAGCCCGTGGGCGCGATCAACCGCGTGCCGGCGGAGGGGGCCGTGCGCTCCAACCTGCACGTGGGCGGCCGCGCGGAGGCGGTGGAGCTTAACCCCCGCGACCGCGAGATCTGCGCGCAGATAGGACCGGACCTCCAGCAGCGCGGTCTGGTCTTCGTCGGCATCGACGTCATCGGCGCCTACTGCACGGAGATCAACGTCACCTCTCCCACGGGCGCCCGGCAGCTGAAGGCCTTCACCGGCGTGGACGCCACTGCGCTGATGTGGGACGCGGTGGAGGCGGGCCGGCCGCGATGATCGCCTACCGTGTCGCGGGTGTCCTGGCCGTCGGGCTGTACGCCGCCAGCCTGGCCCTGCCCGCCGCCACCGGGCCGGGCTGGGAGCACACCCGGGGGTGGGACATCCTGCTCCTCGGCTGGATGGGTCCGCTGGAGCTGCAGTTCGGGTGGTTCGCCAACCCTCTCGTCGCCGCCCTAGCCACGACGCTCATCGCCGGGCGGAGGGTCTGGGCGTGGCCGGCGGCCGCGACCGCGGCGCTCGCCCTGACCAGCCTGACCTGGCGCGAGCAGATGGAGGACAATGGCGTGACGCCGATCCATCCCGAAGCCGGCTGGATCGTCTGGCTTATGGCGTGCTGCCTTCCGCTCGCCGCCCGCCTGCTGGTCCGGCGGCGGGCGCAGGCCTGAGCCCCGCCGCCGCCCCGCCGCCGTCGGGCCGTCACTTCTTGGGCGCGGGCACCTTGGCGAGGTCGGCGTCGATCTTGGCCAGCATCTCAGGCGTGAGCTGCGGGGCGTAGGGGGCGATGCCCTCCAGCGGGAAGGGGCGGCCCTGCTCGATCTGCGGGTTGTTCACCACCTCGGGCACGTGCTTCAGGAGCACCGCCTTGGTGTCCGGGTTGTCCAGGAGATCACCCACGGTCGACTTGACGGAGAAGGCCGCGGCGGGCGCGGCGGCGGCGGGCTTGGCCATGGGCGCCGCAGGCGGAGTCTGCGCTGAGGCGGCGGCGCTGCAGGCGAGGGCGGCGATCACGCCGAGGACGACGGGCTTGGTCACGGGAAAGCTCTCCTGGGCGGCTGGAGGACCGCGGCTGATGACGATGCCGCGGGGAGTGCCCGCCGTCTACAACGATGTCAGTACCGGTAGTGCTCCGGCTTGAACGGCCCGGCGGTCGGCACGCCGATGTAGCTCGCCTGGTCGGGACGGAGCTGGGTGAGCTTGGCGCCCAGCTTGTCGAGGTGGAGCATGGCCACCTTCTCGTCCAGGTGCTTGGGCAGCGTGTAGACCTTGGTCTCGTACCGGGCCTTGTTCACCCACAGCTCGATCTGCGCCAGAGTCTGGTTGGTGAAGCTGGCGCTCATCACGAAGCTGGGGTGCCCCGTGGCGTTGCCGAGGTTCACCAGCCGGCCTTCGGACAGCACGATGATCTTCTTGCCGTCCGGGAACTCGACGTGGTGCACCTGCGGCTTGATCTCGTCCCACTTGAAGTTGCGCAGGCCCTGGATCTGGATCTCGCTGTCGAAGTGGCCGATGTTGCAGACGATGGCGTTGTTCTTCATCGCGCGCATGTCGTCGACGGTGATCACGTCCTTGTTGCCAGTGGCGGTGACGAAGATGTCGGCCTCGGGCGCGGCGTCCTGCAGGGTGACGACCTCGTAGCCCTCCATGGCCGCCTGCAGCGCGCAGATCGGATCGACCTCCGTGACCTTCACGCGGGCGCCGCCCTGGCGCAGTGACGCCGCCGAGCCCTTGCCCACGTCGCCGTAGCCGCACACCACCGCCACCTTGCCGGAGAGCATCACGTCCGTGCCGCGGCGGATGGCGTCCACCAGGCTCTCGCGGCAGCCGTACAGGTTGTCGAACTTGGACTTGGTGACGCTGTCGTTCACGTTGATGGCGGGGAAGGGCAGCTCGCCGCGCTCGCTCATCTGGTACAGGCGGTGGACGCCCGTGGTGGTCTCCTCCGACACGCCGCCGATGGCGTCGCGGATGGCGCTGTAGAAGCCCGGCTTCTCGGCCAGGTAGCGCTTCATCACCTTGTAGAGCGCCT
Organism: uncultured Caulobacteraceae bacterium; assembly: GCA_964237305.1. GTDB lineage: Bacteria > Pseudomonadota > Alphaproteobacteria > Caulobacterales > Caulobacteraceae > JASLDZ01. The sequence continues at coordinate 5,785 of CAXSHO010000008.1, forward strand.
CCTCCTCCTCGTTCTCCGGCTTGTCGAGGACCGACGCGTCCTTCTCCGCCTTGGGGCCGAGCACGCAGAGCAGGGTGGCGTCGCCGCCGTCGTCCAGGATCAGGTTGGGATAGCCTCCGTCCGCCCACTCGAAGATCTTGTGCGCGTAATCCCAGTACTCCTCCAGCGTCTCGCCCTTCACGGCGAACACCGGGGTGCCCGCGGCGGCGACGGCGGCGGCGGCGTGGTCCTGTGTGGAGAAGATGTTGCACGACGCCCAGCGCACGTCGGCGCCCAGCGCCTCCAGCGTCTGGATCAGGACCGCGGTTTGGATCGTCATGTGCAGCGAGCCCGCGATCCGCGCGCCGCGCAGCGGCTTGTCGGAGCCGAACTCCGAGCGCAGCGCCATCAGGCCCGGCATCTCGGTCTCGGCGATGGCGATCTCCTTGTTCCCATAGCCGGAAAGCGAGATGTCGCGCACGATGTAGTCGGCCATGGTCGAAAAGGTCCCGTCGAGGTCGCGGCGTCATACCCGCCGCGCCCGCGAGCGGCAAGGCGGACATAAGGAAAGCTTTATGTCTCCCTGCGCCTGGCGGTAGGAGGGAACGATGACGCCGCACACCCGCGCCGAGCTCCACGCCTTCCTCGACGCGCACGGGATCGCGCACCGCACGCTGGAGCACGCGCCCGTGTTCCGCGTGGAGGACGGCGAGGAGATCAAGGCGGCGCTGCCCGGCGGCCACACCAAGAACCTGTTCCTGAAGGACGCCAAGGGGCGCCTGTGGCTCGTCTCCGCGCTGGGCTCCACGGCGGTGGACCTGAAGCGGCTGCCCGGCCTGATCGGCTCGGCGCGCCTGTCGTTCGGCTCCGCCGAGCGGCTGTGGGAGGCGCTGGGCGTGCGGCCGGGCTCGGTGACCGCCCTGGCGCTCCTGAACGATCCGGAGCAGGTGGTGACCTTCGTGGCGGACGCGGCGCTCCTGGCGGCCGATCCGGTCAACTTCCACCCGCTGAGCAACGACGCCACCACCGCCCTGCCGCAGGCGGGCTTCCGCGCCTTTCTCGCGGCGCTGGGCCGCGAGCCGGTGGTGGTGGACTTCGCCGGCCTGGCGGCCCCGCGCGATTGAACGATCGCGGCTCCGCGCCATTTGCACAGACGTAGACGTCCACCGGAGGCCGCATGGCGCTCGACCTGTTCGGCACAAAGCCCAAGCCGCCGCCCGCCCCCGCCGCGGGTGCCCCCGGCGACATCATGGACGTCACGGACGCCTCCTTCGCCAAGGAGGTCGTGGAGGAGAGCCGCCTCCGCCCGGTGGTGATCGACTTCTGGGCGCCCTGGTGCGGCCCCTGCCGCCAGCTCGGCCCCGCCTTGGAGAAGGCGGTGGCGGCCAAGGGCGGCGCCGTGCGGCTCGCCAAGGTGAACATCGACGAGAACCCCCGCATCGCACAGCAATTCCGCGTGCAGTCCATCCCCGCCGTGTTCGTGGTCGACCAGGGCCAGCCCTTCCAGGGCTTCACCGGCGCCCTGCCCGAGAGCCAGGTGAAGAGCTTCATCGACAAGCTGGTGGAGAGCTTCGGCGGTGCGGGCGAAGGGGGCGGCCTGGACGAGCTGCTGCAGCTCGCCGGCGAGGCGCTGGCGGGCGGCGACGTCGCCAACGCCGCGGCTGCCTACGCCCAGGCCCTGCAGGCGGAGCCCGACAACCTCGCCGCCATCGCCGGCCTGGCGCAGTGCCACCTCCAGCTCGGCGACGTGGAGCGCGCGCAGGAGGTGGCGGCGCTCGCCCCCGCCGACGCCCGCTCGCCCGAGCTGGACGCCGTGCGCGCGGCCCTGAAGCTCGCCACGGCGCCGCCGGTGGATGAGGGCGAGGCCGCCGCGCTGCGCCGCCGGCTGGAGGCGGACCCGGACGACCACCAGGCGCGCTTCGACCTTGCGGGCGTGCTCTCCGCGGGCGGCGACCTCCAGGGCGCCTCAGACGCGCTGCTGGACCTGATCGCGCGCGACCGCGGCTGGAGCGACGAGGCGGCGCGCCGCCGGCTCCTCACGGTGTTCGAGGATGCCGGCCCGGGATCGGAGGTGGCGCGCCAGGGTCGCCGCCGCCTGTCCTCCATCCTGTTCTCGTGAGCGGAGGGGACGCGGTGGCGGGCTGGACCAAGACGTCGGACCTTCCGCAGGTGGCGCCGCTGTTCCCCCTGGGCGGCGCGTTGCTCCTGCCCCGCGGGCAGATGCCGCTGAACGTCTTCGAGCCGCGCTACCTCAATATGGTGGACGACGTGATGGGGTCCGAGCGCGCCATCGCCATCGTGCAGGCCCTGCCCGGCGGCGACCGCACGCGGCCCGGGCTGGCGGCCGTGGGTTGCCTGGGCCGGGTCACGAGCTTCGCGGAGACCTCCGACGGGCGCTACCTGATCACCCTCACCGGCGCCTGCCGCTTCCGCCTGGGGCCCGAGCTGAAGGCGCCCACGCCCTACCGGCAGGCCCGGCTGGACTATGCGCCGTACGCGGTCGACCTGGACGAGGCGCCCGACCTGGACGAGCACCGGGCCGAGCTCCTGCAGTCGCTGCGCGCCTACCTCGACCGGCGCGGCCTGGGCGTGGACTGGGAGGCGGCGGGCTCCGCCCCGGTGGAGGCGCTGGTCAACAGCCTCTCCATGGCCCTCCCGTTCGAGGCGGCTGAGAAGGAGGCGCTCCTGGAGGCGGACGACCTCGCCGCCCGGTTGGACGTCCTGCGCACCCTGTTGCGCTTCGGCGCGGCGGCGGACGAGGGCGACGACCCGCCCTCCGTGCAGTAGGACGACGCATGAGCCCCGCTCCCGACCTCGACCCGCGGCTCCTGGAGGTGCTGGTCTGCCCCGTGACGCACGGCCCGCTGGAGTATGACCGCGAGCGCGGCGAGCTGGTCAGCCGCTCCGCAAGGCTCGCCTATCCCATCCGCGACGGGGTGCCGATCATGCTGCCCGAGGAGGCGCGGGACCTGGACGCGCCCGCCGTCGGATGACCTCGCCCTGGCCGGCCGAACTCCGCGTCTCCCCCGACCGCGGCACGCTGACGGTGCGCTTCGACGACGGCGAGGTCCTGGCCATCCCCGCCCCCCTGCTTCGCGCCATGACCCCCAGCGCCGCTGACCGGGGCCACGGCGGCCCGAGCTTCGCCCCCGTGCCGGGGATCGCCACCGGTGTCGCCCTCAGCGCGCTGACGCCCGTGGGCCGCTACGCCGTGCGGATCGGCTTCGACGACGGCCACGACAGCGGCCTCTACACCTGGGACCGCCTGCACCGCGTCGGCCGCGAGCGCGAGGCGCTGGAGGCGGCGGCCGGCTCGCGCGCCTAGCCCTGCGGGACGGGCGGGATCTCCGTCGAGCCGTCCTGCCGGTCCTCGTCCGGATCGGCGGACGCGGGGTTCGGCGCCGTCGTCGGCTGCGAGTCTTCGGAGCGCCCGCTGGGCTCCGACGCTTCGGGCGGGATGTCTGGATCGGCCATGCCGGATCAACGCGGCGCCGGCGCGCCCGTTCAGTCGGCCTCGTCGTCGTCGTAGCCCACCAGCCGCAGCGCCCGGGCGGCGATCCCGTGGAGCTCGCACCAGCGCACCAGCGCCTCCTCGCGGCCGTGGGTGACCCACACCTCGCCGGGGCGGAGCTCGTCCACGGTGGCGGTCAGCTCGTCCCAGTCGGCGTGGTCGGACAGCACCAGCGGCAGCTCCACCCCGCGCTGGCGGGCGCGGGCGCGCACCGTCATCCAGCCGGAGGCGAAGGCGGGCACCGGGTCGGCGAAGCGGCGCGCCCAGCGGTCCTGGATCGCGGAGGGCGGGGCCACCGCCACCTCCCCCGCCAGCTCGCCGCCCTTCACGCGCCGGCCCTCCTCCGTGGCGGGCGCGACGTCGCCCAGCTCCACGCCCCAGCGCTCGTAGAGGGCGTTCAGCTTCAGGAGCGCGCCGTGGAGGTAGATCGTCCTGTCCCACCCCGCCCGGCGCAGCAGCACGATCACGCGCTGCGCCTTCTCCGCGACCAGCTGCCCGACAAGGTGCGCCCGCTCGGGAAACTGCGCGAGGGAGCGCAGGAGCTTGTCGATCTCGTGCTCGACCGGCGGGTGGCGGAACACGGGCAGGCCGAAGGTGGCCTCGGTGACGAACACGTCGCAGGGCGTGGGCTCGAAGGCGGCGCAGGTGGGGTCGGCGCGCCGCTTGTAGTCGCCGGACACCACGATGGTCAGGCCGCGCCAGCGCACCACCGCCTGCGCCGAGCCCAGCACGTGGCCGGCGGGCACGAGCGTCACGTCCACCCCGTCGCGGCTCACCGTCCCGCCATAGGGCACGGGCTCCTGCGCGCCGGCGAAGTCTTCGCCGTAGCGCACGCGCATGATGTCCAGCGTCTCGGGCGTGGCGACGACCGTCCCGTGGCCCGAGCGCGCGTGGTCGGCGTGGCCATGGGTGATCACCGCCCGGTCCACCGGCAGCACCGGGTCGATGTA
>CAXSHO010000008.1:10234-10693 GCA_964237305.1 uncultured Caulobacteraceae bacterium
CCGGGGGCGCACCACAGCCCCTCCGGCCGGGGGCACAGCAGCTGTTCGGGCTTGAGCACGACGCTCTAACGGCCAAGCCGCCCGCGGGATGCGGGGCGGCTCAGTCGTCCCGGGCGAGGCGGCGCGCCAGGGGCGCGGCGCGGGCCAGGGCGTCGGCCAGGGCGGTGCGCGCCTCGGGGTCGCAGGCGGGGTGGACGGCGCGGGCGGCGGCGTACCCCGCGTTGAAGCGGTCCACCATCTGCAGGCGCGCCTCGCGCGCGGGGCGCTCCCGGTCCAGCACGGCGGACATGCGGCTGCGCCACCGGGCCTCCTCCCGGCCCCGGCAGGTCCGGCTGAGCCCGTGCGCCTCGCCCAGCGCGTAGGCGAGATCCAGGAGGGCGGGGCGGACGGCCCCGTCGGGCGCCGCGAGCATGAGCAGCGCCGCCGCCGCGCCGATCACGCGCCTCTCCCGAAGCGGGC
>CAXSHO010000008.1:10703-18032 GCA_964237305.1 uncultured Caulobacteraceae bacterium
GTCCGCAGCGTCTCGCTCCACAGGCCCATCGCGTCGACGTCGGCGAGGGGGACGAAGCGCGCCTCCGCCGCGTCGTCGCCCGCCCGGGCCTCGCCCGACGTCCAGCGCGCCGCGTAATCCACCAAGAGGTAGTGGGCGCCGGGTGAGGGGAGGCCCGGGTCGGGGAAGAGGCCGTCGACCACGTCCACCAGGCCCAGCAGCTCGGCTTCGACGCCCGTCTCCTCGCGCAACTCGCGCAAGGCGGCGGCGGCGGCGCGCTCGCCCCACTCGATGCGGCCGCCGGGCAGGCTCCACTCCCCCGCGCGCGGGGGGTTGGCGCGGCGGATCAGCAGCACCTCGTCCCCCCGCAGGCACACCACCCCCACGGCCGCCTCGGGGCGACGCGCAGGGGCGGGAGAGCCCGTCGGGGCGGCGGGACCGGTCAGGCCTGCGGCAGCTGGATCTGGCCGCGCAGGTTGTCGACCACCTGGTGCGCGTCGAAGGCGCGACGATCGCCCGCGGGCTTCTGACCCTTGCCCATCACCACCTCGGCGGAGGCGTCGTACTGGCTGATCTGCTGGATGTCGAAGTTGTTGAAGCCGCCGAAGCCGGCTCCGAACCCGCCATACCCGCCGTATCCGCCGTAGCCGTAGCCCCAGCCGTAGCCGCGGCGGTACAGGCCCCAGTAGGGGCTGAAGTAGCCGCCGCCGAACCCGCCGTAGCCGTAGCCGCCGTAGCCGCCCGGGCCGTAGCCGAAGCTGTCGCCGTAATAGCGGTCCTTCCGCTCGGTGTGGCGGTCCAGCGTGGTGAACCAGTCGAACCCGTTCTGCAGCGTCAGGTCGGCGGAGCGGTAGAGGAGGTACTTCTCCACCGTCTGGCGGGAGGTGAGCGAGTTGCCGCGGAAGCTCACCGCGAAGCGGTTCTGCTCCAGCCGGTTCTCGCTGTAGCCGCCGGATGCGTGCGTGCCGCGCACGCCGAGCGGCTGGTAGGGGGTGGCGGTCTCGCAGGCGCTCAGGCTGAGCACGCCGGCGGTCGCCGCTAGGAGAAGCAGGCGCTTCATGGATGGGAACTCCGGATGGTGGTCACTCGCCCTCGGAACCTGAAATGGGGAGCGGCGCCCGCTTGTTCCAGGCCGCCGCTTACAGGCGGCTGCGGGCGATCAGGGCGGCGGCCAGCAGCAGCAGCGCGCCGGAGACGAGGGCGAACACGCGGGCCCCGCGCGGGCTGCGCAACCGGTCCGCCAGCGCCGCTCCGCCGAGGCCGTAGAGGCCGAGGCCCACGAAGTCGATCATGACCAGCGCCGCGGCGAACACGGCCATCTGCGGCGGCAGCGGCCGGTGCAGGTCGAGAAAGGGCGGCAGGACGGCCGAGAAGAACAGCACCACCTTGGGGTTCGCCAACTGCACGGCGAAGCCGTCGGCGAAGGCGGCCCCGCCCGGCCGCACCCGCGCCCCCGCCGGCCCGTGCGCCCGGTTGCGGGCGCCGGCCCAGAGCTTCCCCGCGCCGAGCCAGACGAGGTAGGCGACGCCGAACCAGGCCAGGGCGGAGAACAGCCACGGAGCGGCCGCCATGAGGGCGCCGAGCCCCAGCGCGGCGCCCGCGAACCAGACGAGGCTCGCCGCCGAGATCCCCGCCACCCCCTGGAGCACGCCACTCGCGCCCCGGTGCACCCCGTTGGCGATGGAGAACAGCACGGCGGGCCCGGGAGTGAAGGCCAGCACGACCATCACGCCCAGGAACAGGGCGAAGCGCTGCGGATCGACGGGCGGGGTCACCGGCCGCGGGGTGAACCCGCCGGGGCGCGCCCGTCAAGCCGGCGTCAGCGGTGCGGGCGGTCGCGGTCCAGCTCGCTGCGCAGGGCGCGCAACTCCTCCCGCAGCGCCCGCAGCTCGCCGCGCAGCTCGGCGATCTCCGGCCGGTCCCACATGCCGGGGCCGCGGTCGAAGGCGTCCGCGCGGCCGTCGACGATGATGCGGGTGTCCGGGCCGCCGTCCCGGCGCAGGATGCGGACGTCGCGCGGGCCGAGCTCTGCGTAGTCGCGGCCGGCCTGGGCCTGGGCCACGGCCCGATGCGCCTCGTCCATGGCTTCGCGGCGCATCACGAAGGCCTCGCCCCGGGCCTTGTCCCCCTCGATGCGGGCGCGGCGTCCGTCGTCCCGCGCCCGGGCGCCGTCGGCCAGGGCTTCGGCGCGCATCCTGTCCGCCTCGGCGCGGGTCACCGGCCGGTCGGAGTAGACGCTGACGTCGCGGCCGTCGGCGTCCTTGTAGGCCAGAACTTCGCGCGTCCCCGCTCCCACCGCCGCCGTGCCTGCGCCGCCGCGCCGGGCCACGATCGTGGTCTGGTGGCCGTCCACCCGCCGGGTGATCACCTCGGTGCTCCGGCCGTCATACGCCGCGGGGGGGACCGGCGGGACGGACGGAGCCTCCGACAGGACCGGCGGCGCGGGCGGAGCCGGGGGTGCGGGCGGCGCGGGTATGGCGGCCAGGGCCGCGGCGCCCAGCAGGGCGGACGTGATGCTCATGAACCTTCTCCTCGACGGGCCCCTTCACCCGGGGAGGAGGCTGTCACGGCCGAGCCGGGGGGGCACGTTACGTCTTGGACACGAACGACGGGCCGGAATGGGTCGAGGTCGCGTCCTCAGCGGTGGCCGCGGTGGCCCACGACGCCGCCTCGCGCACCCTGTTCGTGCGCTTCCGGGCGGGCGGAAGCTACGCCTACCTGGACGCGCCCGCCGCCGTGTTCACCGCCTTCGTCCTCGCCCCCTCCAAGGGCCGCTTCTTCCGCGACGAGGTCGATCCCGTGTTCCGCTACGTCCGGCTCTCCTGAGCGAGCTTGCGGTCACGCCCGGCCAGCACGCGCAAGCGGAGCGCGTTGAGCCGGATGAAGCCCGCCGCGTCGCGCTGGTCGTAGGAACCGGACCCCTCCTCGAAGGTGACGAGGTCCTGGTCGTAGAGCGCGCCCGGGCTCTCGCGCCCGATCACCGACACGTTGCCCTTGTAGAGCTTCACCCGCACCCGCCCGGAGACGTGGAGCTGGCTGTGGTCGATGGCCGCCTGCAGCATCTCGCGCTCCGGGCTCCACCAGAAGCCGTTGTAGATCAGCGAGGCGTAGCGCGGCATCAGCTCGTCCTTCAGGTGCATGGCCCCGCGGTCCAGCGTGATGCTCTCGATGCCGCGGTGCGCGTGCAGCAGGATGGTCCCGCCCGGGGTCTCGTAGACGCCGCGGCTCTTCATGCCGACGAAGCGGTTCTCCACCAAGTCGAGCCGGCCGACGCCGTTGTCGTGGCCGAGCTGGTTCAGCCGGGTCAGCATGGCGGCGGGGCCCAACGCCTCGCCGTCCAGCGCCACGGGATCGCCGCGCTCGAAATCGAGGGTGAAGACGGCGGGGGTGTCGGGCGCGTCCTCCGGCGCGATGGTGCGCATGTGCACGAACTCGGGAGCCTCCTGCGACGGGTCCTCCAGCACCTTCCCCTCGCTGGAGGAGTGCAGGAGGTTGGCGTCCACGGAGAAGGGGGCGTCGCCGCGCTTGTCCTTGGCGATGGGGATCTGGTGCTGCTCGGCGAACTCCAGCAGGCGCTCGCGGCTCTTGAACTCCCACTCGCGCCAGGGGGCGATCACGCGGATGTCGGGCTCCAGGGCGTAGTAGCCGAGCTCGAAGCGGACCTGGTCGTTCCCCTTGCCCGTGGCCCCGTGGCACACCGCGTCCGCCCCCACCTCCCGGGCGATCTCGATCTGGCGCTTGGCGATCAGCGGCCGCGCGATGGAGGTGCCGAGCAGGTATTGCCCCTCGTACACCGTGTTGGCGCGGAACATGGGGAAGACGAAGTCGCGCACGAACGCCTCGCGCAGGTCGTCGACGTAGATGTTCTCCGGCGGGATGCCGAGGAGCTCGGCCTTGCGGCGCGCGGGCTCCAGCTCCTCGCCCTGCCCCAGGTCGGCGGTGAAGGTGACGACCTCCGCGCCGTACTCGGTCTGCAGCCACTTCAAGATGATGGAGGTGTCCAGCCCGCCCGAGTAGGCGAGCACCACCTTCTTCACGGGGCGCGTGTCGGCGAACATGGGCGGCGGTCCTGCGGGAGCTTAGGCGCGCGGGCTTAGGGACGGGGGGCCGGGGGGTCAACCGGACCGGGCGGCCGTGGTAGGCTGCGCCCATGGCCGATGATCGTCCCGCTCCAGCCGCTGTCGCCGTTCCCGCCGAGTGGGAGGAGCAACCCGACATGTCGTTGGAGGAGGACGATGCATGGTTCGCTGAGAACCTGGAACGGGTGCGCGCCAAGGTGCAGGAGGCGCTGGACGATCCGCGACCGGCCCTCACCTCGAAGGAGATACGGGCGTCGCTTGAAGCTCATGCCCGCGAGCTGTTCGCGAAGTACGGGCGTTGAGATCACTCACCGTAGCTTATGCCGCCGACGCCCGCGCAGACCTGAATGCGATCCAGGACTGGCTGCTTGAACAAGGCGCGAGCGCGCCGACCGCGCTGGGCCATGTTCTCGATATCCAGGCTCGTTGCGATCGCGTCGGGCTGACTCCCTTCTCCGGACGGTCAAGGTCCGATCTGCAGGGAGGCGTCCGGTCCGTGTCCTTCCGACGCTCAGCCTCCATCTACTACCGCGTGGAACCTGAGCGCGTGCTGATCCTGCGCATCCTCCGTCGCGGCCGCGACGTGCAGCACCAGTTCACACCGTGACCTGCGCGCCCATCTCCACCACACGGCCGGGCGGGATGCGGAAGAAGTCGGTGGGGTTGGCGGCGTTCTTCAGCAGGAAGATGTAGATGTTGTCCTGCCAGAGCGGCATGCCGCTCTGCGCGGAGGGCACCACCGAGCGACGTCCGAGAAAGAACGAGGTCGACATGATGTCGAACTTCAGGCCCTGCTTGCGGCATACGCCCAGCGCCTTGGGCACGTTGGGCGTCTCCATGAACCCGTAGTTCACCACCACCTTGCGGAAGTCGTCGTTGATGGGGTGGATCTCGACGCGCTTGTCCTCCGACACGCGCGGGGTCTCGGCGGTGCGCACCGTCAGGATCACGTTCTTGTCGTGCAGGACCTTGTTGTGCTTCAGGTTGTGCATCAACGCCACGGGAGCCATGTCGGGATCGCTGGTGAGGAAGATGGCGGTGCCGGGCGCGCGGTGCGGCCGCCGCGCCGCCAGCATCTGCATGAGGTCGGTGAGGGGGATCGCCTCGCGCCGCGTCTTGTCGGTGAGGATGCGCGACCCGCGCACCCAGGTGGACATGAGGAGGAACAGCGACAGCCCCATGAGGATCGGGAACCAGCCGCCCGAGGCGATCTTCAGCACGTTGGCCGACAGGAAGGTGAGGTCGAGGAGCGCCAGCGGCGCGGCCAGCGACAGCGCCGCCCATCGATTCCAGCCCCACATGCGCCGCGCCACAATGTAGGCCAGGATGGTGGTGACCAGCATGGTGCCCGTCACCGCCAGGCCGTAGGCGTGCGCCAGGTTGTCGGCGGTGCGGAACATGACCACCAGCACCAGGACTCCCAGGAGCAGCAGCGAGTTCACCTGCGGCAGGTAGATCTGGCCGGTGTGCTTCTCGCTGGTGCGCCGGACGTTCATGCGCGGCAGGAGCCCCAGGAGGATGGCCTGCTGGCTCAGCGAGAAGGCGCCGGTGATCACCGCCTGGCTCGCGATGACGGAGGCGAAGGTGGCCAGGAGCGCCAGGGGCAGGCGCAGGTGCTCGGGCGCCATCAGGTAGAACCAGTTGGCGTCGCCCAGCGGCCTGCCCGCCGCGTGCGCCGCATGGAGGGCGTGCAGCACGAAGGCGCCCTGGCCGAGGTAGTTCAGCGCCAGCGCGGGCAGCACGAAGAACAGCCACGCGGCCTGGATGGGCCAGCGGCCGAAGTGCCCCATGTCCGCGTACAGCGCCTCCCCGCCCGTCACCGTCAGGAACACCGAGCCCAGCACCAGGAAGCCGATGTAGCCGTGCGTCAGGAGCAGGCGCAGGCCGAACCAGGGGTTGGCGGCGGCGAAGATGCGCGGGGCGTCCAGGATGTGGCTGATTCCCATGCCGGCGATGACGAAGAACCACACCACCATCACCGGCCCGAACAGCGTGCCGATGCGCGCGGTGCCCCGCGACTGCACGAGAAAGAGGCCGAACAGGATGACGATGCTGATGCCCATGATCAGCCCGTCGGTGACGTGCGGGCCGACGCCCGGCGACGATCGCCTTGGACCGCACGTCGCCGATGCCGGGCAGCGTCTTCAGCCCGTCCTCTGCGCCGAGCACCGAGACGGCGGGGGTGATGATGCTGTCGCCGTAGAACAGCGCCGCGCCCACGAGGCCGAGGACGAAGATCAGCCGGGTGCGCTTGCCGATGGCGCGCTGCGCCAACGCCATGAGCGAGAGCACGCCGCCCTCGCCCTTGTTGTCGGCGCGCATGACGAACAGCACGTACTTGACGGTGACCACCAGCACCATGGCCCACAGCGCCAGCGACACCACGCCGATCACGTCGGCCTCCCGCGCTCGGTCGGCGAGGGGGTTCAGCGCGGCGCGGAAGGCGTAGAGCGGGCTGGTGCCGATGTCGCCGTACACCACGCCGGTGGAGCCCAGCGCCAGGCCCCAGAAGCCCGCGTGGCGCCCGCGCTTGGCCTTGCCGTGGAGCACGGCCTCCTCGTTCGCCAGGGTGACGTCGCCGAGGGGGGGATCGCACGGGGGCGAGATGCGGAACCCGGCGGGCTCGCCGTCGGGCGGGGGGCGGGCCGCCGCGCCTTCGGAGGCGACGCCCGAGGCTTCAGAAGCCATCCATCTCCTCCGGAACGGCGTCGGCGGCCGCTCCACACCCAAGCCCGCGCACGTCGCGGGGCGCGAGGAGATAGTCCCTTTGTGATCGCCGTTCAACGAGGGGAAGGCGCGCGTTGCACGGGCGCCGGAACGCACTACCTAATCGTAACCGTGGCTGTCACCTTCACCCCGCGCCGATGAGCGACAGCCAGCGCTTCCCCGTGGCCGCGCACGCCCTCGCCTACCTCGCGCACGCGGGCGCCTTCGGTCCGTGCGGAGCCGTGTCGTCGGCGGCGCTGGCCGCGTCCATGCCGACCAATCCCGTGGTGGTTCGCCGCGTCACCGCCATGCTGGCCAAGGCCGGTCTGATCGGGACGCGGGCGGGGGCGTCGGGCGGGGCCTGGCTCCTCCTGCGGCCGGAGGCGATCTCGCTCGACCGGGTGCTGCGGGCGGTGAACGGCTGCGCGCACCTCGGCTGCCCCCCGCCGGGGGCCAAGGGCTGCCCCGTGGGCGAGCGCATACCGCGCCAGGTGTCGCGCGCCATCGAGCTGGCCGACCGCGCCGCCGCCGACCGGCTGGCCGACATCACCGTGGCGGACCTCCT
>CAXSHO010000008.1:18042-40028 GCA_964237305.1 uncultured Caulobacteraceae bacterium
ACGGAAGGGTGACGGGCGGCGGCGGCGTCGGCCGCGGCCGCTCAGCCGAAGGCGGCGCGCAGGCGCTCGAACTGCGCGAGCACCGCGTTGGCGTCGTCCCCCGCCTCCCCCGCCTCGCCGTACATGCGCCGGTCGAGCTTGGACACCCGCTCGAACAGCCGCTCCGACCGTTCCGCCAGCCCCGTCAGCGTGGCGGGCAGGGGGGCGGCCGCGGCTGGGCGGGGCGTTCCGGCGGGGGCGGGATCGCCCACCCGGTAGCGCGGCTCGCGCGCGGCGTCCGCGGTCATGTCGCCCTGGCGCACGGCCCGCTGCACGAGGAGCCACGACGCCACCTGCATCAGCCGTGTGGTCAGCCGCATGCTCTCCCCCGCATAGGCGAGCGCGGCGTCGCGCGAGAGGAGCTTGGAGTCTCGCCGCCCGTCCCCGTCCAGGTAGGCGGCGGCCTCCTCCACGAGGTCCATGCCCTCCTGGAAGGTGCGCTCGAACAGCTCGGAGGCGGCGAACTCCCGGACGCTCTCGGAAGGTGACAGGGTCATGCGGGGGCTCCGGGCGCTGGGGGCCGGCCGTGCAACGGGCGTGCCACGCCCGTCACCGCGAGAACAAGGCGTCCGCGGCCGCGCGGCCGCCCGCCTTGCGCCCGAGCGCCTCCTGCACCCGCACGACCTCCTGCTCCAGGAGCGCCACCCGCTCCTGGAGGTCTTCGCGGGCGAAAAGGTCCAGGTCCTCGCTCAGCGCCTCGGCCAGGGCGGCCCCGCGGGCGCGGCGCGGCTCGACCGGTTCGTCCATGGCGCGCCCCTCTTTTCCCCGGCCGGCCGATGAGCGTATCAGACCGCTCGCCGCTTCGGGAGTGCGCCGCCATCCACGCCGTGCCGGATCAGATGACCGCCGTCGCCGTGGAGGGCGGGCGAGGGGAGGCGTCCGCCCTCCATCCCGTCCGCACCGCCGTCCCCGCGCCGGGGCCGGGCGCCATCCTGGTCCGCGTGGCGGCGGCGGGGGTGAACCGGCCCGACCTCCTCCAGCGGCGCGGCCTCTATCCGCCCCCGCCCGGCGCGCCGGCGACGCTGGGGCTGGAGGCGGCGGGCGTGGTGGTCGCCGTGGGGGAGGGCGCCGGCCGCTGGCGCGTGGGCGACCGGGTCGCCGCGCTCCTCGGCGGGGGCGGCTACGCCGAGTACGCCGTCGTGGACGCCCGCCACGCCCTGCCCGTCCCCGCCGGGCTCGGCTGGGCGGACGCCGCGGCCCTGCCGGAGACCGTCTTCACCGTGTTCGCCAACGCGTGGGAGGACGGGCGCCTCCTCCCCGGCGAGACGCTCCTGGTGCACGGGGCCACCAGCGGGATCGGCGTCACCGCCATCCAGATGGGCCGCGCGCACGGTGCCCGCGTGATCGCCACCGGCCGCGGCGCCGACAAGGCGGCCGCCGCCCGGGCGCTGGGGGCGGACCTTGCGATCGACAGCTCGGCGGAGCCCTTTGCGGAGGCGGTGACGGCGGCGGGCGGGGCGGACGTGGTGCTGGACATGGTGGGCGGCGCCTACCTCCCCGGGAACCTGGACGCGCTGAGGCCGGGGGGCCGCCTGTGCCACATCGCCGTCCAGGGCGGCGCGACGGCCGAGGTGGACATCCGGCCGATCATGCAGAAGCGGCTCACCGTCACGGGCTCCACCCTGCGGCCCCGCGCCGCCGACGAGAAGGCGCGGCTGGCGGCGGCGGTGGAGCGGGTGGTCTGGCCGTGGGTGGCGGCCGGCCGCGTGCGCCCGCCGATCGACCGCACCTTCCCGCTGGAGGAGGCCGCGGACGCGCACGGGCGCCTGGAGGCCGGGTCGCACGTGGGCAAGGTGGTGCTCGTCACCGCCTTCGGCCGGGAGGAGGGCGCCGCGTGATCGGCGTCTTCGACTCGGGCGTCGGCGGGCTGACCATCCACCGTGCGCTGGTGGACCGGTTCCCGCAGGCCGACCTCACCTACCTCGCCGACCAGGCCAACGCCCCCTACGGCGGCCGCACGGGCGAGGAGATCGTGGAGCTGACGCGCGCCGCGTCCGCGGCCCTGTTCGACCGGGGCGCCTCGCTGGTGGTCCTGGCGTGCAACACCGCCAGCGCCATCGCGCTCCGGCGGCTTCAGCAGTCCTGGCTGCCGGGCGTGCGCCGGGAACTGGGGCGGCCGGTGAACCTGCTCGGCTGCATCGTGCCCACCATCGAGGCGGCCACCGGCCTGCCCTGGGAGCCCGAACCCGAGCGGCGCCGGGACGACAGGGGCGGCGACAAGGCCGAGCACCTGGACGTGGTGGGCGTCTTCGCCACCCGCGCCACCGCCGCCAGCCGCGTGTACGAGATCGAGATCGACAAGCGCCGCCAGGACGTGGCCGCCTTCTGCGAGCCCTGCCCAAACCTGGTGCACATGATCGAGGCCGGCGCCGCCCGCGAGGAGCTTCGCGCCGTGGTGGAGGCCCACGTCCGCGCCCTGGCGCTGCGGATCGGCCGCGCCCCCGACCGTGCGGTGCTGGGCTGCACGCACTATGAGATCATCGCCGACCTGTTCGCCGAAGCCCTGCCGCCCGGCACGCCCATGATCCGCCAGCCCCTCGCCGTGGCCGACACGCTGGAGCGCTATCTCCTGCGCCACCCCGAGTATGACCCGGGGCGGTCGGGCGCGCGCACCTTCCTCACCACCGGCCGCGCCGGACCCCAGAACGCGCTCGTGGAGGCGTTCTGGGGCGGACCGCTGGCGCTGCAGGCGGCCTGACCGTCAGCAGCTGTAGTCGCTGCAGTAGTCGTACCCGCCGTCGTCGTCATAGTACGTCGGCGCGCTGTAGTAGCCGCCGCCGTAGTAAGGGTACCCGTAGCCTCCGTAAGCGTAGGGAGAAGCGAGGGCGGAGCCGACGATCAGACCACCAAGCAGGGCTCCGCCATATCCGTAGCCGTAGCCGCCGCGGTAGCCGTAACCGCCCCTGTAATAGCCTCCGCGGTAGCCGTAGCCCCCGTGATAGCCGTAGTTTCCACGGCTGGCGTAGCTTCCGCGGGAGCCGCTGAAGGCGCTGCTGCGGGCGACCGAGCCGCCGCCGGAGAACCCGCGCGAGCCGAACGCGCCGCTCGACCCCCGGCTGAAGCCGCCGCCGCCGCCGTGGAACCCGCCGCCGCCGCGGTGCTGGGCCGAGGCCGCGACGGGCGCGGCGAGGAGGGCCGCTCCCGCGGCCAAGGTGATGAGAATGCGCATGTCCTGTCTCCGTTCACAGAAGTTAACCCGTGAGCCGCCGTTCGGGTTTCAGGCGGCTCCCGTGCGCTCGCCGTCGATCTCTGCTACAGGCGCGCGCTTCGCCGAGGATCCCGCATGAGCGAGCCCGCACCCGCGGCGCGCAAGACCGTCGGCATGGTCAGCCTGGGCTGCCCCAAGGCGCTGGTGGACTCCGAGCGCATCCTCACCCGCCTTCGCGGCGAAGGCTACGCCGTGTCGCCCTCCTACGAGGGCGCGGACGCGGTGGTGGTCAACACCTGCGCCTTCCTCGACTCCGCCCGCGCCGAGAGCCTTGAAGCCATCGCGGAGGCGCAGGCCTCGGGCAAGCCCGTGATCGTCACCGGCTGCCTGGGCGCGGAGGAGGCGACCATCCGCGCCGCCGTGCCCGGCGTGGCGGCGGTGACGGGGGCGCACGCCTATGACGCCGTCACCGCCGCCGTGCGCCGCCACGCGCCGCAGACGATCTCCGTCGAGCCCTTCGCCGAACGGCTCTCCGCCGCCGGGCTGAAGCTCACGCCCCGCCACTTCGCCTACCTGAAGATCGGCGAGGGCTGCGACCACCGCTGCAGCTTCTGCATCATCCCCGCCCTGCGCGGCCCGCTCTCGTCGCGCCCGGTGGACGAGGTGCTGCAGGAGGCGGAGGCGCTGGTGGAGGCGGGATGCAAGGAGATCCTGGTGGTGAGCCAGGACACCTCCGCCTACGGGCTGGACCGCCGCTACGCCCCGGCGGTCTGGCGCGGCCGCGAGCGCTCGGGCGACCTCCTCGGCCTGGCCGAGGGACTGTCCGAACTCGGCGTTTGGGTGCGCCTGCACTACGTCTACCCCTATCCGCACGTGGACCGGGTGATCCCGCTGATGCGGCCGGGCGCGCTGCTCCCCTACCTCGACATCCCCTTTCAGCACGCCGACCCGGCCGTCCTGAAGCGCATGCGCCGCCCCGCCGCCGCCGACCGCACGCTGGAGCGGCTGGCCCGCTGGCGCGCCGTGCAGCCGGAGCTGGTGGTGCGCTCCACCTTCGTGGTCGGCTTCCCCGGCGAGACCGAGGCCGAGTTCGAGCACCTGCTGTCCTGGCTGGAGGAGGCGCGCCTCGATCGCGTGGGCGCCTTTGCTTATGAAGACGTGCGCGGCGCCGCCGCCAACGCCCTGCCCGACCATGTGCCCGAGCCCGTGAAGCAGGAGCGTCGCGAGCGCCTGATGGCCGCGGCCGCCCGCATCTCCCGCGACAAGCTCCGCGCCAAGGTCGGCCGCACCCTCTCCGTCCTCGTGGACGCCGTGCGCCCGGACGGGACGGCGACGGCCCGCACGGAGGCCGACGCGCCGGAGGTGGACGGCGTCGTCCACGTCCGCGGGGCCGCGCACCTGCGCGTCGGCGAGCTGGCCCGGGTGCGGGTGGAGCGCACCGACGCCTTCGACCTCCACGCGGCGGCGCTGGACGCCCCCGCCTCCGTCCTGAACGCCGCGCCGCGGCGGCTGCACCGTGTGATCTCCCGCCGCTGACCCCTACAGGCGCGCGGGGGGCCTCCTTAACGGGTCGGCGACCCTCGTCCGCTAGGCTCCCGCGTCATGCAGATCGACGTGAAGCGGCCGCTCGACCTCGACGACGGCGAGCTGGAGGCGTGGCGGGCGATCCAGGCGGCGGACCCCGACCTCGCCTCGCCCTATCTCGCGCCGGAGTGGGTGCTGGCGCTCGCGCGCTCGGGCGGGCCGGACGCCCGGCAGGGCCGGGTGGCCGTCCTGCGCGAGGACGGGGCGCCGGTGGGCTTCTTCGCCGCCCGCGCCGGCCCGTTCACCGCCCTGCCCATGGGGGCGCCGCTGTGCGACTACCAGGCGATGGTGGCCGCGCCGGGGACGGGGATCGCCGCCCGCGCCCTGGCCCGGGCGCTGGGCGTGCAGCGCATCGACCTGATCAACATGCTGGCCGACCAGCCCACCTTCGCCCCCTTCCTGCGCGGCGAGGGCGAGTCCCACCTGATCCGCCTGGCCGACGGGATCGAGGCCTACGCCGCCGAGCGCAAGGCCGCGGGCTCGGGCATCCTGGGCGACACGGCCAAGAAGCTGCGCAAGCTGGAGCGCGAGATCGGCCCCGTGCGCTTCACCCCCGCCTCCGCCTCCGCCGAGGACTGGGCCCAGGCCATGGCGTGGAAGCGCGCCCAGTACCGCACCACCCGCCAGACCGACATCTTCGCCACGCCCTGGGTGTCCGCCTTCCTCCAGCGGCTGCGCGACGAGGCCGACGACCGGTTCGGGGCCCGGCTCTACACCCTGCACGCGGGCGACCGCCTGGTGGCCACCCACATCGCGCTGCACAACGGGCCGGTGCTCCACGCCTGGTTCATCGCCCACGACGAAGAGACGAGCCGCTACTCGCCGGGCGTGATCCTGATGGTGGAGATGCTGCGCTGGGCGGCGGGGCGCGGCCTGCGCGAGTTCGACCTCGGGCCCGGCGCCTACCGTTTCAAGACGAGCCTGGCCAACGGGTCGCGCGCGGTGGGGCACGGCTTCGTCGGCCGCGCCTCGGCGGCGGCGGCGGGGCGCTGGGCGCAGTACGGCGTGCGCCGCGCGGCCGAGGCCCTGCCGCTGGGCCGCTTCTCCGCCCTGCCGGGCAAGGCCATGCGCCGCGTGGACATCTGGCGCGGCCTCCACGGCTGAGGCGCGGCGGCGGGCGTCAGCTCGCCTGGGGCCGGGCGTGCAGCACCACCTCCGTCCGCCGGGGCAGGGGCTCGTTGCGGCCCGGCCGGCCGGCCGGGCGCGAGGAGTTGGCCAGCTCCACGTCGAAGGCGGGGGCGGGCAGCCCGGCCG
This sequence comes from uncultured Caulobacteraceae bacterium, assembly GCA_964237305.1. Taxonomy (GTDB): domain Bacteria; phylum Pseudomonadota; class Alphaproteobacteria; order Caulobacterales; family Caulobacteraceae; genus JASLDZ01. The sequence goes on from CAXSHO010000008.1 coordinate 24,068, forward strand.
CGGCCAGCGCCTTGGCCACGTTGTCGGCCCGGCTCTGCGTCAGCCCGCCGTCCGCCGCCGTCCCGGGGGCGTCGGGCGCGGCGATGCCCCGGACGTCCACCGCCGTGACGCGGCAGCCTGCGATGCGGCCGGACGCCGAGCCGATCACCTGGCGCGCGGGCTCCGTGAGCTCGGCGGACCCCCGGGCGAAGTAGATCGGGAAGCTCTCGTCGGCGCAGCGCGTGCGCGCGGCCAGCCGGCTCATCTTCGGCGTCGAAGGGCTGGCGCAGGCGCCCAGCGCCGCCACCGCCGCGCCGAGCGTCAGCACCGCCGCCGTCCTCAAGGTCACGCCCATGTCCGAACTCCCCGCCTCAGGCTCGGCGAACGCGGCCTCCACGGCCAAGGTTCCTCCGCCGACACAGCTTGGCCGGAACCCGCGGTCGCGGCCCCACGTTCGCCCGCCATGCCCGACGATCCGCCCGCCGCCGACGCCCGGGCGCCCGCCGCCGCGTTCCATCGCGTGGAGGCCGTCATCAACGCCGCCTCCGGCTCCACCGGTCCCACCACCTGCGCGGAGCTGAAGGCGGTCCTGGACGCCCGCGGGCTGGACGCGCACATCGCCGAGGTCCCCCCCGCCGAGTTGGAGGCGGCGCTGCGCCGGGCGGTGGACGCCGCCCCCGACCTCCTGATCGTGCTGGCGGGCGACGGCACCGCCCGGCGGGCCTGCGAGCTGGCGGGGCCGGACGGGCCGGTGGTGGCCGCCCTGCCGGGGGGCACGATGAACATGCTGCCCTTCGCCCTCTACGGCCGCCGCCCCTGGCGCGAGGCCCTGGCCGACGCCCTGGAGCGGGGCGAGGTGCGCCCCGTGTCCGGCGGCGAGGCGGACGGGCGGCGCTTCTACGTGGCCGCCATCCTCGGGGCGCCCACCCTGTGGGCCCGGGCGCGGGAGGCCATGCGCCACGGCCAGCTGCGCCGGGCCTGGGTGCGCGCGCGCCTGGCCTTGAGCCGCGCCTTCGGCCACCGGCTCCGCTACAGCCTGGACGGGGGCGGGGAGCGCAGGGCGGAGGCGCTGAGCCTGATGTGCCCGCTCGTCTCGCGCGCCATGACCGACGACCGCGCGCTGGACGTGGCGGCGCTGCATCCGCGGGGCGCGGGCGAGGCGCTGCGGCTGGGCGCGCGCACGCTCCTGGCCGACATGCTGGGCGACTGGCGCGAGGACCCGGCGGTGGACGCCGACTGCGCCCGGGAGATCCGCGTGCGCTCGCACCGCCGCATCCCCGCCGTTCTGGACGGCGAGCCCGTGCGCCTCCCCCGCGACACGGTGGTGCGCTGGCGTCCGGGCGCCTTCCGCGCGCTGATCCTTCCCGACGCCGGGGCCGCCCCCGCCAGCCCCGCCCCCGCGCCGCAGGTGGCGGAGGCGGAGGCCGCCCGGACGGCGGAGTCCCCCGCGTGAGCCGCGTCATCCACCTGACGGACGTGCACTTCGGCGGGGAGGACGCGGGGGCGGCGGAGGCGGCGGTCGCCTTCGCCCAGGCCTGCGCCCCCACGCTCACCGTCTTCTCCGGCGACCTCACGCTGAACGGGCTCCCGCGGGAGTTCGCCGCCGGGCGCGCCTGGCTGGACCGCCTGCCGCGGCCGCTGCTGCACACGCCCGGCAACCACGACACGCCGTACTGGAACCTCGTCCTGCGCGCGCTGACCCCCTTCGCGCGCTACCGGCGCTACGTGGGCGACCCCTTCTCCGGCGCGTTCGACCGCCCGGACTTCGCGGTGCGGATGATCAACACCGCCCGGGGCGCCCAGCCCCGGCCCGACTGGTCCAAGGGGGCCATCGACCTCCGCGTGTGCAAGGCGGCGGCGCAGGAGCTGGAGGCGGCCGCGCCCGCCGGCCTGCGCATCGTCAGCTGCCACCATCCCCTGGTGGAGGCGGCGGGCGCCCCGGTGAGCGGCGGCGTGCATCGCGGCGACCTCGCGGCGGCGCTGATGGCTGAGCGCGGCGTGGACCTGATCCTCACCGGGCATGTCCACGTGCCCTTCGCCGTGCCCCTGACGGCGGGCGACGGGCTGACCTACGCGGTGGGGGCCGGCACCCTCTCCACCCGCACCCGCGGCACGCCGCCCTCGTTCGGCGTGGTGGAGTGGACGGACGAGGCGGTGACCGTCACCGCCCAGGGCTGGACGGACGGACGGTTCCAGCCGTGGCGGACCTGGTCGCTGCCGCGCCGAAGGCGGTGACGCTCAGCCGATCTCCGCCCCCAGCCCCCGCATGAGTTCGGCGAAGCCGGGGAAGCTGGTGGCGATCATGCCCGCCTCGTCCACCTCCGCGCCGCCGGGCGCGGCGAGGCCCAGCACCAGCGCGCTCATGGCGATGCGGTGGTCGCCGTGCGTGGCCACCGTCGCGCCGCCGGGCGGCGGGCGGCCTCGGCCGTGGACCACCAGGCCGTCGGGCTCCTCCTCCACCTCCACGCCCGCCCCGCGCAGCAAGGCGGCGGTGAGGGCGATGCGGTCGCTCTCCTTGACGCGCAGCTCGCCTATGCCGCGCATCACCGTCTCGCCCTCGGCGAAGGCGGCGGCCACCGCCAGGATCGGGTACTCGTCGATCATGGAGGGCGCGCGGGCGGGCGGCACGACCACGCCGCGCAGGCCGCCGCCCCGGGCGCGCAGGTCGCCCACCGGCTCGCCCCCCGCCTCGCGCGCGTCCTCCACCGCAAGGTCCGCCCCCATCTCCCGCAGGGTGTCGTAGAGGCCGCGGCGCAACGGGTTCAGCAGCACTCCCTCCACCGTCACGTTCGAGCCGGCGACCAGGAGCGCGGCCACGACCGGGAAGGCGGCGGAGGACGGGTCTCCGGGGACGGCCACCAGCGCGCCCTGCAGGCGGGCGCCGCCCGTCACGGCCGCCAGGCGGCCGCCCTCGCCATCCTCCGTGCGCACGGAGGCGCCGAAGGTGCGGAGCATGCGCTCCGTGTGGTCGCGGGTGGGCTCGGGCTCGTGGACGGTGGTGACGCCCTCCGCCCCCAGCCCCGCCAGCAGCACCGCCGACTTCACCTGCGCGGAGGCCACGGGGGGCGTGTGGTCGATGGCCCGCAGTCCGCCCCCCGCGAGCGTCAGCGGCAGCCGGCTCCGCTCGCGGCCGAGGGTGCGCGCGCCCATGGCGCCCAGCGGCTCAAGAACCCGCCCCATGGGCCGGCCCCGCAGCGAGGCGTCGCCCGTGAAGGTGGCGCGGAGCGGGAAGGCGGCGGCCGCGCCCAGGATCAGCCGCACGGCGGTGCCGGCGTTGCCGCAGTCGATCACGTCGGCGGGCTCCGCGAAGCCGCCGCGGCCGTCCACCGACCAGGCGCCGTCCCCCGCGCGCGCCACGGTCGCGCCGAACGCGCGCATGGCGGCGGCGGTGGCCAGCACGTCCGCCCCCTCCAGGAGCCCCGTCACCTCCGTGCGCCCCCGCGCCAAGGCGCCCAGGATCAGCGCGCGGTGACTGATCGACTTGTCGCCGGGTGCGCGCACCCGGCCGCGCAGCGGTCCGGAGCGGCGGGCCTGCAGACGCAAGGGATCGAGGCTCATGGCGAGCGCTTTGACAGCCGGGGCGCCCGCGTGGCAAGGAGCCGCCCGCTTTTCACGCACCCCTCCCGCACCCCGAGGCGCTCCTTGGCCGACCCCGCTCTCGGGCAGAAGCAGATCTGCCCGAACTGCCAGACGAAGTTCTACGACCTCACCAAGCGGCCGGCGCACTGCCCCAAGTGCGCGTTCGAGTTCGACCCGGAGGAGGCGCTGAAGAGCCGCCGCGCCCGGCCGCGCGCCACCGTGCGCGACTACGAGACGGACGACGCGGAGGCCAAGCCGGTGCGCGACGAGGATGCGGAGGCTTTCGGCGAGGAGCAGGAAGCCACGCCCGAGATCGACGAGGCCGCCGACGAACCCGATCCCACCCCCGCCGACGACGATGCGGAAGGCGGGGCGGCGACGCCGGGCGAGCCGGAAGCCGACCTCGGCGTCGACTACGACGAGGAGGCCGACCTCGCCGCGGACGACGAGGAGGAAGCCGACGACGACGTGCCCTTCCTGGAGGACGAGGACGCCGACGCCGACGAGATCGCCCTGCCGGGCGACGACGAGGAGGAGCGCTGAGGAGCGCTGAGGAGCGCTTGACCAGAGCGTCGCGGCGGCCTAGACGCCACGGCCTCGCGACGGACGGCTCACCAGGGCCGCGGGCCAACCTGCCCGTTCCGCCGCACACCTTTCCCTCAAGGGGGATTCGGGGCTATAGCTCAGCTGGTAGAGCGCTTGAATGGCATTCAAGAGGTCAGCGGTTCGACTCCGCTTAGCTCCACCAAATTTCCGAGCACCCCGGCTCTCCCGAGCCGGGGTCTCGTGCGTTAAGGCTGCTCGACCCACCTGACGCCTCGCCGCGTCGTCACACGGACCACCCATGACTCCCAACGCTCAGAAGAAGCTGAGGACGAATTTCTCGGATCGCCAGGCGGATGCGGCCGAGGCGAAGAAGGCGCTGCTGGCGAAGTTCAAGCCCAAGCCCACCGTGCAGGCCGAGGATCCCGTCGACCGCGACGCTCGCCGCCAGGCCGAGCTGGAGGCGGTGCGCACCGCGCGCGCCGCCGAGCGCGAGCAGCAGCGCGTCGCCCGGGAAGCCGCCGCCGCCGCCGCCCGCAAGGCCGCGGAGGAGGCGGAGGCCGCCACCCTCGCCGCCAAGCGCGACAGCCGCAAGGAGCGCAAGGCCATGGAGAAGGCCACGAGCCAGGCCAAGCGCGCGGAGCGCTTCGCCGCCTTCACCGGCCGCCGCTCCACCTCCTCGTCCTCCGACGCGGACCTCGGCGGCGAGTGACGGCCGGCGGGCGTCAGCGCCCGCCGAGTTCGGTGGTGACGGCCAGCACCATGACGACGGCCGCGAGGAACGGCAGCTCGTTGGTGAGCCGCCAAAACTTCGCCGACCGCCTGTCCACCCCCGCGGCGATGCGGCGGCGGCTGCCGGCGAGGAAGCCGTGCCAGCCCAGCAGGAACAGGACGCCCGCCAGCTTCACGCTCATCCACGGCTCGCCCAGGAAGGCCCAGCCGGCGGCGCGGATGTAGGTGGCGTCGTACCAGATCAGGGCGAGCCCCAGGGCGAGCGACAGCGCCATGGCGGGGTTCAGGATGATGCGGAGGAGCCGCAGCTGCCAGGCGCGCAGGAGCGTGCGCATCTCGCTCCGCAGCGGCTCGGCCTTGCCGGCCTGCTCGGCGTCGTAGGCGTAGAGCCGCGGCAGGAAGAGCAGCCCCGCCATCCAGGCGATCACCGCCAGGATGTGCAGGCCCCGCAGCCAGTCGTAGGTCGATCCCCAGTTCATGCGGCCCCGTCCCCGTCCATGATGGTCGGCGGCGCCCCGTCGGCGGGACACTGCGTCCAGCGGGCCGGGCAGATGCGCGCGCCGCCGTCCGCCCCCACGCCGCCCGGCCGCTGCAGCGCCCGGTCCACCAGCCGCGCGAGCCCGCCGATGAACTCCGCCCCGACGCTCACGGTGGGCGCCCGCAGGTAGTGCGCCGCGCCCAGGTGCTCCGCCAGCTCCGCGTACTCGCGGTCCAGCTCCACCAGCGTCTCCACATGCTCGGAGACGAAGGCGATGGGCGCCAGGAGCACGCCCTTGCCGGCCGTCACCGCCGCCTCGATGGCCTGCGGCGTGGGAGGGCCGATCCAGGCGAGGGGGCCGACCCGGCTCTGGTAGCAGACGCTCCAGTCCAGCGGGCCGTCCCAGCGGGCGGGCAGGCGCGCGGCGATGGCGGCCGCCGTCTGCTCCACCTGCCACTGATAGGGGTCGCCGCGCTTGATCACCGCCTCCGGCAGGCCGTGGGCGGAGAACAGCACGCGCAGGCCCTGCGGCCGCCCGGCCGCCCCCCACACCCTGGCGATGTTGAGCGCGTAGCCCTCCACCAAGCCGTCCAGCTCGGGCCAGCAGCAGACGGTGCGCACCCGCCCCGGCCCGCCGTAGGCCTTCGCCCAGAGCTTGAGCGACGACCCGGAGGTGGTGGTCGAGAACTGCGGATAGAGCGGCGCCAGCACCACCTCGTCCGGTCGCCAGGCGGCGACCTCCCGCGCGCAGTCGCCGGTGAACGGCCGCCAGTAGCGCATGGCGATGAAGGCGCGCACCTCGTCCGGCCCCTCCGCCCGGGCGGCCTCCAGGGCGCGGGCCTGCGCCTCCGTCTCGCGCAGCAGCGGCGAGGACCCGCCCATCAGCGCGTAGTTGGCGCTGGCCTCCGTGTTCCTGCGGCTGGAGATCAGGGCGGCCAGGAGCGGGCGCGCGGGCCAGGGCAGGCCGATGATGGCGGGGTCGTTGAACAGGTTGAACAGGAAAGGCCGCACCGCCTCCAGGCTGTCCGGTCCGCCCAGGTTGAACAGGACCACGGCCACCCTGCGGCGGCCGGTCGCCGCCGGTGCGCTCATCGTCTCGCCGCCGGGCGCAGGCCGGGGCCGGAGGAAGGGAGGGCCGGAACGGAGGCGGAGGCCGCGCGGGACATGGGATGCGCTTAAAGCCCGACGCCGACCGCCGCTCAAGCGTCCCGCCGCCGGCGGCCCTCCTTCTTCTCCTCTCGTCAGAGAGACTCTTCCTTGGATGGAAGACAGACGCCGTGGACGGCGGGGACGACCGCACCCTCCAAGGGCGGCGGCGCCTCGGCCGTCAACACATCCTTAACCCTGTTGAAGGCTCCGCCCCCGCCTGTGGAGAGACGTTAACGAAGCCTTAACGCGCTCGGCTCGGAGGCTTGGCGAAGGCGGTGGACGGGTCCGGCCGCTGCGCGCCCGCGCGCAGCCCCCGGGACGCGGTCGTCCAGAGGGGGGCGCGCACCCCGTCCGCGCGACCGCCCGCGACCACGGCGCTTGGCAAGCGGGGCGGGACGCGCTTTGCTCCGCCCCCGTCCACAGGCGCGGGCGCTCACCGCCCCCGCGATCGCCCCCAGCCGTCTTGCCGCACCCCTCCCCCCCGCCGCGCATCGCCGCCTACTTCCACGTGCACCTCGTCAGCGACTCCACGGGCGAGACGCTGTCGGCCATGGCGCGCGCGGTGGTGGCCCGTTTCGACGCGGTGAGCCCCATCGAGCACGCCTACCCGCTGGTCCGCTCCGCCCGGCAGATGGAGCGCGTGCTGGCGGAGGTGGAGGACGCGCCCGGCATGGTGGTGCACACCATCGTGGACCGCGAGCTCCGCGGCATGCTTGAGGCGGGCTGCCGCGAGACCGACACCCCCTGCATCGCGGCGCTGGACCCTCTCACCGCGTCCGTCAGCCGCTACCTCGGCGCCCAGCTCACCAGCCGGGTGGGGGCGCAGCACGCGCTGGACGCCGACTACTTCCACCGCATCGAGACCCTGGACTTCGCCATCGCCCACGACGACGGCCACGGCGCCCGCGACCTGTCCAAGGCCGAGGTGGTGCTCGTGGGCGTGAGCCGCACCTCCAAGACGCCCACCTGCATCTACCTGGCGCACCGGGGCGTGCGCGCGGCGAACGTGCCGCTGGTGCCGGGCTCGCCCCACCCTCCCGCGCTGGAGACGCTGGACGGGCCGCTGGTGGTGGGGCTCGTGGTCTCGCCGGAGCGGCTGATGCAGGTGCGCCGCAACCGGCTGGTCACGCTGAACGAGCAGCGCGAGACGGCCTACGTGGAGGCGGACGCCGTGCGCGAGGAGACCATCCGCGCCCGCCGGCTGTTCGAGCGACGCGGCTGGCCCGTGATCGACGTGAGCCGCCGGTCGGTGGAGGAGACGGCGGCGGCGGTGATGAACCTCCTGGCGGCGCGGCGCGCGTCGCATCTCCTGCCCGCATCCGCCCGGCCGCCGGGCGCGTGATCGTCCTGGCCTCGACCAGCGCCACGCGCGCCGGCCTGCTCCGCGCGGCGGGGGTCCCGTTCGAGGCGGAGGCGCCGGGCGTGGACGAGGAGGCGGTCAAGGCGGGGCTCCTCGCGCAGGGCGCCCGGCCCCGTGAGGTCGCCGACGCCCTGGCCGAGCTGAAGGCGGTGCGCGTCTCGGCCCGGCGGCCGGAGCTGGTGGCGGGCTGCGACACCACGCTTGAGCTCGAGGGCGCGCTCGTGGACAAGGCGGCCACGGCCGCCGCCGCGCGCGAGCGCCTCCTGTCGCTGCGCGGCCGCATCCACAGCCTCCACTCCGCCGTGGTGGTGGCCCGGGGCGGGACGCCGATCTGGCGCGAGGTGGCCACCGCCCGGCTGACGGTGCGCGACTTCTCCGACGGCTTCCTCGACGACTACATGGCGCGCGCGGGCGCGGCGCTCACCGGCTCGGTGGGGGCCTACTGGTACGAGGCGCTCGGCGTGCAGCTGTTCGCCCGGGTGGAGGGCGACCACTTCGCCGTCCTCGGCTTGCCCATGCTGGGGCTCCTCGACCTCCTACGCGGCCACGGCGAGCTCCTGGCGTGACCGGGGCGACGTCTCGGGGCGTGACCACGGGGGCCGCGGTCGTGGCGGGGGTGGCGGGGTCGCCGGTGCGCCACTCGCTGTCTCCGGTCATCCACAACGCCTGGATCGCCGCGGCGGGGCTCGACGCGGCCTACGTTCCCGTCCCGGTCGCCGCGGACGGCTTCGCGCGGCTGGTGGCGGGGCTGCGCGGCGGAGTTCTGCGGGGGCTCAACGTCACCGTGCCCTTCAAGGCGGAGGCCCTGGCCCTGGCCGACCGGGCGGATGCGGCGGCGCGGGCGGCGGGGGCGGCCAACCTCCTCCTGTTCGAGGCCGACGGCTCGGTGGAGGCCCGCAACACCGACGGCGAGGGCCTCCTCGGCGCCCTGTCCGAGCAGGCGCCCGCCTGGCGCCGGCCGGCCGGCCCGGTGGTGGTGCTGGGCGCGGGCGGCGCGGCGCGGGGCGCGGCCGTGGTGCTGGCGGGGGCCGGGCCGGAGCTCAGGATCGTCAACCGCACGCGCGCGCACGCCGACGCCCTGGCCGACGCCTTCGGCGCGCGCGCCTACGGGTGGGGCGGGCTGGAGGCGGCGCTGGACGGGGCCGCGCTCGTGGTCAACGCGACCACGCGGGGGTTGGAGGGCGCCGACCCCCTCGCCCCGCCCTGGCCTCGCCCCCCGCAGGGCGCCGCGGCGATGGACATGGTGTACCGCCCGCTGCGCACCGCCTTCCTCCGAAGCGCGGCGGAGGCCGGGTGGGCCACGGTGGACGGTCTCGCCATGCTGGTGGCCCAGGCGCGACCTTCCTTCACCGCTTTCTACGGCCGCCCGCCCCCGCCCGGGACGGACGTGCGCGCCCTCTGCCTCGACGCCCTGGAGCCTTCCGCATGATCGTGCTCGGCCTCACCGGATCCATCGGCATGGGCAAGTCCACCACCGCCGCCCTGTTCGCGCAGGAGGGCGCCCCCGTCTACGACGCGGACGCCGCGGTGCACGCCCTGTACGCCGCAGGCGGCGGGGCGAGGGCGGCGGTGGAGGCGGCCTTCCCCGGCGTGACGGGGGCGGACGGCGCCATCGACCGCAGCCGGCTCGCCGCCCGCGTCATGGGCGACCCGGAGGCGCTGAAGCGGCTGGAGGCGGTGGTGCATCCGCTCGTGGGCGCGCACCGCGCCGCCTTCTTCGCCGAGGTCGAGCGGGCCGAGGTGGCGGTGGTGGACGTGCCGCTCCTGTTCGAGACGGGAGGCGAGCGGAACGTGGACGCCGTCGTCGTGGTCTCCTGCCCGCCCGGGATGCAGCGCCAGCGCGTGCTCGCCCGACCCGGCATGACGCCCGAGACGCTCGACGCCATCCTGGCCCGCCAGACGCCCGACGCCGAGAAGCGCGCCCGCGCCGACTTCGTCATCGACACGGGGGATGGGGTCGAAGCCGCCCGCACGCAGGTCCGCGCGGTGCTGGCGGCGGTGACCTCGCCGGGCCTCACACGGTGGGAGCGGGGCTGAACAGAGGGCGGGAGGGGCAGAGGTCGGCCAGGCGGCACCCCTCGCACTTCGGACGCCGCGCCACGCACACGTAGCGCCCGTGCAGGATCAGCCAGTGGTGCGCCCGGGTGCGCGCCCAGTCGGGCGTGCGCAGCATCAGCTCGGCCTCCACCTTCTCCGGCGTGGCGCCGCGGGCGATCTTCAGCCGGCGCGAGACGCGGAAGACGTGGGTGTCCACCGCGATGGCGGGCTCCACGCCCAGCTCGTTCAGGACCACGCTCGCCGTCTTGCGCCCCACGCCCGGCAGCGCCTGCAGCGCCTCGCGCTCGAGCGGGACGGCGCCCCCGTGCTCCTCCACGACGCGGCGGGAGAGCTCCATGACGTTCTTGGCCTTGGTGCGGTACAGGCCGATGGACCTGATGTGCGTGGTCAGTCCGTCGAGGCCCAGGGCGAGCATGGCCGCAGGCGTGGGCGCGGCGGGAAAGAGGGTGCGGGTGGCCCTGTTCACCCCCTTGTCGGTGGCCTGCGCCGACAGCACCACCGCCACCGTGAGCGTGAAGGGGTCGGCGTACTCCAGCTCGGCCTTGGGCGCGGCCTCCGCGGCTTCGAAGCGGCGGAACAGCGCCTCCACCCGGTCGCGCTCGGCGGGGGGCAGGCGGCGGGGCGCGGCGGACTTGCGGCGCGCGGGGGCGGGTGGTTTCGGCATGGGCGTGGCGAAGGTGGCGGGCGGGGCCCGCGCCGTCCATATGCGCGGGCGTGGACGCGAGCCCCTTCTACCTCGACCGGCGGATCGCGCCCCGGCGCGCGCTGTCGCCCCGCGGCCTCCTCGTGCTCATGGGGGTGGTGGTCGCCTGGAACCTGGTGCTGTGCGGCTTCCTGCTGCTGATCGGGGCCTGGCCCGTGCCCTTCTTCCTGGGGCTGGACGTGGTGGGCCTCGGCCTCGCCTTCGCCGTCTCCAACCGGCGCGCGAAGAACGGCGAGCACGTGCGCGTCAGCCGGCTGGCCGTCACCGTGGAGCGCGGCGGGGCCGTGAGCTGGACGGCCCCGCCGGCCTGGACGCAGGTGGTGCGCCCGCCTGCGGGCTCCCGCGCACCGCTGCGGCTCACCAGCTCCGGCCGCTCTGTCGCGGTGGGCGCGGCGCTGGGCGACGCCGAACGGCGACGGTTCGCCCAGGCGCTGGAGCACGCCATCGCCGCGGCGCGCTCCGAACGGTGGTGAGCGGGGGTTCGCCGCCTACTTCCGCGGCGACGTCTGGGGCACGCTCACCGCCGGCGCCGCCTTGTCGGGGCCGATCTGCTCGGGCGTGTTGGTCTTGGCGGCGGGGGCGCCCTTGACCGCGGCGGAGGCGCTGGCGGGCACGCCGCTGTCGGTGACCGCGCCCGCCGGGGCGCCCTTGGGCGCGGCGTTGAGCGCGAACTTCTGCGGCGGCGTCTTGTAGAACTCGGCCGGGCGCGCGGCGATCGTCTGCTTCACCCCGCCGTAGTGCAGCACGTCCACCGCGCGCTGCAGCTGGAAGTCGTCGGCCGCGGTGTCCTTGTCGGTGGGCACGATCACCGAGTCCGGGCCCTTCAGCCGCACCCGGCGGCCGTCCTTGTCCAGCTTGCCCGTGGTGTCCTGCGCCTCGGGCGGCACCTCGATGGCGGCGGTGACCTTGCGGACGCGGCCCTCCTGGCTGTCCAGCGCGTTCTTGTACGCGTCCTCCGAGTAGTTCAGCGCGTCGTCGGTGACGAGCTGCGCCTCCTCGCGCGAGCGCGCCACCGTCAGGTCCGGCGTGATGCCCGTCTTCTGGATGCTCGTGCCGGAGGGCGTGTAGTACTTGGCGGTGGTGAGCTTCAGCGCGCCGTCGGCCCCGCCGCGCAGCGGCAGCACCGTCTGCACCGAGCCCTTGCCGAAGCTGGTCAGCCCCACCACCGTCGCGCGCTCGCGGTCCTTCAGCGCCCCCGCCACGATCTCCGCCGCGGAGGCCGAGCCGTAGTTCACCAACACCACCATGGGCACGCCGCGCACGGCGTCGCCCTGCGGCTTGGCGTTGTAGCGCTGCACGTCCTTGGGGTCGCGGCCGCGCTGGCTCACCACCTCCCCGCCGTCGAGGAACAGGGAGGAGACCTCAACCGCCGTGTCCACCAGGCCGCCGGGGTTGTTGCGCAGGTCGAGCACCAGCCCCTTCATGTGCGGGATCTTGGCCTTGAGGTCGCGCAGCGCCTGCGCCGTCTCCTGCCCGGTCTTCTCGTCGAACGAGGCGATGCGGACGTAGCCGACGTCGCCCTCGGTGTGATGGCTGACGGAATGGACGTTGATCACCTCCCGGGCGAGCTTGACGGTGATGGGGTCGGTCTTGTCGCGCGCGATGGTCAGGCTGATCGTCGTGCCCACCGGGCCGCGCATGGACTTCACCGCGTCGTTCAGCGGCTGGCCCAGCACCGTCTTGCCGTCGATGGCGGTGATGTAGTCGCCCGCGCGCACGCCCGCCTTGGCGGCGGGGGTGCCGTCCATGGGCGAGACCACCTTGATGGCCCCGTCCTCCGCCTGCACCACGATGCCCACGCCGCCGTACTCGCCGCGCGTCTGGTCGCGCATCTCGTCGAAGTCGGCGGGGGCCAGGTAGCCGGAGTGCGGGTCGAGGCTGGTGAGCATGCCGTCGATGGCCGCCTGGATCAGCTTCTTGTCGTCCACGGGCGAGACGTACTGCTTCTTCACCGTGGTCAGCACGTCGCCGAACAGCTCCAGCATCTTGTAGGTGTCGGCCCGGCTGGTGGCGGCGAGCGCGTGCTGGTCGGCGAAGGCCATGGCGCCCGCGCCGAGCGCGAAGGCCGACAGGCTGGTGAGCAGGAACTTCTTCATCGACGCGCCTTCGGGTGAGCCCCGCCGCATGTAGGCGCCTCCTCCCCGTTCCGCCTAGCGGAGCCGCCCGGAAATCGTCAGACGGCGGCGGAGACCTCGGCGCGCAGCACCGAAGCCCGCAGCTTCTCGCTCTCGCTCTTCAGCTGGCCGCAGGCGGCGAGGATGTCGCGGCCGCGCGGGGTGCGGATGGGCGAGGCGTAGCCGGCGCGGTTCAGCACGGCGGCGAAGCGCTCGATGGTCGCCCAGTCCGAGCAGGCGTAGGGGGAGCCCGGCCAGGGGTTGAACGGGATCAGGTTGATCTTGGCCGGGATGCCCGCGATCAGCCGGCACAGCGCCCGCGCCTCCTCCACGCTGTCGTTGACCCCCTTCAGCATCACGTACTCGAAGGTGACCCGGCGCGCGTTGGACAGGCCGGGATAGGCGCGCACCCCCGCCATCAGCGCCTGGAGGTCGTAGCGCCTGTTCAGCGGCACCAGCACGTCGCGGAGGTCGTCGGTGACGGCGTGCAGGCTGATGGCCAGCATGGCCTGGGTGCGCTCGCCCAATTCGGTGAGCCGGGGGACCACGCCGGAGGTGGAGACGGTGATGCGCCGCCGCGAGATGGCGACGCCCCCGTTGTCGCTGATCATGTCGATGGCGTCGGCCACCGCGTCCAGGTTGTAGAGCGGCTCGCCCATGCCCATGAACACGATGTTGGACAGCGAGCGTTCGTCGCTGGGGCTCGGCCACTCGCCGAGGTCGTCGCGCGCGACCTGCACCTGCGCGACGATCTCCGCGGCGGTGAGGTTGCGCACCAGCGCCTGCGTGCCCGTGTGGCAGAAGGTGCAGTTCAGCGTGCAGCCCACCTGGCTGGACACGCACAGCGCCCCCGCCCGGCCCACCCCCGGGATGAACACGGTCTCCGCCTCGATCCCCGGGGCGAAGCGGAGGAGCCACTTGCGCGTGCCGTCGGCGGAGACCTGGCGCTCCACCACCTCCGGCCGCGCCAGGGTGAAGCGCGTGGCGAGCTCCGCCTTCAGCGCCTTGGACACGTCGGTCATGGGCGCGAAGTCGGTGACGCCGTGGTGGTGGATCCAGCGCCACAGCTGGCCCGCGCGCATCCGCGCCTGCCGCGCATCCACCACGCCGGAGGCCGCCAGGGCGTCCTGCAGCTCCGCGCGCGTGAGGCCGGACAGGTTGGGGCGCGGCGCCTCCACGGCGGCCGGGAGCGCAGGCGCGCGCACGAGGTCGAGCGTGGGCATGGGCCGCATGTGCGCGCCCGCCCCCGCCTCCGCAAGCCGGGGACTTGCCGCAGCCGAGCTCAGCCGTCAGCCTGCGCCGCCTTCGGAGCTCCTCCCCTGACCGCCCTGCGCCTCGCCGCCCTCCTGCCGGCGCTCCTCCTCACCGCGGCTGCGTCACGGCCGCAGCCGCTCGTGCTGGACCTGAGCCGGCCGGTCACGACCTTCCGGCCCGACCGGGCGTTCGGCGCGGCGTTCGACGGGGTGGGCAAGGACGAGAGCCGCCCGCTGCTCGACCCCGCCAACCGCGCCGCCCTGCGCGACGTGAGCCCGCCGCGGGGGACGTACCGCATCCGCACCGAGCTCGCGATCGAGGCCTGGCACTGGTCGGCCTACGGCGCCTGGAGCGACCCGGCGCATGCGCAGGGCTACTGGACCGGCGACGCCGCCCGCGACGACGACGCGCCGCTGAGCTGGGGCTACCGCCTCCCCCGGCGCGGCGACACGCTGGACGAGGCCAACGACGACGGCTTCTCCCGCCTGACCGACGGCGATCCTGCGAGCTTCTGGAAGAGCAACCCCTACCTGAACGGGCGCTACACCGGCCTCCCCGGCGAGCGCGCGGAGTGGGTCAAGGTCGACCTGGGCCACGCCGCGCCCGTGGACGCGGTGGAGATCGCCTGGTCCGACCCCTACGCCGTCAGCTTCACGGTGCAGCGGTGGGACGGCCCGGACGAGTCGAACGGCCGCTGGGCGGACTTCCCCGGGGGCCGCGTGGTCGACGGGCGGGGCGGCGTGCAGACGGTGCGGCTCGGCGCCGCGCCGCCCGCGCGCTACCTGCGCCTGCTGCTCACCGCCTCGTCGCACACCGCCGCGGCGGGTGCGACCGACGCGCGCGACCGGCTGGGCTACGCCGCGGCGGAGCTGCGCATCGGCCGGATCGGGCCCGACGGGCGGCTGCAGGACGAGGTGCGCCACGCGCCGGACAAGACGCAGAGCCTCGTCTACGTGTCGTCCACCGACCCCTGGCACCGCGCCGTGGACCGCGACCCGCAGGTGGAGCAGCCCTCGCCCCTGCGGCTGGTGGCGGACGGCTTCGTCGGGCGCGGGCCCATGATGCTGCCGGTGGGCGTGCTCTACGACACGCCGGAGAACGCGCTGGCGGAGGTCGGCTACTTCCGCCGCCGCGGCCTGCCGTTCCACGAGGTGGAGCTGGGCGAGGAGCCGGACGGCCAGCGCATCCGCCCCGCCGACTACGCCGCCCTCTACGCCCCCCTGTCGCGGGAGATCCGGGCGCGCTGGCCCGACCTCGTCACCGGCGGCCCCAGCCTGGTGGACGGCTTGGCCGAGCTGTGGATGGAGGACCCGCAGGACCCGAGCTGGACCGCCGGCTTCGTCCAGGCGCTGAAGACGGGCGGCGCGCTGGACCGGCTCGGCTTCTTCTCCTTCGAGTTCTACCCGTTCGAGGAGTTCTGCACGCCGGGATCAGCCAAGCTGCAGGCCGAGCCCGGGCTTCTGGGCAAGCGCTTCGACCACCTGCGGCGCGACGGCGTGCCCGCGGGCACGCCCATGGTGATCAGCGAGTACGGCCTCTCCGCCTACTCGGCGCGCATGGACATGGAGCTGACCAACGGCCTCTTCACCGCGCAGACGCCGGTGGAGGCGCTCTACCGCGGCGGGACCACCTCCTACCTGTACGGCTTCCCGCCCGACCGGCCGCTCCCGGCCGAGAAGCCCTGCGCGGGCCGGGGCAACATGATGCTGTGGCTGGCCGACGACCACGACCACGCCCGTTGGGCCCTGCCCTCCTTCCACGGCTGGCGGATGCTCACCGCCGAGTGGTCGCGGCCGGGGGACGGCGAGCACGCCCTCTTCCCGGCGGCGTCCGTCGGCGCGGTCACCGCCTACCCTGTGCGGCGGCCGGACGGGAGCCTGGCGGTGATGCTGCTGAACCGCGGCGACGCGCCCGCGGCGGTCCGGCTGGGGGGCCCCGGCCTGCCGCGGGGCGCGCCCGAGGCGCTCACCTACGGCCCGGGGCAGTACGCCTGGTCGGCCAGGGGCGGGCGG
>CAXSHO010000008.1:40038-40487 GCA_964237305.1 uncultured Caulobacteraceae bacterium
TACGCCCAGGGTGGCGTCGTCGACCCAGGGCACGCCGGCCCAGTCGGCGCCGGGCCAGGGCCGCGGCCAGGGGCGGGCGGCCCGTGCGCGACCTGCCGCCCGTGCGCTCCCGCCTGTCCCGCTGGACGGCGCCCGTCACCCTGCCGCCGCTGGGGATGGCGGTGGTGCGCGGGAGCTGATCTCCTCCCGCTGTCCGGCCGGGGTGACAGACGAGGGTGAGGTCAGGCCACCGCGCCGAAGCACCAGGCGAGCACGCCCTTCTGCGCGTGGATGCGGTTCTCCGCCTCCTGCCAGACGCGGGAGCGGGGGCCGTCGATGACGCTGTCGGTGACCTCCTCGCCCCGGTGGGCGGGCAGGCAGTGGAGGAAGACGGCGTCGTCCGCCGCCGCCTCCATCAGCGCGTCGTCCACCTGGAACGGCTCGAACGCCTCCAGCCGCTCGTCGTGGTC
>CAXSHO010000009.1:0-6485 GCA_964237305.1 uncultured Caulobacteraceae bacterium
CCAACCCTCGATCTGGTACTGCAGCGGCAGGACGCCCATACCCACGAGGTTGGAGCGGTGGATCCGCTCGTAGGTTTCGGCGAACACGGCGCGCACGCCCAGGAGCTTGGTGCCCTTGGCCGCCCAGTCGCGCGAGGAGCCGGTGCCGTACTCCTTGCCCGCGAAGATCACCAAGGGGCGACCCTCGGCCTGGTACTTCATCGCCGCGTCGTAGATCGGCATGGTGGCGCCGGACGGGAAGTGCTTGGTGACGCCGCCCTCGATACCGCCCATCATCGTGTTCTTGATGCGGATGTTGGCGAAGGTGCCGCGCATCATCACCTCGTGGTTGCCCCGGCGGGCGCCGTAGCTGTTGAAGTCGGCCACGTCGACGCCGTGCTCGATCAGGTACTGGCCGGCGGGGGAGGTCTTCCTGATGTTGCCCGCGGGCGAGATGTGGTCGGTGGTGATGCTGTCGCCGAAGATGGCCAGCACCGCCGCGCCCTGCACGTCGGTCACCGCGCTCGGCGTCATGCTGAGGTCGGTGAAGTAGGGCGGGTTCTGCACGTAGGTGGAGGCGCCGTCCCAGGCGTAGGTGCGTCCGCCCGCCACGTCGATCCCCCGCCACCGCTCGTCGCCGGTGAAGACGTCGGCGTAGCGGTGGGCGAACAGCTCGTTGGTCACCACGCGGCGCTGGATCTCCGCCACCTCCTCGTTGGTGGGCCAGATGGCGCCGAGGTAGACGGGCTCGCCGTCCGACCCCACGCCCAGCGGCTCCTTGCGGAGGTCCTTCAGCATGGAGCCCGCCAGGGCGTAGGCCACCACCAGCGGGGGGCTGGCCAGGTAGTTGGCGCGCACGTCGGGGTTCACCCGGCCCTCGAAGTTGCGGTTGCCCGAGAGCACGCTGCAGGCGACGAGGTCGTCGGCGTTGATGGCGTCGCTGACGTTCTGGGGCAGCGGGCCGGAATTACCGATGCAGGTGGTGCAGCCGTAGCCCACCAGGTTGAAGCCCAGAGCGTCCAGATCGTCCTGCAGGCCCGCCTTGATCAGGTAGTCGGTGACCACCTGCGATCCGGGGGCGAGCGACGTCTTCACCCAGGGCTTCACGGTGAGCCCGCGCTCACGCGCCTTGCGGGCCACGAGCCCCGCGGCGATCAGCACGGAGGGGTTGGAGGTGTTGGTGCAGGAGGTGATGGCGGCGATGACCACGTCGCCGTGGCCGATGTCGAAGGGCGCCTGCCCCTCGTCGGGCTTCACCGGCACGCGCGCGTCTTCGTGGCCCGCCTTGCCGAAGTCGGTGTGCAGGTGCTCGAAGAAGGCGGCGGCCGCGTCGGACAGCAGCACGCGGTCCTGCGGGCGGCGGGGGCCCGCCAGCGAGCTCTCCACCGTGGAGATGTCCAGCTCCAGCGTGTCGGAGAAGACGGGCTCCGGCGCGTCCGGGTCGTGGAACAGGCCTTGCGCCTTGGCGTAGGCCTCCACCAGCGCCACGCGCTCGGGCGTGCGGCCGGTCTCGCGCAGGTACTTCAGCGTGGCGTCCGATACCGGGAAGAAGCCGCAGGTGGCGCCGTACTCTGGGGCCATGTTGGCGATGGTCGCCTGGTCCTCGATGGTCATGTGGGCCAGGGCGTCGCCGTGGAACTCCACGAACTTGCCCACCACGCCGCGCTTGCGCAGCATCTGCGTCACGGTGAGCACCAGGTCGGTGGCGGTGACGCCCTCGCTGAGGCGGCCCGTCAGGCGCATGCCCACCACCTCGGGGATCAGCATGGGGATGGGCTGGCCCAGCATGGCCGCCTCCGCCTCGATCCCGCCCACGCCCCAGCCCAGCACGGAGAGGCCGTTGACCATGGTGGTGTGGCTGTCGGTGCCCACCACGCTGTCGGGGTAGGCCACGAGCTCGCCGTCCTGTTCGGCCGACCACACGGTCTGGGCGAGGTACTCCAGGTTCACCTGGTGGCAGATGCCCGTCCCCGGCGGCACCACGCGGAAGTCGTGGAAGGCAGAGGAGCCCCAGCGCAGGAAGCGGTAGCGCTCGCCGTTGCGCTCGTATTCCCGGTCCTTGTTCTCCTCCTCCGACGTGGCGGTGCCGAAGTGGTCCACCATGACCGAGTGGTCGATGACGAGGTCCACCGGGTTCAGCGGGTTGATCTTGGCGGGGTCGGCGCCCAGCGTGTGCATGGCGTCGCGCATGGCCGCGAGGTCCACCACCGCGGGCACGCCGGTGAAGTCCTGCATCAGGACGCGCGCGGGTCGGAAGGCGATCTCGTGCTCGACCTTGCCGAGGGTGGTCGTGAAGTCGGCCAGGGCGCGGATGTCCTCCGGGTCCACCGTCGGCCCTTCGTTGCGGAGCAGGTTCTCCAGCAGCACCTTCATGGAGATGGGCAGGCGCGACACGGGCAGGCCCGCTTCCTCCGCGGCGCGGAGGCTGTAATAGCTGTACGTCTTGTCGCCGACCTGAAGGTCGCGCTTGACGTTGAGGCTGTCGGTCGAGGGCATGGGCGTTCGCTCCAGGGGGCCGTCCCGGTGTGGGATGAGCGGGCTGTCGCGCTCTGCGGGCGGGCGCACAGGGCCCGTCCGCGCGCCGCGTGTCGCCCGCGAGGCTGTCGTGGTCATAGCGCCGCGGGGGCCGGACTCCAACGGGAGAAGGGGCGGCGGCGTCCTGCGCATCGTCGCGGGGGGCGGGTCGTGATCACCGGGCTGTCCGCCGCCGACCTGTCGCTGGAGCGCGGCGGGCGCACACTGTTCTCGCAGCTGTCGTTCACGCTGGCGGCGGGGGAGGCCGCGGTGCTCTCCGGGCCGAACGGGGCGGGCAAGACCAGCCTCCTGCGCGCGGTGGCGGGGCTGCTGCGGCCCGCGTCGGGAGCCGTGGCCTTCGGCGGGCTGGAGGCGGAGGCCGCCCGCGAGCGCCACCTCCACCTCCTCGGCCACGCCGACGGGTTGAAGGGCGGGCGCACCGCCGCGGAGGAGCTCGGCTTCTGGACGCGCTGGCTGGGCGGCTCCGACGGGGCGCGGGACCACGCGGAGGCGGCGTTCGAGCTCGCGCCCCTCCTGCCGCTGGAGGTGCGCCGCCTGTCCGCCGGCCAGCGGCGCCGCCTGTCGCTCGCGCGCCTCCTGGCCGCGCCGCGCGCGCTGTGGCTCTTGGACGAGCCCATGGCCCCGCTCGACGCCGCCCGGCGCGCAGCCTTCGGGAGCGTGCTGCGCGCGCACCTCGACGGCGGCGGCCTCGTCCTCGCCGCCGCGCACGACCCGCTGCCGGTGGGCGCGCGCACCATCGCGGTGAGCGCGGCGTGAGCGCGCCGTCGTGAACGCGCTCGGGGCCCTGTTCCGCCGGGAGTTCGCCGCGGGCTGGGGCCGGGGCGGCGGGCCGCTGTTCGCGCTGAGCTTCTACCTGGGCGTCGCCGCGCTGCTGCCCCTGGCGGAGGGCCCGGCGCCCGAGCGGCTTCGCGCGGTGGCCCCCGGCGCGGCCTTCGTGGCGCTGGCGCTGGCCTCGCTCCTCAGCCTGGAGCGTCTGTTCGAGCGCGATTTCGAGGATGGGGCGCTCGACCTCCTGGCGCTCGGCCCCTCCGCGCTGGAGCTGGTGGCGGCGGTGAAGGGCGTGGCGCAGTGGGGCTCCACCGGCCTGCCGCTGGGCCTCGCCGCGCCGGTGGTGGCGGTGATGCTGGGCATGGCGCCCGCGCTGATGCCCGCCGTCCTGGCCTCCGCGCTCCTGGCCGGGCTCGCCTTCGCGTTCACCGGCGGGATCGGGGCGGCGTTGACGCTGGGCGCCCGGCGCGGGGGCCTCCTCACCGCGGTGATCGTGCTGCCGCTCGACGCGCCGCCCGTGGTGTTCGGCGCGGGCGCGGTGGAGGCCTTCGCCGGGGGGCTGGACGGCGGGACGGGACTGCTGCTCCTCCTCGCCTACACACTCCTCGCCGTGGCGCTCGCCCCCTTCGCCATGGCCGCCGCCTGCCGGAGCGCCCTGGGATGATCGACGGACCCGTGATCCACACGGAGCGGCTGATCCTGCGCCCGCCCCGCGGCGAGGACTTCCCCGCCTACGCCGACTACGTGGCGGACGGGGAGAACGTCCTGCACATCGGCGGCCCGCAGAGCCGGCCCGTCGCCTGGCGCAGCTTCATGGCCTACGCCGGCGCCTGGGCCACCACCGGCGTCAGCATGTTCTGGGTGTTCGAGCGCGGGGCGGGCGGGGCGGAAGGCGGCTTCGTGGGCCGCGTCGGCCCCTGGCGGCCGGAGGGCTGGCCGGGCTGCGAGGTCGGCTGGGGCGTGGCCAAGCGCTTCTTCGGCCGCGGCTACGCGGGCGAGGCCGCCCGCGCCGGCATGGACCACGCGGTGGACGTGCTCGGCTGGACCGAGATCATCCACACCATCGACCCCGCGAACACCGCGTCCGAGCGCCTGGCCGAACGCCTGGGCTCCCGCCCGCTGCGACCGGCCCCGCTGCCCGACCCCATCAACCGCACGGTCACCGCCTGGGGGCAGACGGCGGCGGAGTGGCGGGCGCGGACGTGACGGCGGGCGACGGACCGGGTCGTAGGTAGGGCCGGAGCTGCGGCCGCCCGGTCGGCCGCGGTCACTCGGCCTTCGACGTGCGGCCCGCACCGATCCAGAGCACCAGGGCGTTTCCGAAGCCGCTCACCGCCGTTCGAGGATCGAACCCGCTCGCAGCGTCCGGCAGGAACGCCGAGATGAGAGAGACACAACACATGCCTCCGGCGATCCACAGGAACGTACGTGACCGCGTGGCCTGCCAGAGCCCGATGAAGTGCAGGCCGACGATCACACCCACGGCCTGGACCAGGTAGTCCTTGAGTCCATAGCGGGGGAGGAGAACGGAAGCGGCGCAGATCGCCACGATCTCGAGACCCACCGCGACGAGGTAGCTGCGTCGGCGGAACAGACCGCCGGGGGTGCCTGTGGAGGCGCGCCGCGTCCAGAGCACGGCGATCAGGCCGACCGTGATCAGGACGGCGACACCCTCGGCGGCCGACTGGAAGCCGTGCGGCAGGCCCGTGGCGGCGAGGCAGGCCCACAGGCCGCCGAAGATCAGGCCGACCGACCCGGCGATCGGTGGAGGAGCCGCTGCCCGTGTCGCCATGCTTTCGGCAGCCCCCCGTCCAGACCTCGTCGCGCGCCCGACCGCGCGGGCGGCGGCGGATCGCTCGACATCGATGGGGCCACACTAGTCCGAGGTCTGGGGGCGGTCACCTTGCGCGCCGCGGAGGTCCGACCTCCACCCCGCCGACCGGTGATGCGTCGGGCCGGGCCGGCGGGTCGCGCGTGACGCCGCCCCCCGCCGCAACTAGCCTCACCCCATGGCCGACCGCCCGCTGATCCTCGCCCTCGACCAGGGCACGACCTCCTCGCGCGCCATCGTGTTCGACGGGC
The DNA here is from genome assembly GCA_964237305.1 of uncultured Caulobacteraceae bacterium. Classification (GTDB taxonomy): domain Bacteria; phylum Pseudomonadota; class Alphaproteobacteria; order Caulobacterales; family Caulobacteraceae; genus JASLDZ01. Next base: position 5,365 of record CAXSHO010000009.1, read on the forward strand.
GGGCGGAGATCGTGGCGTCCGATCAGGCGGAGTTCCCGCAGGTGTATCCCGCCGAGGGCTGGGTGGAGCACGACCCGGAGGCGATCTGGGCCACCCAGCTGGCCACCGCCCGCCGTGCGATGGCCCGCGCCGAGGCGAAGGGCGGCCGCGTGGTGGCGATCGGCGTCACCAACCAGCGCGAGACGGCGGTGGTGTGGGAGCGCGAGACGCTGCGGCCGGTCCACAACGCCATCGTGTGGCAGGACCGCCGCACCGCCGACCGCTGCCGCCGCCTCCTCGCCGACGGGGTGGAGGCGGAGGTGACGCGGCGCACGGGCCTGCGGCTCGACCCCTACTTTTCCGCCACCAAGATCGCCTGGATCCTGGACCGGGTGGAGGGCGCCCGGGCGCGGGCGGAGAACGGCGAGCTGGCCTTCGGCACCGTGGATGCGTGGCTGATCGCGCGGCTCACGGGCGGGCGCGTCCACGCCACCGACGCCACCAACGCCTCGCGCACCAGCCTGTACGACATCGGGGAGGGCGCCTGGTCCGACGACCTGTTGCGGCTGTTCGGCGTGCCCCGCGCCATGCTGCCGCAGGTGCGCGACTGCGCCGCTGACTACGGGTCGACCGAGCCCGAGCTGTTCGGCCGGGCCCTGCCCATCCTGGGCGTGGCGGGCGACCAGCACGCCGCCCTGATCGGCCAGTGCGGCTTCGGCGCGGGCGACATCAAGTCGACCTTCGGCACGGGCGCCTTCGTGCTCGTCAACACGGGCGCGACCCTGACGCCCTCGCGCAGCCGGCTCCTGTCCACGGTCGCCTATCGGCTGGACGGGGTGACCATCTACGCGCTGGAGGGCTCCATCTTCGTGGCGGGGGCGGCGGTGCAGTGGCTGCGCGACGGGTTGGGCGTGATCCGCAGCGCCGCGGAGACGGAGGGGCTGGCGGCGGGCCTTTCCAGCGCGGGCGGTGTCTACATGGTGCCGGCCTTCACCGGCCTGGGCGCGCCGCATTGGGATCCGGACGCGCGCGGCGCCCTCTACGGCCTGACCCGCGCCACGGGCCCGGCCGAGCTGGCTCGCGCGGCGCTGGAGAGCTCCGCCCTGCAGACGCGCGATCTCCTGGCCGCCGTCGCGGGCGCG
>CAXSHO010000009.1:6495-10314 GCA_964237305.1 uncultured Caulobacteraceae bacterium
TGGACGGCGGGATGGTGGCCAACGACTGGTTCTGCCAGGCCCTGGCCGACATCACCGACATGCCCGTCGACCGCCCGGCGGTGGCGGAGACCACCGCGCTGGGCGCCGCCTACCTCGCAGGCCGGCAGGCGGGCGTCTACGGCGACTTCGAGGCGTTCCGCTCCGTCTGGAGCCTGCAGCGCCGGTTCGAGCCGGGCATGGACGCGCGCCGCCGCGGCGCGCTCCTGGCCGGGTGGGACGACGCGGTGCGCCGCACCCTGACCCGCCCGCCCGCCTGACCGGCGCCGTCAGCAGACGTTCAGGAAACCCGGCCCAAGGTCGAGGTGTTCATGACCGCGATAGGGAGACACGACCCATGAAGACTCTGCTGATCGGCGCGCTCGCCGCCTCCACCGTGCTGGGAGCCGCCGTGGTGGCCGCACCGACCGAGGCCGCGGCGCAACCGGGGTACTACCGGCACCACGGCTACAGGGGGTACTACGGCCGCCCGTACTATCGTCACCGCCACTACGGGTACTACGGGCCGCGCTACGGCTACGGCCCCCGCCACGGCTTCTATCGCCACCACCGCTACTGAGCGGCGCCCGTGGGCCGCGACGTCGACATCGCGTTCGACGCGCGGCTGACGGTGGGCGAGTGCCCGCGCTGGCATGCGGCCGAACGGGCGCTCTACGTGCTCGACGGCCCTGCGGACGCCCTGCACCGCTTCGACCCCGCCACCGGCGAGCTTCGCAGCCGCACGGTGGCGGAGGGCGTCTACTGCTTCGCCTTCCGCGCCGCCGGCGGCTTCGTGATCGGCGGGCGGGAAGGTTTCACGCTCCTGGACGGCTGGGACGCCGAGCCCCGCCCCTTCGGCGAGCAGGTGGAGGCGGCCCGGCCGTGGAGCCGGCTGAACGACGGCCGCACCGACCCGCAGGGCCGCTTCTGGGCGGGCGCCATGGACACGTCGAAAGAGCACCGCGACGCCCGCCTGTTCCGCCTGGACCCTGACGGGATGGTGACGGTGCATGCGGACGGCGCGCTCACCTCCAACGGCGCCGCCTTCTCGCCGGACGGGGCGACCTTCACCTACTCCGACACGCCCGAACACGTGCTCTACGCCTACCGCTTCGACGGTGCGGCGGGCGAGATCACCCGCCGGCGGGTGCTTCACCGGTTTCCCCACGGGAACGGCCGGCCCGACGGCGGATCGTTCGACGCGGAGGGTTTCTACTGGTCGGCCCTGTTCGCGGGCGGCCGCGTGGTGCGCCTCTCGCCCGCGGGCGCCGTCGTGGAGGAGGTGGCGATCCCCGCCTCCAAGCCCACCATGATCGCCTTCGGAGGCGACGACGGGCGAAGCGCCTACGTCACCACCGCCCGCGAGGGCCTCTCCGACGAGGAGCTGGCGGCCCAGCCGCACGCGGGCGCCGTCTTCACCTTCCGCGTGGACACGCCCGGCCTGCCGGAGACGCCCTTCGCGGGCTGAGCCCCTCCCTGTCCACCTCGTCATCCCGGGCGCGCAGCGACCCGGGACCCAGGACCACGCGCGCGACCTGCATTCCTAGGTCCCGGGTCGGCTTCGCCGCCCGGGATGACGATCGTGCGCGTCTTAAGCCGCGCGCACCGGGGGTAGGCGGAAGCGGCCGTCCAGGAACTCCGGCCGCGGAAGGTAGGCGCGCATCACGAGCGCGAACGGCCCCGCAGGTGCGGGCAGCCAGTTCGCGCGCTTGTCGCCGCCCGGGTCGGCCGCGCCGATCAGGACCGAGACGCCGTCGTCGGCCGTCCGCTTCAGCCCCGGCGTGCGGTCGCCGATGGCGTAGCGGTGCAGGGCGTTCTCCACGAAGAAGCAGCCACCCTCGGGCGTCGCCTCATACAGGCTCAGCGACCAGAAACCGTCGAGCGGGAGCTTCGGCAGGTCCAGCCGCAAGGCGCGCCGGCCGTCGAAGGTGCGCGGCGCGCCCGGCGCCGGCCCCTCGGGCGAGGCCCACATGTACATGGCCTCCCTGGGGGGCAGCGCGGCCAGCCCCGCCACGGCGATGGCGGCGCGATAGGCGTGGTCGGTCCCGAAGTCGCCGAGGTCGGGCTTGGGGTAGGTCCAGCCGTTCACCGCGGGCGCGGCGGCGGCGGCCCCGCGCAGTTGCGCGCGCGCCGCGTCCAGCCCCGCCTGTCCCTCGGCCTTGATGGCGGGATCGACGGGTTGGCCGTCCAATCCCACGCCCATGACGAGGCCGCGCCTCGCCAGGCCGAGGAGGGTCGGGAGGTCGGCCTTGAGCACGCCCGCGTCCCCCGCCAGCGCCTGGATCGCGCGGAGCAGCGTCTCCAGGTCGGCGTCGCGCGGCGGGGCCTTGGGCGGGGGCGGCCCGGCCTCGCCCGCCGCGGTGATCCCGTCCTGCACGGCGTGCGCGGCGGCGAGGTCCGCCCCGCCGTCGGTGAGCGTGCGGCCCAGCGCCCACACCCAGTTGGTGGGCGAGGTCACCACCGTGACGCCGTCCACCGGCCGCAGCGTCGCCGCCTGCGCCTCGGTGGCGACCAGCAGCTTCACCGCCCGGCCGCCGTCCGTCCGCGTGCCGGCGATGTGGAAGTTGTTGGACCACGCGTCCATCAGCGCCACCGACAGGTAGCGGTCCGGCGAGGCGGGCACGGTTACGGTGACCGGCCCGCGGCGCAGGTCGAGGAAGGCGGACGAGTAGAGCGTGTCGGCGTTGGGCGTGGTCACCGCCCGGTCGGCGGGGCCGGCCAGGTTGCGCCGGTGCGCGAAGGTGTTGGGCTGGAGGCCGGCGGCGAAGGCGGCGTCGCGCGTGCGGCACACCTCCAGGAGCGGCAGCACGAACACGTAGGCGTCGCGCGCCAGGTCGCGCACCGCGCCGGGCGAGGGCTGCGCGCGCGCGGCCGAGACCGGCGCGAGGGAGGCGCCCGCGGCGGCGAGCAGGGTGCGGCGGTCCATGGCGTGTCTCTCCACCGGGCTGTGCCGCCCTTGCGCAGAGGGGAGGCGCGGCGAGGCTTGGCGTCAAGCGGACCGCGGGTCGGCGGGCCTAGAGCCGCGCGACCACGGCCGCCGTCAGCGCCGAGCCGGCCGCCGTTCCGCCCAGGTCGCGGGTGCGCAGGCCGGAGGCGAGCGCGTCGTGCAGCGCGCGCTCCACGGCGACGGCGGCGGCGGCCTCGCCCAGGCCGTCGCGCAGCAGCATGGCGGCCGCGGCGATGGCGCCCGCAGGGTTGGCCATGTCGCGCCCGGCGAGGTCGGGCGCCGAGCCGTGGATCGGCTCGAACAGGCCCGGCCGCCCCGGCTCGCCCAGCGAGGCCGAGCCCAGGAGGCCGATGGAGCCCGCCAGCACCGACGCCTCGTCCGACAGGATGTCGCCGAAAAGGTTCTCGGTGAGGAGCACGTCATAGCTCCTCGGATCGAGGATCAGGCGCATGGCCGCGGAGTCCACCAGCCCGTGCTCCAGCGCCACGTCGGGGAACTCGTCCGCGCCCACGCGGGTGACCGTCTCGCGCCACAGGCGGCTGGTCTCCAGCACGTTGGCCTTGTCCACGCTGGCCACGCGGCCGCGGCGGCCCCGCGCGGCGCGGAAGGCGGTGCGGGCCACGCGCTCGACCTCGGCGACCGTGTAGACGCACAGGTCGCTCGCCCGATCGGTCGTGCGGGTCTTCTCGCCGAAGTAGAGGCCGCCGGTGAGCTCGCGCACGATCAGGAGGTCCACGCCGTCGGTCACCGTGCGCTTCAGCGGGCCGTGGTCGGCGAGGGCCGGATGCACGACCACCGGGCGCAGGTTGGCGTAGAGGCCCATGGCCCGGCGAATGGCCAGGAGCCCCTGCTCGGGCCGCACCGCCCCCGTCCCC
>CAXSHO010000009.1:10324-22106 GCA_964237305.1 uncultured Caulobacteraceae bacterium
CTCGGGCTCCTTCTTCTTTGGATCGACGATCGGTTTCGATTGCAGAACCGCGTGCCCGTTTCCTGCGCTATGGGTTAAGACCGCCTCGCCATCGTCGTTGATGAAATCCAGGAACACCGCGTCGGCGGCGAGGCAGGCCTCCAACGTGGCGGGGGGCAAGGGGTCGCCCGCCGCGTCGATGGCCGCGCCGCCGATGAGGTGCTCGGCATAGGCGAGGTCCAGTCCGAAGCGCGCGGCGACGGCGTCCAGCACGGTGCGGGCCGCGGCCGTCACCTCCGGCCCGACGCCGTCGCCGGGGAGGAGGACGAGGGTGTGGGTCATGGTCTCATCCGCTCAAGTCCTCCCCCGGTACGGGGGAGGGGGACCGCGCGAAGCGGGGTGGTGGGGGGTGGCGCGACATGTCCGGCGTGGCGCAACCCCCTCCATCGGCTCCGCCGTACCGAGGGAGGGCTCAGGTCGCGCGCGCCTCTTCAAAGGCGTCGATGGCGCCGCGGCGGTCGAGCAGGAAGCCGAACGCGTCCACGCCGTCCAGCAGGCAGCGGCGGGCGAAAGGCTCCACCGTGAACCGCGCCACGTGGTTGCCGAAGCGGAGCTCGCCCGCCCCCAGGTCCACCGTCACCGCCTCGCCGGGGTGCTCCAGCAGGCGCGCGTGCGTCCCGGCGTCCACCGTCACGGGCAGGACGCCGTTCTTCAGGGCGTTGGAGGTGAAGATGTCGGCGATCTCGGTGGAGACCACCGCGCGCACGCCGAAGTCGCGGAGCGCCCAGGGCGCGTGCTCGCGCGAGGAGCCGCAGCCGAAGTTGCGCCCCGCCACCAGCACCTGGTGCGTGGCCGTGTCCACCGCGTTCAGCGGCGAGGCGGTGGGTCGCCCGTCCGCGTCCCACCGCCAGTCGTGGAAGGCGTGCACGCCCAGCCCCTCGCGCTGCGTGGTGGTGAGGAAGCGCGCGGGAATGATCTGGTCGGTGTCGACGTTCTCCTGCGCGATCACCACGGTGCGCGAGTTCAGGACGGTGAAGGGCTCACGCGACCCCTCTTCACGCGACAAGCGCGTCGCTCCCGAGGTACGGCCGGGGGTCGGCCACCACGCCCGCCACGGCGGAGGCCGCGGCGGTGGCGGGGCTGGCGAGCACGGTGCGCGCGCCCGGGCCCTGCCGGCCCTCGAAATTGCGGTTGGAGGTGGAGACGGCCAGCTGGCCCGGCCCCACCTGGTCGCCGTTCATGGCGATGCACATGGAGCAGCCGGGCAGGCGCCACTCGGCCCCCGCCGCCAGGAACACCTCGTGCAGGCCCTCCGCCTCGGCCTCGCGGCGCACGGCCTCCGAGCCCGGCGCCACCAGCATCCGCACGCCAGGGGCCACGCGGCGGGTGCGCAGCACGGCGGCGGCGGCGCGCAGGTCGCTCAGGCGGCCGTTGGTGCAGGATCCTATGAAGACGACGTCCACCGCCTCGCCCGCCACGGGCCGGCCGGCCGTGAAGCGCATGTAGTCGAGCGCGCGGCGCTCGGTGTCGTTGGAGGGGGCGGGTACGGGCGCGTCCACCGCCGCAGCCTGGTCGGGGGTGGAGCCCCAGGTGGCCATGGGCGCGATGCGCGAAGCGTCGATCGCCACCTCCCGGTCGAAGGCGGCGTCCGCGTCGGAGGCCAGGGCGAGCCAGCGCTCGGCGGCGCGGTCGAAGTCGGCCCCCTGCGGCGCGCGCGGGCGGCCGCGGAGCCAGGCCAGCGTCGTGCCGTCGGGCGCGATCATGCCGGCGCGGGCGCCCGCCTCGATGGACATGTTGCAGAGCGTCATGCGCCCCTCCATGCCCATGGCGCGCACCGCCTCGCCCGCATACTCGATCACGTGGCCCGTGCCGCCGCCCACGCCCAGGCGCGCCACCACCGCCAGCGCCACGTCCTTGGCCGACACGCCGGAGGAGACGCGCCCGTCCAGCCGCACCCGCAACGTCTTGGCGCGGCGCTGGAGCAGGCACTGCGTGGCGAGCACGTGGCCGACCTCGCTGGTGCCGATCCCGAAGGCGAGCGCCCCGAAGGCGCCGTGGGTGGAGGTGTGGCTGTCGCCGCACACCACCGTCATGCCGGGCTGGGTGAGGCCGAGCTCCGGCCCCATGACGTGCACCACCCCGCGGCCCGGGCTGGACCAGTCGTGCAGCTCCACGCCGTGGCGGGCGCAGTTCTCCTGCAGCCGGGCCACCTGGGCGCGGGCCTCGGGCGTGGCGTAGGGCCGCTCGCCGTCCGCGTCCGGGGGAAGGGTGGGCGTGGAGTGGTCCATGGTGGCCACCGTCCGGTCAGGCCGCCGCACGGCGAGGCCGCGGGCGTCCAGCTCGGAGAAGGCCTGCGGGCTCGTCACCTCGTGGACGAGGTGCAGGTCCACGTAGAGCAGCGCCGGCCGGTCCTCGGCCTCCGGCTCCACGAGGTGGGCGTCCCACACCTTCTCGAACAGGGTGCGCGGGCGCACGGCGGGCGGCGGCGGGTCGGCGTCGACGTAGGCGGCGCGGCCCGTCCTGGCGACCTGAGGGCGGCGGAAGGGCGCGTTCACGCCGCCATCTCCTCGCGCGAGCCGAAGGCCAGCGGCGCCAGGATCGCGGCCAGCTCGGCGTCGTCCACCAGCCCGATCTCGTCGGCTCGAGCCTTGAAGGCGGCGAAGGCCACCGCGACCTGGTTTCCCGTGAGCGGGTACCCGAGCCGCTCCGCCCGCTCGGCCAGGGCGTGGCGGCCGGAGTGCTTGCCCAGCACGAGGTCCGTGCCCTCGAAGCCCACGTCCTGCGGGCGCATGATCTCGTAGGTGGAGCTGTCGCACATCATGCCGTGCTGGTGGATGCCGGCCTCGTGCGCGAAGGCGTTCCGGCCCACCACCGCCTTGTTGCGCGCGATGGGCTCGCCCGTGACCTCGCACAGGAGCTGCGAGGCGGCCAGGAGCCGCGGGGTGCGCACGCCGGTGGAGACGCCGTAGACGTCCGCGCGGGTGCGCAGCGCCATGACCACCTCCTCGATGGAGCAGTTGCCCGCGCGCTCGCCGATGCCGTTCATCGCGCCCTCCACCTGGCGCGCGCCCGCGCCCACGGCGGCCAGGGAGTTGGCGACCGCCATGCCGAGGTCGTCGTGGCAGTGGGTGGAGAAGACCGCGTGCGGCCGGTCCACCGTCCGGATCAGCCAGGAGAACAGGGCGGCGATCTCGGCGGGGGTGGAGTAGCCCACCGTGTCCGGCACGTTCAGGGTGGTCGCGCCCGCGTCGCAGGCGGCCTGCAGCACCTCCGCCAGGAACTCGGGCTCGGTGCGGATGGCGTCCTCGCACGAGAACTCCACGTCGCAGGTGTAGGTGCGCGCCTGCTCGACGGCGCGCACCGCCGCCGCCTTCACCTCCTCGCGGCTCATGCGCAGCTTGGCGGCGCGGTGCACGGGGCTGGTGGCGATGAAGGTGTGGATGCGCCCGCGCGCGGCGGGGTGGACCGCGCGGGCGGCGGCGCGGATGTCGCCCTCGCTCGCCCGGGCGAGCGCGCAGACGGTGACGCCCTCCACCTCGCCCGCCACGCGGCGGATGGCCTCCTCGTCGCCGGGGCTGGCGGCGGCGAAGCCCGCCTCGATCACGTCCACGCCCAGTTCGGCCAGGGCGTGGGCCAGGCGCACCTTGGCGTGCCCATCCATGCTGAAGCCGGGGGCCTGCTCGCCGTCGCGCAGGGTGGTGTCGAAGATCGTCACGCGGTCGTCCGCGCGGCGCTCCCCGCCGGGTACTCGGCCCGAGTCGTGGTCGGAAGCGGACATCAGGCGGGCTCCCCGGCGAAACCGAACACCTCGGCGCCCACCCGGCGCACGCCGTAGAGCCGGTCGATCTGGCGGCCCAGCACGGCCACGCAGCGCCCGTCGTCCCGCGCGCTCACCCCCACCGCGATCCGCCGGTGCGAGTTGGCGTGCACGCCCTCGCCGGGCGCGTGGACGCCCATGTCCAGCGAGGATATGTCGAAGCCGCGGCGCTCGATCAGGCCGATCAGCCGCTGCAGCGAGCCTTCCGCCCGGTCGATCTCGCAATGGATGGTGTGGGTCACGACGCGGACTCCATCATCTCGTGGTTGGCCTTGCCCGGCGCGACGAGCGGCCAGACGTTCTCTTTGGGGTCGATCAGCACGTGCGCGAGGCACGGCCCGGGCGCGGCGAGGAGGCGCGCGATCCCGGCGGCCACCTCGTCGCGCTTGGCGATGCGGAAAGCCTCTACTCCGAAGCTCTCGGCCACGCGCACGAAGTCCGGATTGTCGGACAGGTCGATCTCCGAATAGTTCTCGGCGTAGAACAGCTCCTGCCACTGGCGCACGAGGCCCAGCGAAGAGTTGTCCAGGAGGAGGATCTTCACCGGGACGCCGTAGCGCCGCGCGGTGGCCAGCTCCTGGATGTTCATCATGATGGAGCCGTCGCCGGTGACCACCACGACGGCCGCGCCGGGGTCGGCCATCTTGGCGGCGATGCCCGCGGGCAGGCCGTAGCCCATGGCGCCGAGCCCCGCGCTCGTCAGGTGCGCCTCGGGGCGGGAGAAGCGGCAGTGCTGGGCGGCCCACATCTGGTGCTGCCCCACGTCGCAGGCCGCCACGAACCGGTCGCCCGCCGCCTCGCTGAGCGCCTTGAGGAGCGCCGGCGCGTAGACGCCCTCGCCCGGCGCGTCGTAGCGCCACGCGGTGTCCGCCTTGGAGCCCTGCGTCTGCGCGATCCACGCGTCGATGGCGAGGGAGCCGGGATCCAGGCTCTCCAGCGTCCGGCGCAGGCAGCCGCCCACCCCGACATCCGCCGCGCGCAGCTTGCCGATCTCGGCGGGGTCGCAGTCGAAGTGGACCACCCGGGCGTTCGGCGCGAACTCCGCCAGCTTGCCCGTGGCCCGGTCGTCGAAGCGCGCGCCGCACACGATCAGGAGGTCTGAGGCCTGCACCGCCGCGTTGGCGGCGCGGCTGCCGTGCATGCCCAGCATGCCCAGGTGCTGCGGGTGATCGGTGGGCAGGCCGCCCAGCCCTTTCAGCGTGGCCACGGCGGGGATGCCCGTGCGGTCGGCGAAGCCGCGCAGCGCCTCCACCGCCCCCGCGATCGAGACGCCGCCGCCCACGTACAGCAGCGGCTTGGCGGCGCCGCGGATCGCGCGCTCGGCGGGCGCCAGCGCGGCCCGGTCGAAGCGTGCGGGCGGCGCGACGGCCTCGCGGCGGCGGGGCGGGGCGTCCAGCCTCGTGGCCGCCACGTCCTTGGGCAAGTCGATCAGCACCGGGCCGGGGCGGCCCTCGCGGGCGATCGCAAAGGCCTCGGCCACCACGCCGGGGATGTCGGCGGCGTCGCGCACGATGAAGCTGTGCTTCACGATGGGGAGGGTGACGCCCAGCATGTCCACCTCCTGGAAGGCGTCGGTGCCCATCACGCCGGTGGCCACCTGGCCCGTGATCGCCACCACTGGCACGCTGTCCAAAAAGGCGTTGGCCAAGCCGGTGACGAGGTTGGTGGCGCCGGGGCCGGAGGTGGCGATGCACACGCCCACCTCGCCCGTGGTCCGCGCCCAGGCGTCGGCCATGAAGGCGGCGGCCTGCTCGTGGCGCACCAGCACGTGCTTCAGGCCCGACCCCGCCAGCGCGTCGTACACGGGCATGATCGCCCCGCCGGGATAGCCGAACAGCGTCGTGCAGCCCGCGTCGCGCAGCGCCTCTACGAGCAGCCGCGCGCCCGTGGTGCGGACGGCGGGCTCGACGGCGAAGGCGGCGGCGGAGGACATGGCGGGTGCGGGGCGCTCGGCTACTGGGCGACGGTGTTCGAGCCGGCGTCGAGCCAGCTCATGCGCGATCGGAGCTCGGCGCCGACCTTCTCGATGGGGTGCTCGCGGCCCTGGCGCAGCAGCGCCTCGTAGCGGGGGCGGCCCGCGGCGTTCTCCAGGATCCACTCCCGGGCGAAGGTGCCGTCCTGGATGTCGGTGAGCACCTCCTTCATCCGGGCGCGCGTCTCGGCGTTGATGATGCGCGGGCCGGAGGTGATGTCGCCGTACTTGGCGGTCTCGCTGATGAAGTGGCGCATCTTGGCGATGCCGCCCTCGTACATCAGGTCCACGATCAGCTTCAGCTCGTGCAGGCACTCGAAGTAGGCGACCTCCGGCTGGTAGCCCGCCTCCACCAGCGTCTCGTAGCCCGCCTTCACGAGCTCGGTGGCCCCGCCGCAGAGCACGGCCTGCTCGCCGAACAGGTCGGTCTCGGTCTCCTCCTGGAAGGTGGTCTCGATGGCGCCGCCCACGGTGCCGCCGATGCCGCGGGCGTAGCCCATGGCGCGCTCGCGGGCGCGGCCGGTGGCGTCCTGCTCCACGGCGAAGAGGCAGGGCACGCCGCGGCCCCGGGCGAACTCGCGCCGCACGAGGTCGCCGGGGCCCTTGGGCGCGATCAGGATCACGTCCATGTCCTCGCGCGGGGCGACGCGGCCGTAGTGGATGGAGAAGCCGTGCGCGAACATCAGCGCGGCGCCGGGCGGCGCGTTGGGGGCCACCACGTCGCGGTAGATGTCCGCGTGCGTCATGTCCGGCGTCAGGATGGCGATGAAGCTCGCGCCCTTCACGGCGTCCGCGGGCTCGGCGACGGGGATGCCGTCCTCCGCCGCCATGCGCGCACCGCGCCCGCCCGCCCGCACGCCCGCCACCACGTCGATCCCGCTGTCGCGCAGGTTCTGCGCGTGGGCGCGGCCCTGGCTGCCGTAGCCGATCACCGCCACGCGCTCGCGCGCCATGGCGTCGATGGAGACGTCGTCGTTGGTGTAGACGCGCATGGGTCAGGCTTCCTGCGTGGAGGGCGTGCGGGCGACGGCTTGCGCCGGCGTCGCGGGGTCGGCGGTGGTGATCGCGCCGCGGCTCGCGGAGGAGACGAGGCGGGCGTACTTGCTGAGCGCGCCGCGGGGCGCGGGGCGGGCGCGGCTGGTCCAGCCCGCGCGGCGCGCGGCCGTGTCGAACGCCACGTCGATGCGGCGGGCGTCGGTGTCGATGGCGATGCGGTCGCCGTCGCGCACGAGCGCGATGGGTCCGCCGTCCGCCGCCTCGGGCGCCACGTGCCCGATGACGAAGCCGTGGCTCGCGCCCGAGAAGCGGCCGTCGGTGATCAGCGCCACCTCGTGGAGGCCGCGGCCCTTGAGGGCGGCGGTGACCGCCAGCATCTCGCGCATGCCGGGGCCGCCGCGGGGGCCCTCGTAGCGGATCACCACCACGTCGCCGTTGCGCACCGCGCCGGTCTGCACGGCGGAGAAGGCGTCCTCCTCGCTGTCGAACACCACCGCCGGGCCCTCGAAGCGCGTGCGCTCGTGGCCGGAGAGCTTCACCACGCAGCCCTCCGGCGCGAGCGAGCCGTAGAGGATGGCGAACCCGCCGCGGCTGACCACCGGCGCGTCGAAGGCGTGGATCACGCGCTGGCCGGGCGTCTCCACCGCCTCGGCGGCCTCGGCGAAGAGCGTGCGGCCGGTGACGGTGGGCGTGTCGACGATCCGCCCGGCCTCCGCGAGCCGCTGCGCCAGCACGCGCACGCCGCCGGCCAGGAACATGTCGTTGGCGAGGTGGCGTCCGCCGGGCTGCAGGTCGCAGATCACCGGCGTGGTGCGGCAGGCCTCGTGGAAGGCGTCCAGCGGGAAGGCGACCTCCGCCTCCGCCGCGATGGCCATGAGGTGCAGCACCGCATTGGTGGAGCCGCCGCTGGCGCTCGTCGCCACCGCCGCATTCATCAGGCTCTGCGGCGTGACGAAGGTGCGCGGGCCGATCCCCGCCCGCACCATCTCCACCGCCAAGCGGCCGCAGCGCTCACCCTCCGCCGCCTTGCCGGGGTGGACGGCGGGGACGTCGTTGGCGCCCATGGGCGAGAGGCCCATCATCGTCAGCGCGGTGGCCATGGTGTTGGCGGTGAACTGGCCGCCGCAGCTGCCCGCGCCGGGGCAGGCCGCGGTCTCCACCGCCTTGAGCCCCGCGTCGTCCATCTCGCCCGCGCCGTGCGCGCCCACGGCCTCGAACACCTGCTGGATGGAGATCTCCCGGCCGCCCACCACCCCCGGCATGATGGTGCCGCCGTAGAAGACGCAGCCCGGCACGTTCATGCGCGCCAGCGCCATGGCGGCGGCGGGGATCGTCTTGTCGCAGCCGACCACCACCACCACGCCGTCCAGGGTGTGGCCCTGCACGGCGAGCTCTATGGAGTCGGCGATCACCTCGCGGCTGACGAGGCTGGCGCGCATGCCGGGCGTGCCCATGCTCACCCCGTCCGAGACCACGATGGTGGAGAAGTCGATCGGCACGCCGCCCGCCGCGCGCACGCCCTCCCGCACCGGCTCGGCCAGGGCGCCCAGGTGCATGTTGCAGGGCGTGACGTTCGACTGGCTGTGGATCACCGCGATCAGCGGGCGGCCGAAATCGGCGTCCGTCATGCCCGTGGCGCGCAGATACGAGCGTGCGGCCGCGCGGGCGGGGCCGGCGGTCATGGCGTCGCTGCGAAGCGGGCGCGAGGAGTCGTGCGAGATCGTCACGAAGGACGGCTCCGTTCGAAGTGATCGAGAAATAAAAAACCCCGCTCCGGGAAGGAGCGGGGCGGCCTGACCATCTGGTCCGGCGTGAGGCTCAGCTCACGCCGCGGCGTTCCGCTCCGCTAGGGGCGAGGGTACGAGACGAATGCGTAGCACCGGCCGCGACACGCGGGCCTCCGTGATCGCTTGCAGGGCAAGCCTGCGCCCGATCTGCTCACCCCGACCGTCCTGATCCATGCGTGACATGGCGTCCTCGCGTCCAGCGGCCTCGCCGCGACGGGTGTGTCTCACGACGGGACGTCCGCTGCAAGTGCGAAATGGAAGGAAGTTGCGCGCGGAGCGACTTTGCACCCTCCCGCACGCAAATTGTGACCTTTCCGACTCAGATGCCGGCGCCGAGGTCGGCGAAGGCGAGGTCCAGCGTCGGGGCCGCTGCGCCGCCCGCGCTGAGCCGCGCCACCAGCGCATCCACCTGCGCGTTGATCTCGGGCACGGCGGTGACCTCCCACAGCGCCGGGCGGGTGAGCGGACCCACGGCGTGCAGCCAGGAGGAGGCGACGCCCGCCGCGTCCACCACCGCGCCGTGGTCGGTGTCGAGCCCCAGGCGCAGGGCGTCGGGGTGGAGGAGGTCGCGGCGGCGCAGGTGGCCGTAGAGGGGCGCTTCCAGCCGGTGGAAGTCGCTGCGCGGCCCGGTGCAGTTCACGATCCGCGCCACCGGCCCGATCCGCTCGCACCCGCCGCCCCGCCGGGCGAGCTCCACCGTCACGCCGTTCGGCGCCGGCTCCAGCCCGCGCACGCGCCCGGCCCGCACGCGCAGGCGCCCGGACGCCATGAGCGCGTCCAGCCGGTCGGCGATGCGCGGGGCCATGCGGTGGCGGTGCACGTCCCACCGGGCGCGCAGGTGGCGCAGGAAGCGGGCGCGCTCCGCCGGGCTCCAGCCGCGCCAGACGCGCGCCGCGTCCGGCCGCGCGGCGTCGAACACGCGCTGCCAGGGCACGCCCGCGGCGCGCGCCCGGGCCAGCTCCGCCCGCACCAAGCGCAGCGCCTCGCGCGCGCTGCGGGGCTCGGCGCGGCGCAGGAAGGGCTCCCAGGCGCCGCCCGCCGCGTGGCGCTCCGGCCGCCAGCCGTGGCGGGAGACGGCGGTGAGCGGCCCGCGGTGGCCGTCCGCCTCCAGGCGCAGCACCACGTCGGCCATGGTCAGGCCCGCCCCCACCAGCAGCACCGCGCCGTCAGGGTCGAGGCCGTGGAAGGCGTCGGGCGCCCAGGGGTCCGGGATGAAGGCGGCGCCTTCCAGCACCTCGGCCCCGGCGGGGGCGCCCGGCCGGCCCGGGGCCATGTTGCCGGTGGCGAGCACCACGAGCCCGGCCTCCACCTCGCGCCCGTCGTCCAGCACCACGCCGCGGGCGGGCGCCTCCAGCACGCGCACCGCTTCGCCGCGCAGCCGCACGAGACCCTCGCCCCGCGCCGCCAGCGCGTCGGCCAGAAGCGCCTCCACGTAGCGGCCGAACAGGGCGCGGGGCACGAAGGCGTCGGGGAGGGCGCCGCCGCTCTCGGCCAGGGCGTCGGCGAGGTCGGCGCCGCAGCCCTGCAGCCACTCGCCGAACGTGGGCGAGAGCCCGCACTCCATCCGGCTCACCGGCACGTTCAGCAGGTGGTGCGGCGCGCAGGCCCCGTAGGCCAGGCCCACCCCGGCCCTCGCCCCGCGCTCCACCAGCGTCACGGGCGCACCGGGCCAGGCGCGCGCGAGCTTCAGCGCCAGCACCGCGCCCGAGAAGCCGCCGCCCACGATCACCGCCGAGCGCGGCGGGGCGGCGGGGTCGGCGGAGGGGGCGGCGGCCATGGCGCTCCAATGGCGCGTGCGGGCCGCCGCGCCAACCTCGGCCTTGCGCCGCCTCCGCCGCCGGGCTCACATCGCGGCCACAGGGCGGGACGGGGCGGACACATGATCAGAGCGTGGCTCGGGGCGGCGGCCGCCCTCCTGCTGGCGGGCGCGGTCCAGGCGCAGCCCGCGCCCAGGCTGACCACCCCGGCCGAGGCGCTGGGCGGCCACACGCCGGGCGAGGACTACTTCCTGGCGAACTACGACCAGCTCTCCGGCTACTGGCGCACGCTCGCCAAGGAGTCACCGCGCGCCAAGCTGGTGTCGCTCGGCAAGACGTCGGAGGGGCGCGACCAACTGATGATGGTGGTCTCCTCGCCGGAGAACCTCCAGCGGCTGGACCACTGGCGCGACATCGCCCGCCGGCTGGGCGACGCCCGCGGGCTCACCGACGCGCAGGCGCACGCGCTGGCGGCCGAGGGCCGGGCGGTGGTGTGGATCGACGCGGGCCTGCACTCCAGCGAGAGCGTCACCTCGCAGACGCACATCCAGCTGGCCTACGACCTGCTGTCGGGGACCGACGCGGAGACGCTGCGCTTCCTGGCCGACGACGTGATCCTCTTGCCCATCGTCAACCCCGACGGCGTGCAGATGGTCGCCGACTGGTACATGCGCGAGCCCGACCCCAAGAAGCGCAGGAACGCCGACCTGCCGGTGCTTTACCAGAAGTACATCGGACACGACGACAACCGAGACTTCTACGCCTCCACCCAGGCGGAGACCACCAACACCAACCGCGCCCTGTTCCGCGACTGGCGTCCGCAGATCGTCTACAACGAGCACCAGACCGGCCCACTTGGCACCGTGGTGTTCATCCCGCCGTTCCGCGACCCGTTCAACTTTCACTACGACCCGCTGGTCATCACCGAGACCGACGAGCTGGCGCTGCACATGCACAACCGGTTGATCGCCAACGACATGCCGGGCTCGACCATGCGCTCGGGCGCGCCCTACTCCACTTGGTTCAACGGCGGCCTGCGCACCGTCAGCTACTTCCACAACACTCTGGGGATCCTCACGGAGATCATCGGCGACCCCACGCCCTACCAGCTGCCGCTGGTGCCGCGGAACCAGCTGGCGCGGGAGGACCTGCCCGCTCCGGTGGCCCCGCAGCTGTTCCACTTCAAGCAGTCGGTGGACTACATGCGCCAGCTCGACCGGGCGGTGATGGACTACGGCTCCAAGCACCGCGAGGAGTTGCTCTACAATTACTACGTCATGGGGCGGAACGCGATCCGCCGCGGCTCGACCGACAGCTGGACGATCACGCCCAAGCGCATCGCGGCGCTGGAGGCGGCGGGCAAGGCGGCCAAACCGGCGGAGGGGGTGCAGGGCATCCCCGGCCTCACCGGCTACGACGCGCGCGAGGCGGTGGACGCCAAGCTGTACGACACCGTGCTCCACGAGCCCGACCA
>CAXSHO010000009.1:22116-40225 GCA_964237305.1 uncultured Caulobacteraceae bacterium
CCCCTCGCCCGGCGGGCAGTTCCGGCCGATCGTAGATCCCAAGCTCTACGACACCGTGCTGCATGCGCCCGCCAAGCGCGACGCGCGCGGCTACATCATCCCCGCCGACCAGCCCGACCTGCCCACGGCGGTCAAGTTCCTGAACGCGCTCCTGAACAACGGCGTGGAGGTCAAGCGCGCCACCGCCGCCTTCACCGTGGCGGGCAAGTCCTACCCGGCGGGCTCCTACGTGGTGCGCACCGACCAGGCCTTCCGCCCGCACGTGCTGGACATGTTCGAGCCGCAGGACCACCCGCAGGACTTCGCCTATCCCGGCGGCCCGCCGACCCGGCCGTACGACATCACCGGCTACACCCTGGCCCTGCAGATGGGCGTGCGCTTCAACCGGGTGCTGGACGCCTTCGACGGGCCGTTCGCCCCGGTGCCTGACGTGATCGCCACGCCGCCCGCGGGCCGGATCGTCGGCTCCGGCGGGGCCGGCTGGGTGCTGGACCACGCGCCGAACAACGGCTTCGTCCTCACCAACCGGCTGATGAAGGCGGGGCAGCGCGCCTACTGGCTGCGCGGCCCGTCACAGGCGGGCGGGCGCACCTTCGCGCCCGGCGCGCTGTGGGTGCCCGCCACCGCCGCCTCGCGCGCGGAGGTGCAGCGCGCGGTGACGGGGCTCGGCCTCACCGCCTACGCCGTGGGGGCGGCGCCCGCGGGCGAGAAGATCGCGCTCAAGCCGGTGCGGATCGGGCTGGTGGACGTGTACGGCGGCTCCATGCCGTCGGGCTGGATCCGCTGGATTCTCGAGCAGTTCGAGTTCCCCTACACGCTGGTCTTTCCGCAGCGGCTGAACGCGGGCGAGCTGCGGCGCGACTACGACGTCCTGGTCTTCGCCGACGGGATCGTGCCCGGCGGCGGCGGGCGCGGCGGCGGCGGCGGTCGGCAGCCCGACGCGCAGGCGATCCCGGCGCAGTGGCGCGACCGGCTGGGCCGCGTCACCGTGGCCGAGACCGTGCCGAAGATCGCCGAGTTCGCCCGGGCGGGCGGCGCGGTGGTGGGGATCGGCGGCTCCAGCCTGATCGGGACCGAGCTGGGCCTGCCTGTGGAGAACGCGCTGACCGAGCCGGGGCCGGACGGGAAGCCGCGCCCGCTGCCGGGGACGAAGTTCTACATTCCCGGCTCGCTGCTCCACGCCGAGGTGGACCCGCGCCAGCCGCTCGCCTTCGGCCTGCCGGAGAGGATGGACGTCTTCTTCGACTCCTCGCCCGCCTTCAGGGTGGGCGCGGGCGCGACGGCGGTGGCGGGCTACCACGGCCAGGACGTGCTGCACGCGGGCTGGGCCTGGGGACAGAAGGCGCTGGACGGCACCACCGCTGTGGTCGACGCCGACCTGGGCCGGGGCAAGGTCTTCCTGTTCGGCCCGGAGGTGACCATGCGCGGCCAGCCCCACCTCAGCTTCAAGTTCCTGTTCAACGCCCTCTACTACGGGCCGGCCGTGGCGAAGGGCGGCTAGGAGAAGCCGGGGGCCGGGCGCCCGGCCCATACGTCCGGGAGGTCGGTGCTCACGCGGTCGGGGTAGGCGGCGCGGCGCTTATCGGTGAAGGCGGCGACGCCCTCGCGGGTGTCGGCGGAGCGGCCGCGGGCCTGGATGGCGCGGCTGTCCACGCTGTGCGCCTCCATGGGATGGCTCGCGCCCATCATGCGCCAGATCAGCTGGCGCGTGACCGCCACGGAGACCGCCGCGCTCTCGTCGGTCATCCGGTGCGCCAGCGCCTTGGCCGCGGGGAGCAGGTCCTCCGGCGCGTGCAGCGACTGAACGAGCCCGCGGTCGAACGCCTCCTGCGCGTCGAACACCCGGCCGGAGTAGCACCACTCCAGCGCCGTGGGCGGCCCCACGAGCCGCGGCAGGAACCAGGAGGAGGCGGCCTCCGGCGTGATGCCGCGCCGAGCGAAGACGAAGCCGAACCGGGCGGAGGTCGACGCCAGCCGCGCATCCATGGGCAGCTGCATGGTGGCCCCGATGCCCACCGCCGCCCCGTTCACCGCGGCGATGACGGGCTTGAGGCTTTCATAGATGCGCAGCGTCACGCGCCCGCCGCCGTCGCGCCGGATCCCGTCCATCACGATCTCGTCGGACGCGTCGCGCTTGGTGTGGTCGAAGGTGTCGCCGCCGCGGCCGAGGTCGGCGCCCGCGCAGAAGGCGCGGCCCGAGCCCGTGACGATCACCGCGCGCACCGCGTCGTCCGCGTCCGTCCTGTCGAACAGGGCGATCATGTCGAGCATCACCCGGGCGGTGAAGGTGTTCATCCGCTCCGGGCGGTTGAAGGTGGCGACGGCGACCCCGTCCTCCACCACGTAGTCGAGGGTCTCGAAGCTCATGCGGCTTCCTTCACGGCCGCGGCCGTCGCGGCGGGCGCGTCGCCGGGCCGGCGGAAGACGAGCACCCCGTCCTCCAGCCTGGCGTGGCGCAGCGTCAGGATGTCGAGCACGTAGTTCTGGTGCAGCCGCCACGGCGCCTTGGACCCCTGCTTGGGGAACATGTGCACGGAGCGCTGCACATAGCCCGAGCTGAACGACAGGAACGGCTCGGCCGTCACCTCCGGGTCGTGGTTCTCGGGCGTGGCCGAGGCCCAGCCGCGGGCGTCCATGTGCTGGAGGAGCCGGCACACCCAGGCGGAGGTCAGGTCGGCCTTCAACGTCCAGCTCGCGTTGGTGTAGCCGAACACCGCCGCGAGGTTGGGGACGTCGGACATCATCACGCCGCGGTAGTTCAGCGTGTCGCCGAGGCTCACCTCCCGCCCGTCCACGGTGATCGCCATGCCGGAGAGCGGCTGCAGCTTCAGCCCGGTGGCGGTGACCAGCACGTCCGCGGGGAGCTCGCGGCCCGACTTCAGGCGCACGCCCGTGGCGGTGAGCGTTGTGATCTCGTCAGTGACCACCTCGGCGCGGTCCTCGTTCAGCGCGGTGAACAGGTCGGAGTCGGGCACCAGGCACAGGCGCTGGTCCCAAGGGGCGTACTTCGGCGTGAAGTGCGTCTCCACGTCGTAGCCGGGCTTCAGCTGCGCGCGCGCCATGTCGATCAGCTGCGTCTTGGCCTGCGCCGGGAACTTGCGCATGCGCTGGTAGAAGAAGAGGCCCAGGAGCACGTTGCGCCAGCGCACGAGCCCGTAGGCCAGCTTGGCCGGCAGATGCTTGCGCAGCCGGTTGGCCATGGCGTCCTCCGCCGGGCGCGACACCACGTAGGTGGGCGAGCGCTGGAGCATGACCACGTGCGCCGCGGTCTGCGCCATGGCGGGCACCAGCGTCACCGCCGTGGCGCCGGACCCCACCACCACGACCCGCTTGCCGGCGTAGTCCAGGTCCTGCGGCCAGTGCTGCGGGTGCACCAGCCGGCCCTCGTAGGCGTCCAGTCCCGGCAGGTCGGGCGTGTGGCCCGAGGCGTAGTCGAAGTAGCCGGTGCAGCTCATGACGAAGCGGGTGCGGATCTCGGCCTCGCCGCCGGGCGTCTCCACCCGGGCCGTCCACAGGGCTTCGGCGCTCGACCACGACAGGGCCAGCACCTTGTGGCGGAAGCGGATGCGGCCCTCCACGCCGGACTCGTGGGCGGTGTCGCGCACGTACTTCAGGATGGACGGGCCGTCGGCGATGGCCTTGGCCTCGCCCCAGGGGCGGAAGTGGTAGCCCAGCGTGTACATGTCGCTGTCGGAGCGGACGCCGGGGTAGCGGAACAGGTCCCAGGTGCCGCCCACCGCGTCGCGCGCCTCCAGCACGGCGAAACGCTTGCCCGGCAGGCGCGTGGCGAGGTGGTGCGCCGCGCCGATCCCCGACAGGCCCGCGCCGATGACGAGGACGTCCAGCGTCTCTTCGGCTCCCATCACGCGCGCTCCACCTTGGCCGACTGGCGCCGCACGAAGGCGGCGGTGAGGTCGGGCTGCGTCATCAGGATCATGTGGCCCGCGCCGGCGACCACCTGCAGGTCCACCGACGGCAGCTGCGCCACAAGGCCGTGGCCGTGCAGGGCATGGTCCAGCAGCCGGTCGCCGTCGCCGTAGAGCACGCCCACCGGCGTGGTGAGCGAAGGATAGCGCGCCGTCATCCCCGGCAGGTCCTCCGCCGCCGCCAGGAGGTCGCGCGAGCTGGACTCGAAGGATCGCGGGCGCAGGCCGAGCAGTCCGCCGCCACGGGTGCCGAAGTCGGCGGGCGCGGGCTCCGGCGCGAACACCGTCTCCAGCGCCTGCGCGCCGCGGGCCATGGAGGCGGGGACGGCCAGCGTCCAGGCGACCACCTTGCGCACGGCGGGCGAGCGGATGGCCAGGGCGCGGAACACCGGGGAGAGCGCGGCGTCCTCCACCGGCTGGGTCAGGGGTGCGATCAGGGCGAGGCCGCCCACCGCGTCCGGATGGTCCAGCGCCAGCGCCAGCGCCACCGCGCCGCCCAGCGAGTGGCCCACCACCAGCGGGCGGTCGAGGCCGAGGCGGCGGATCAGCGCGGCGATCACGGCGGCCTGGGCGCGGACGGACTGGCTCGCCCCCGGCGCCGCGTCCGACCAGCCGGCGCCCGGCCGGTCCACCGCCACGATCCGGTGGTCGCCCTCCAGCCGCTCGGCCAGGGAGTGGGTGAAGTGGCGCATCTGCCCGGCCAGGCCGTGGATCATCACGATCGCCGGTCCGCTCCCGCGGTCCAGCACGTGCAGGCGGGCGCCCTCCACCTCCACGAAGGTCCCCTCCGGCGGCAGGGCCTTGGCCACGCGACGGGCGGTGATCGCGGTGAAGGCCGCCAGCGCCCCGCCCGCCAGCGCCACCGCGGCGACGGCCGCCACCGTGGGCAGGACGGAGGGCCTGGGGGCGGCTGCGGCCGGGGCCGCGGCCGCCGTGCGCGGGGGCGTGCGGCTCATGCGGAGGTGGGGCGGGAAGCGGTCATCGGCGGGAGCTTCGCGCACAAGCGCCGCCCGCGTCCACCTCGGCCTTGCGGCGGGTCAGTCGCCGCCGGGCGCCGGCCCGGAGGGCCGCGACGCGTCCGCCACCAGGAGCCGCACACGCATGGTCTCCTCGCCGCCGCCGCGCCGGGCGCCGCGGAAGGGGGCGGCGGCGAGATAGTCCGGGCCCACGGCCACGCGCAGGTGCCGGTCGGCGGGGCAGACGCCGTTCGTCGGGTCGAAGCCCACCCAGCCCAGGTCGTCCACCCAGGCCTCGGCCCAGGCGTGGGCGGCCGTCTGCTCGGGCGTCCCGGGCCGGAGGAGGTGGCCGGAGACGTAGCGGGCGGGCGCGCCCATCCGCCGCGCCGCCGCGATGAAGACGTGCGACAGGTCCTGGCAGACGCCCCGGCCGAGCTCCAGCGCCTGCGCCGCGGTGGTGGAGGGCGAGGTGGCCTCCGTGTCGAACCGCACGCGCTCGCGCACCGCGCCCATCAGCGCGTGCAGCCGGTCCAGCCTGCCCGCGCCCGTGGCCGTGACGGCGAGGGCGTCCAGCGCGGCGTCGGGCGCGGTGAGCGGGGTTGAGCGGAGGTAGACGCCGGGCGGGAGGCGCTCGGGCAGGGCGCCCAGCACGCCCGCGACGTCGCCGACGTCCACCTCGCCGGAGGCGCGCACCACCACCCGCTCGGAGGGGGCGCCCAGGGTGAAGGTGTGCTGGATGTTGCCGAACCCGTCCTCGCCCCGGCGCAGCCGCCCGTCGGCGTCCACCTCCACCCGCCAGCGCGCCACCCGCTGGCCCGCGTGGTCGCGGGGCGTGAGCTTCAGCTGCTGCAGCGCCCCCTGGACGGGCGAGGCGTAGGCGTAGGCCGTCTCGTAGTCGATCCGGATGCGCACCAGACCCGCCTCAGCTCAGGTACTGGCGGGCGACGGCGCCACCCAGCGCGGCGTTGTCGCGCAGGAGCTGGGTGATGAACTCGTGCAGGCCCGACTGGAACAGCTCCTCCACCCGCGAGCCCTCCAGCCGGTGCAGGATGTCCACCGCCATGCGCTGCGACGGCCCGGTGCGGCCGTACTGCTCGGCCAGGGCGTCGAGCGAGGCGGTGATCACCTCGTAGGACGAGGACACCGACCGCGGCAGCTGGCGGTTCAGGAGCAGGAGGTCGGCCACCAGCCACGGCTTGATCTCCTCGCGGTAGACCCAGCGGTACGCGGTGAGCGCAGACACCTCGCGCAGGATGGTGGTCCACCCGAAGTAGTCCAGCCCGCCGCCCACCGGCTCCTTCTCCGGCAGCAGCAGGTGGTACTTCACGTCCAGGAGGCGCGCGGTGTTGTCCGCCCGCTCGACGGCGGTGCCCAGCCGCAGGAACCAGTAGGCGTCGTTGCGCAGCATGGTGCGCCCGGCGGACCCGTCGAAGGCGAGCGACACGCGCTTGGTCCACTCCAGGAAGCGGGCGAAGCGCTCGGCGTCCATGGCCTCGTCGAGGGTCTGGAGCTCGTTCCAGGCGCCGTTGATCCCCTCCCAGGTCTCCGGCGTCAGCGCGGTGCGCACCGCGCGGCTGTTGGCCCGGGCGGTCTCCAGGCAGGAGACGATGGAGGACGGGTTGTCGTAGTCGAAGGCCAGGTGGTGCTTCACCGCGGCCTCGGTGGGCTCCCGCCCGGTGGCGGCGAAGGCGTCGTCCGTGTCGGAGGTGGCGAGCGCCCCCGCCCACTCCGCCCCCGACTCGCCCGCGTAGCTGGCGGGCAGCGCGGAGAGGCGCACGGCGGCGTCCAGGATGCGGGCGTTGAAGTCGGCCCGCTCCATGTAGCGGGCCGCCCAGAACAGGTTGTCGGCGGTGCGGCTCAGCATCTCAGATGTCGAACGACTGGGTGAGGCCGCCCATGGATTGGCTCAGGCCGTTCCCGATCGTCTGCGTCATGGCGCCCATCGACTGGGTCGTCTCGTCCAGCACCCAGGTGTCCTTGGTGCCGCCGCCCTGGGAGGAGTTCACCACCAGCGAGCCTTCCGTCAGCGCCACCCGCGTCAGGCCGCCGGGGACGATGCGCACGCCGTCCGGCCCGGTGAGCACGAACGGCCGCAGGTCCACGTGGCGGGCGCCCAGGCCGCCGTCGCACAACGTCGGGCAGGTGGAGAGGGAGAGCGTGGGCTGGGCGATGAAGCCCTGCGGGTCGGCGAGGAGGCGGGCGCGGAACGCCTCCACCTCCGCCCTGGTCGAGGTGGGGCCGACGAGCATCCCGTATCCGCCCGAACCCGCCGTCTCCTTCACCACCAGCTCGGGCAGGCGGTCCAGCACCTCGCGCAGCGCCTCGGGCTCGCGGCAGCGCCAGGTGGGCACGTTGGGGATGACGGCGTCCGCCCCCGTGTAGAAGCGGATCAGCGCGGGCATGTAGCTGTACACCGCCTTGTCGTCGGCCACCCCCGCCCCCGGCGCGTTGGCCAGCGTGACGTTCCCCGCGGCGTAGGCCCCGATCAGGCCGGGCACGCCCAGCGACGAGTCCGGCCGGAAGGTCAGCGGGTCCAGCCAGTCGTCGTCCACCCGGCGGTAGATCACGTCCACCCGCCGGGGGCCGTCGGTGGTGCGCATGTGGACGACCTGGTCGTCCACGAAGAGGTCGCGCCCCTCCACCAGCTCCACCCCCAGCTTGTCGGCCAGGAAGCTGTGCTCGTAGTACGCCGAGTTGTACGGCCCGGGCGTCAGCACCACGACCACCGGCTCGCGATCGCCGCCGTTCGGTGCGCAGGCGCGGAGCGTGGAGAGGAGCGCGTCGGGGTAGGTCTCCACCGGCGCCACCCGGTGCTGGGAGAACAGCGCGGGGAAGAGGCGCATCATCGCCTCGCGGTTCTCCAGCATGTAGCTGACGCCGGAAGGCGTGCGGCAGTTGTCCTCCAGCACGAACCAGTCGTCCTCGCCCGTGCGCACCAGGTCCACGCCGCAGATGTGGGTGTAGACGCCGTGGGGCGGGCGGATGGCGGCGGTCTCCAGCCGGAATTGCCCGTTCTGCAGCACGAGGTCTTCGGGTATGATGCCGGCGCGCACGCACTCGCGCGGGCCGTACACGTCCTGCAGGAACATGTTGAGCGCGGTGACCCGCTGCTCGAGGCCGCGCTCCAGCACCCGCCACTCGCGCCGGTCGATCACGCGCGGCACGAGGTCGAAGGGGATCAGCCGCTCGGCCCCGTCCTCGTCGCCGTACACGGCGAAGGTTATCCCTAAGCGCCGGAAGAACAGCTCCGCCTGCCGGCGGCGCGTCTCCAGGAGGTCGGGCGGGGTCTCGTCGAGCCAGCGGCGCAGGCGGGCGTAGGCGGGGCGCACGGCCGCACCCGCCCCCTCCGCCCCGCGCATCTCGTCGTAGCTCATCGTCACCGCAACGCTTGGACGCCGCCTATGTGTTCCGGCGCGGGGCGGCGCGTCCAGGCCCGTCTTCCCCGGCCGCCCCCGGCCGCCCAAGTCTTGGGCGCCGCGGGCTGCGGGCGGGCGGGCGGCGGCGGGGCGGGCTCACGCCGCCTGGCGCTGCGCCTTCTTGACCTTGGCGAGCGCCCGGTCGCGCTTCAGCCGCGACAGGTGGTCGGTGAAGAGCACGCCGTTCAGGTGGTCGATCTCGTGCTGGATGCACACGGCGTAGAGCTCGTCCGCCTCCTCGTCCTCCACGCGCGCGCCGTCGCGGTCGGTGTAGGACAGGCGCACGCGGGCGGGGCGCTCCACCTCGTCGTAGATCTCGGGGATGGAGAGGCAGCCCTCCTCCCACGGCTTGGTCTCGTCGGAGCTCCAGGTGACCACCGGGTCGACGAACACCTTGGGCGCCTTCGGCTCGTCCTCGCGGGCGAGGTCCATGACGATGATCCGCACGAGCTCGCCCACCTGCACCGCGGCGAGGCCGATGCCCGGGGCGTCGTACATGGTCTGGAGCATGTCGTCGGCCAGGGCGCGCACCTCGTCGGTGACCGCGCCCACGGGAACGGAGGCCTGCTTGAGGATGCGTGCGTCGTCGGGCAGCGCGACGTTGAGGATGCGACGGAGAGCCATGCGGCCAGGATAGCGGCGCGCGCCGCTCAGAACCACCCGGCCTCGCGGAGGGCGGGGGCGTAGCTGCGGCTCACCGGGGCCTGCGCCCCGTCCTTCAGCGTCAGCACCGCGCGCCCGTCCCCGCGGCGCGCGTCCACCACAGCCGCGCGCGCCACCCACCAGGAGCGGTGCGTGCGCGCGCCCTCCACGGGGCCGAGCTCGTCCAGCGCATCGGCCAGGCGCATGAGCAGGAGGTCGGAGCCGCGGTCGGTGTGGACGCGCAGGTAGTGGTCCTCCGCCTCCACCGCGTAGAGTTCCGCCCCCCGCAGCCGCGGCGGGAGGCGGCGCATGAAGGCGGAGGGTTGCGGGTCGGCGGGCGCGGGGGGGCCGGGCGCGGCGGCGTCGGCCGTGCGGGCGGCGGCGTTGCGGCGCGCCTGCAGGGTCAGGACGTTCAGCCCGGTCATCAGGGCGGACACGGCGGCCACCGGCGGGATGAAGCCCAGGAGCGTCCCCCAGCCCCAACCGCCGCCGAACACCAGCCGCGTCGCCACGATGACCACGGGCGTCATCACGGCGGAGAGCGTCAGCCACAGGCCGAGCACCCGCGGCCACAGCGGCGCATCGGGATGGTGCTCGATCCAGCGCTGGCCCGCCAGGCTGATCCCCGAGCCGATCAGCAGCATGACGATCCAGTAGGCGAAGCGCACCCAGGCCGGGACCACGCTCATCCCGAACGCGTCCGACAGGGTCAGGAAGCCCGCCACCGCCAGGGAGATGATCGTCAGCCGCGCCAGGCCCGCCGTCCACGAAGCGCGGACGGCGGGCCTCGTCCGTCCGCGAAGGCCGGGCGGCGGGTCACGCATCTGGGCGGGTGCGGGCGCGGTCACGGCGGTAGCCAGATCTCCGACGGCGCGACCGACCCGCGCCAGACCGGAGCCGACCATGTCGCAAGCCGCCCTGCCCTCCAACCCCGCCCCCCGCCTGCAGCTGTCGCGCCTCGGCCGGCTGGGCCTCCTCTTCACGGGCGTGCTCGTCCCGGTGGGGATCGTGGCGCTCGCGGGCGGCCCGCAGGCGTGGAGCTACTGGGGCGGGCAGCTGCGCCACCTGCACCTGCACGGACCGCGGCTGGAGCTCCTGGCGCGGGTGTGGCGCATCCACCCCGTCGTGATCCTGCACATGACCTGCGCCTTCGCCGCGCTGGGGATCGGCACGGCGCTGATGATCGGGGTGAAGGGCACGCAGGCGCACCGGACGCTCGGCTACGCCTGGTCGGCCTGCATGCTGGTGACGGCGGTGAGCTCGTTCTGGATCCGCAGCAGCCACGACCAGTTCAGCTTCATCCACTTCCTGTCGGGCTGGACGACGATCGCCGTGCCGCTGGGGATCGCCTTCGTGCGCCGCCGCCAGGTGCGCCGCCACGCGCGGATGATGACGTCGGTGTTCGTCGGCGGCCTCCTCATCGCGGGGCTGCTCACCTTCCTGCCCGGCCGGCTGATGTTCGCGCTGTTCTTCGGCTGAGGCGGGCGCCGGTTGCCGGGCGCGGGGGCGGCTTCTAGAACGCGGCGGACCCCCGCCTTCCGGACCCTGAGCCCATGAACATCCACGAGCACCAGGCCAAGGCCGTCCTCAAGGGCTTCGGCGTCGTCGTCAGCCGCGGCGAGGCGGTGACCACCCCGGCCGAGGCCCGCCGCGCGGCGGAGGCCATGGGCTCCCCCCTCTTCGTGGTGAAGAGCCAGATCCACGCGGGCGGGCGCGGCAAGGGCAGGTTCGAGGGCTTGGCCCCCGACGCCAAGGGCGGCGTGCGCCTCGCCAGATCAGCCGACGAGGTGGAGGCCGCCGCGCAGGAGATGCTGGGCCGCGTGCTCGTCACGCACCAGACCGGCCCCAAGGGCAAGCAGGTGAACCGACTCTACATCGAGGAGGCGTCCGACATCGCGCGCGAGCTCTACCTCTCGCTCCTGGTCGACCGCGAGACCAGCCGGGTGGCCGTGGTCGCCTCCACGGAGGGCGGCATGGACATCGAGGACGTGGCGCACTCCACGCCCGAGAAGATCCTCACCATCCAGATCGATCCCGCCACCGGCGTCATGCCCCACCACGGCCGGGCGCTCGCCGCCGCGCTGAAGCTGGAGGGCGGGCTCGCCAGGGAGGGCGCCAAGCTCCTGGGCCAGCTCTACGCGGCGTTCACCGCCAAGGACATGAGCATGCTGGAGGTGAACCCCCTGATCGTCACCGACGAGCCGGACGGCGGCCACCTGCGCGTGCTGGACGCCAAGGTCTCCTTCGACGGCAACGCCCTGTTCCGCCACCCCGACATCGTAAGCTTGCGCGACGAGACGGAGGAGGACGCCAAGGAGATCGAAGCCTCCAAGTTCGGCCTGGCCTACATCTCGCTGGAGGGCGAGATCGGCTGCATGGTCAACGGCGCGGGCCTGGCCATGGCCACTATGGACATCATCAAGCTCTACGGCGCGGAGCCCGCCAACTTCCTCGACGTGGGCGGCGGCGCCTCCAAGGAGAAGGTGACGGCGGCGTTCAAGATCATCACCGGCGACCCGAACGTGAAGGGCATCCTGGTGAACATCTTCGGCGGCATCATGCGCTGCGACATCATCGCGGAGGGCGTGATCGCCGCGGTGAAGGAGGTGGGGCTGCAGGTGCCCCTGGTGGTGCGGCTGGAGGGCACCAACGTCGACCAGGGCAAGGCCATCCTCTCGGGCTCAGGCCTCAACGTGATCGCCGCCAACGACCTGGCCGATGCGGCGGACAAGATCGTCAAGGCCGTGCGGGCGGCGTGAGCATGCGCGCCACCCTCCGCCTCGCCCACCTCCTCCCGGCTCTGGCGCTCGTCGCCGCGCCCGCGGCCGCCTCGGCGCAGGCCACGCCCGCCGCGGAACTCGTGGCCGCCTTCGACAAGCTGTGTCTCGCCCCCGCCTCCGATCGTGCGGGCGTGCCGGCGGCGGCTGACGCGGCGGGCTGGTCGCCGCTGCCCGACGCCCTGCTCGCGCCCCTCGCCGCCAGCTTCCAGAACGCGGCGGGTCGGCTGAAGATCGAGGCGTCGGGTTTCCAGTTCCTGTTCGTGGGCGAGCAGACGAGGCCGCTCGGCGGCGTTCCGGTGAAGATGCACGCGTGCGGCCTGGGCGCAGCCACGGCCGAGAACGCCGCGGTGGAGGCCGCCATGCAGACCCGGGCCGGGGTGCCCCGCGACGCCACGCTCTCCCAGGGCGTGCGCGTGGGCTGGGCCTTCAGCGACAAGGCGGGCGTGCACACCCAACTGAATGAGAGTGACGAGAAGACGGGCAAGGCCGCCATCGCCGCGGGCGTGGCGCGCTTCCTCGTGCTGCAGAAGGGCGAGGGCGGTGTGCAGTCTCCCACCATCCTGATCGAGGCCGTGCCCACCTCGTGAGCCGCGCGGGCGTGCGTGCTAGGATGACGGCATGAACGTCGCCGTCCGCCCGCCCGACCTGGCGACCTCCGTCGAGGAGCCGCGCCACCGCTTCACCTTCGCCGACGTGCTCGCGATGATGAAGCTCGGCCTTGTCGAAGAAGGCGCGCGAGAGGAGCTGATCGAGGGGGAGCTCATCGAGATGCCTGCGGACGGCGATCGCCACAAGGACTACACCGTCGCCCTCACCCGCTGGTTGCTGCGTGCGTTGGACGAAACCTACGCCGTCGTGCCCGGATCCACGCTGGTGCTGTCGGAACAGAACGCGCCGTCGCCGGACTTTCATGTCTTCCCGGCGAAACTGGCCACGGGCGACGTGCGCGGCCCCGACGTGCTCCTGGCGATCGAGCAGGCCGACAGCTCCGTGCGGCGCGATCTCGGGTGGAAGGCCAAGCTCTACGCTAGGTACGGCGTGCGCGACTACTGGGTCGTCGAGCTGGACGCGGCGCGCGTCCACGTGCACCGCGAACCCGGCGCGGAGGGCTACGGCGCCGTGGAGGTGTTCGAGCGCGAGGAGGCGGTGGGGGCGCTCCTGATCCCCGGCCTGACGCTCCGCCTCGCCGACCTGCCCCGGGTGGGCGGCTGAACGGGGTTCCCTCCGTCGGACCCCTGCGGTAGGACCGCGCCCATCGCGCCCGCCCCGTCCGAGGCGCGACCCGCCGCCTCCCGGAGCCTCATGTCCGTCCTCGTCGACCGCCAGACCCGCGTCATCTGCCAGGGGATCACCGGCGCGCAGGGCACGTTCCACACCGAGCAAGCGGTGGCGTACGGCACGAAGATGACCGCGGGCGTCACCCCCGGGAAGGGCGGCCAGACCGCCGTGGGCCTGCCCGTCTACGACACGGTTCTCGAGGCCCGTGAGAAGGCGGGCGCCGACGCCAGCGTCATCTACGTCCCGCCGCCGTTCGCCGCCGACAGCATCCTGGAGGCGATCGACGCCGAGATCCCGCTGATCGTCTGCATCACCGAGGGCATCCCGGTGGAGGACATGGTCAAGGTGAAGCGCAGCCTCGCCGGATCGAAGTCGCGCCTGATCGGGCCGAACTGCCCGGGCGTGCTCACGCCCGGCCAGTGCAAGATCGGCATCATGCCGGGCAACATCTTTAAGGCCGGCTCCGTCGGCGTAGTGAGCCGCTCGGGCACGCTGACCTACGAGGCCGTGTTCCAGACCTCCAACGCGGGCCTCGGCCAGACCACGGCGGTGGGCATCGGCGGCGACCCGGTGAAGGGCACCGAGTTCATCGACGTCCTGGAGATGTTCCTGGCCGACGAGGCCACCCAGTCGATCATCATGATCGGCGAGATCGGCGGCTCTGCCGAGGAGGACGCGGCGCAGTTCATCGTCGACGAGGCCAGACGCGGCCGGTCCAAGCCCATGGCGGGCTTCATCGCGGGCCGCACGGCGCCGCCCGGCCGCACCATGGGCCACGCGGGCGCCATCGTCTCGGGCGGCAAGGGCGACGCGGACTCCAAGATCGCGGCCATGGAGAAGGCGGGCATCAGGGTCTCGCCCTCCCCCGCCGAACTCGGCAAGACGCTGCTGGCCGTCCTCCACGGCTGAGCGCCAAGGCCAAGCTCACGGTTTGGTGCGAATACCCATATAGACGGGCCTCGCCGTCCCCTGTGACGGCGAACGCCTCACAGGTGGACACGATGGCGGACGACGCAGGGCGCATCGCGCCCCTCCTTTCGGAGACGAGCTTCCTCTACGGCGGCAACGCCGACTACGTGGAGGGCCTCTACGCCCGATACGCCGCAGACCCGGCCACCGTGCCGCCGAGCTGGCGCGCCCACTTCGACACCTTCCGCGAGCGCGCCTCAGACATCAGCGCCGCCGCCGCCGAGCCCGGCTGGGCCAGGGGCTCCGCGCCCGCGCCGCGC
Source organism: uncultured Caulobacteraceae bacterium (assembly GCA_964237305.1). Taxonomy (GTDB): domain Bacteria; phylum Pseudomonadota; class Alphaproteobacteria; order Caulobacterales; family Caulobacteraceae; genus JASLDZ01. Next base: position 36,344 of record CAXSHO010000009.1, read on the forward strand.
CCCGACTGGATGGGCGCGCTCGACGGGCAGTGGCCCGCCGCGGCGCCCGCCACCTCCGCCGCCGTGGCCAAGGCGGTGGAGGCCAAGGTCGGCGCCGCGCTGGTGGACAAGGCGCCCGGCGCCTCGGCCGAGGCGGTGCGCGCCGCGACGCTCGACAGCGTGCGCGCCATCATGATGATCCGCGCCTACCGCATCCGCGGGCACCTGGCGGCCAACCTCGACCCGCTGGGCTTCGAGCGCACCATCCCCACGCACGACGAGCTGGATCCGGCCACCTACGGCTTCAGCGAGGCCGACCATGACCGGCCCATCTTCCTGGACTACATGCTGGGGCTGGAGACCGCGACGCTGCGCGAGATCCTCGCCATCCTCAAGCGCACCTACTGCGGCACGCTGGGCGTGCAGTACATGCACATCTCCAACCCGCAGGAGAAGGCCTGGATCCAGGAGCGGATCGAGGGCCACGACAAGGAGATCACCTTCACCGCCGAGGGGAAGGTCGCCATCCTGAAGAAGCTGATCGAGGGCGAGGGCTTCGAGCGCTTCCTGCACAAACGTTTCCCCGGCACCAAGCGCTTCGGCTTGGACGGCGGAGAGGCCACGGTCCCCGCACTGGAGCAGATCATCAAGCGCGGCGGGGCGCTGGGCGTGGACGAGATCGTGGTGGGCATGCCCCACCGCGGGCGCCTCAACGTCCTCGCGGCCGTCATGGGCAAGCCCTACAGGATCATCTTCCACGAGTTCCAGGGCGGCTCCTCGGTCCCGTCCGACATCGAGGGCTCGGGCGACGTCAAATACCACCTGGGCGCGAGCTCGGACCGGGAGTTCGACGGGAACCGGGTGCACCTGTCGCTCACCGCCAACCCCAGCCACCTCGAGATCGTCAACCCGGTGGTGATCGGCAAGGCGCGCGCCAAGCAGACTTTCGACCGGCTGGAGAACCCCTCCTGCACCGGCTCCAAGGTGCTGCCGCTGCTGCTGCACGGCGACGCCGCCTTCGCCGGCCAGGGCGTGGTGGCCGAGTGCTTCATGCTGTCGGGCATCGAGGGGTACGAGACGCACGGCACCGTGCACTTCATCGTCAACAACCAGATCGGCTTCACCACCGCCCCGCGCTTCAGCCGCAGTTCGCCCTACCCGTCCGACACCGCGCTGATGGTGGAGGCGCCCATCCTGCACGCCAACGGCGACGACCCGGAGGCCGTGGTGTTCGCCGCCAAGGTGGCCGCCGAGTACCGCCAGGAGTTCGGCAAGGACGTGGTGGTCGACATGTGGTGCTACCGCCGCTTCGGCCACAACGAGGGCGACGACCCCACCTTCACCCAGCCGGTGATGTACGCCCAGATCAAGGGCCAGCGCTCCACCCGCGAGATCTACGCCGAGCGGCTGGCGAAGGAGGGCGTGGTCACGCCGGAGCAGGTGGAGGGCTGGGTCGGCGAGTTCGAGACCTTCCTCTCCAACGAGTTCGACGCGGGCAAGACCTACGCCCCCAACAAGGCCGACTGGCTGGACGGCAAGTGGTCGGGCCTCGCGCCCCAGGGCGAACCCAGCGAGACCTGCGCCCCGCTGCAGAAGCTGCGCGACCTCGGGCTGAAGATGACGTCCATCCCCGAGCACGTCCACGCGCACAAGACGCTGCGGCGCGTGATCGAGACGCGCCACGAGATGATCCAGACCGGCACGGGGCTCGACTGGTCCACCGCCGAGCACCTCGCCTTCGCCACGCTCCTGGACGAGGGGACGCCCGTGCGCCTGTCCGGTCAGGACAGCGTGCGCGGCACCTTCAGCCAGCGCCATTCGGCCATCGTCGACCAGTCCGACGAGAGCCGTCACACGCCGCTGAACCACCTGCGGCCCGGCCAGGCGCGTTACGAGGGGATCGACTCGGCGCTGTCGGAGGAGGCGGTGCTGGGCTTCGAGTACGGCTACAGCCTGGCCGACCCGGACACGCTGGTGCTGTGGGAGGCGCAGTTCGGCGACTTCGCCAACGGCGCCCAGGTGGTGATCGACCAGTTCATCTCGTCGGGCGAGCGCAAGTGGCTGCGCATGTCCGGCCTCGTCATGCTGCTTCCGCACGGATACGAGGGTCAGGGGCCCGAGCACAGTTCGGCGCGGCTGGAGCGCTTCCTGCAGATGTGCGCCGAGGACAACATGCAGGTGGTCAACTGCACCACCCCCGCCAACTACTTCCACGCCCTGCGGCGGCAGGTGAAGCGCAGCTTCCGTAAGCCCCTGGTCGTGATGACGCCCAAAAGCCTCCTGCGTCACAAGAAGGCGGTCTCCCCCCTCGCCGACATGGCCGAGGGCTCCGCCTTCCACCGCGTGCTGTGGGACGACGCGCAGGACGCGAACGGCAAGACCACCGCCACGCTGCGTCCCGACGCCGAGATCAGGCGGGTGCTCGTCTGCTCGGGCAAGGTCTATTATGACCTCTTGGAGCGGCGCGAGCAGGTCGGGCGCGACGACGTCTACATCCTGCGGCTGGAGCAATTCTATCCCTGGCCCATGCAGTCGCTGCGCAAGGAGCTGGCGCGCTTTCCCGCCGCCGAACTGGTCTGGGTGCAGGAGGAGCCGAAGAACATGGGCGGCTGGAGCTTCGTCGACCCCTGGATGGAGGAGACGCTGCAGCGCACCGACACGGCCGCCAAGCGCGCCCGCTACGTGGGCCGGCCCGCCTCCGCCTCCACCGCCGCCGGCATCGGCAGCCGCCACGCCAAGGAACTCGACACCTTCCTCACCGACGCGTTCGCCTGACCGGCGCGCCCTCCTGACCGAACGCCCAAGGACCTCGCCGCCCATGCCCGCCGCCGACACCGCCGAGAAGCCCGCCCCCGGTTCCGCCACCGGTTCCGCGACGGGCGCCGCCGTCACCGTGCCCGCCATGGGCGAGAGCGTGACGGAGGGCACCGTCGCCAAGTGGTCCAAGAAGGTCGGCGACGCGGTGAAGCGCGACGAGGTGCTGGTCGAGATCGAGACCGACAAGGTGGCCATCGAGGTCTCCTCCCCCGCCGACGGGACCTTGAGCGAGATCAGCGCGGAGGAGGGCGCCACCGTCACGCCGAACCAGGTGATCGCCCGCATCGGCGGCGCAGGCGGGGCCGCGGCTCCCGCGCCGGCGCCCGCCGCGCAGCAGCCCTCCGGCGCGGGCGAGCAGACGCCCGCCAACGAGCCCCCCGCCGCCCAGAAGGGTCCGGAGCCCGCGGGCGCGCCGCTGGCCCCCTCCGTCCAGCGGATCGTGACGGAGACCGGGATCGACCCGTCGCGGATCGCCGGCACCGGCCGCGACGGCCGCATCACCAAGGGCGACGCGTTGGCGGCCACCCAGGCCAAGGCCCCCGCCCCGGCGCCGTCTCCCGCGCCCTCCGCCCCCGCTCCCCCCGTGCAGGTGGCCGCCGGCCCGCGCCCCGACCAGCCGAAGGAGGAGCGGGTGCGCATGACGCGCCTGCGTCAGACCATCGCGCGCCGGCTGAAGGAGGCGCAGAACACCGCCGCCCAGCTGACCACCTTCAACGAGGTGGACATGTCCACCGTCATGGCGCTGCGCACCCAGTACAAGGACGCGTTCGAGAAGCGCCACGGCGTGAAGATGGGCTTCATGGGCTTCTTCGTTCGCGCGGTGGTGGCCGCGCTGAAGGAGATCCCCGCCGTCAACGCCGAGATCGACGGGCAGGACCTCATCTACAAGAACCACTACGACATCGGCGTGGCGGTCGGCACCGACAAGGGCCTCGTCGTCCCCGTGCTGCGCGACGCCGACCAGCTCACCCTGGCGGGCGTGGAGAAGGGCATCGGCGCGCTGGGCAAGAAGGCCCGCGACGGCCAGCTCGACATGGCCGACATGACGGGCGGCACCTTCACCATCACCAACGGCGGCATCTACGG
>CAXSHO010000010.1:0-7931 GCA_964237305.1 uncultured Caulobacteraceae bacterium
GGTGAACTTTATGGCGTTGGACAGGAGGTTGAGCGCGATCTGCTTCACCGCCCGCTCGTCGGCGTCCACCTCCACGGGGGCGGCGGGAAGCACGCCGCGCAGGGTCACGCCCTTCTCCTCGGCCGCGCCGCGCATGAGCTTCAGGGCCACGGCGCAAGGGTCGCGCGCGTCGAAGCGCTCCAGCCGGAGCTCGTAGCGGTCGGCGTCGATCTTGGACATGTCGAGCACGTCGTTGAGCAGGCTGGTGAGGTGGCCGCCCGACTCGTGGATCAGCTCGGCGTACTCGCCGTAGCGGTCGGACAAGGGGCCGAACAGGCGCTGGCGCATGATGTCGGAGAAGCCGACGATGGCGTTCAGCGGCGTGCGGAGTTCGTGGCTCATCTCCGCCAGGAAGCGGGCGCGGGCCTGCGCCTCGTCCTCCGCCCTCGCCTGCGCCGCCCGGGCGTCGGCGAGCTCGCGCCGCAGGGCGGCGGGCTCGGCGGGGTCGCCCGGTCCTGCGGCGGCGGCGGCGGGTGGCTCCCCGGTGCGGGAGAGGATGGCGGCGGCGGCCGCGGCCAGGAGCGCGGTGGCGGCGATCAGCCCTGACGCCAGGGCGGCCGCGTCCCCCGGTGCGAAGCCGGACGGCGGGAGAAGGCCGAGGGCGGCCGACGCGGACAGGAGCCCCGCCGCGAGGCAGGTCAGGGCCGCGCCGAGGGTGAAGGCGCGGGTGGCGACGCCCACCAGCGCCGGGGCCAGCACCGCGGCGGCCAGCGGCCCCGTGACGCCGCCGCACAGCGCCGCCGCAGCCCCCACCGACAGCGCCCAGCCCGCCAGGGCGGCGCGCGACCGCCGCAGCGCGCGCTCGTCCACCGCCGCCAGGAGGCCCGGCGCGGCCAGGAGCGCGAGCGCCAGGAGCGCCCGGGGACCGGGCGGGGAGGCGGCGAGCAGCAGGGCCAGCGCGGCCAGCACGGCCACCAGCAGGCCCCAGCCCGCGTGGAGCGCCCTCAGCGTCAGCCGGCCCGCGGCGCGGCGGGCGGCGTCCGGCTCGGCGGAGGGGGTGGCGGAAGGCAAGGGAATCGGCGGGCGCTCGGGACAGCCTCCAGCCTAGCCGCCGGCCGGCGCCGCCGCGAGCTTGCGCAACCAGCGGGCGACCCCCCGCCTGTGGACGGCCGGTGCATGAACGGAACGGTAAGCTCGACCGTGCTCCTGTGGACGCCGCTCCTCAGAACGAGGCCCGCATGGCCTGCGCCGAACAGTACGAGATCCTGCCCACCGCGTCGCCCGCCGGGGCCTCCCCGCGCCGCGCCGCCGGCCGCGTGGGCGAGGACGCGGGCGCCCGCTCGTTCCTGCGCACGGTGAGCCACGAGCTCCGCACGCCCCTGAACGCGGTGATCGGCTTCTCCGAGATCATCGCGCGCGAGCTGCACGGGCCCATCGGCGACCCGCGCTACGCCGAGCACGCCCGCATGGTGCGCGACAGCGGGCTGGAGCTCCTGGCGCTCGTCAACCAGATCCTCGACATCGCGCGCCTGGAGTCGGGCGCCATGGAGTTGGACCTGCAGGTGGAGCCGGTGGAGGAGGTGGTCGGCGAGGCGCTGGTGGCCGCCGCCGACGCGGCCGCCGCCAAGGGCGTGCGCCTCGTCCCGCGGATCGAGCCGGGGGCCGAGCGCGTCCGGGCGGACCGGCGGGGGGTGGGTGCGGTGCTGGCCGCGCTCCTCTCCAACGCCACGGCCGCCTCTCCGGAGGGCGGCGAGGTGACCCTGACGGTGCGCCGGGTGGGCGAGCGCGTGCACTTCGAGGTGGCCGACGCCGGCCCGGGGATCGCGCCGGACGAGCTGCCCCGGCTGATGCGCCCCTTCGAGCAGGGGGAGAACGCGCTGGTGCGCCGCAGCAGGGGCGCAGGGCTGGGCCTGCCCCTGGCCCGCCTGTTCTGCCACGCCATGGACGGGCGGCTTCAGCTGCGCACCGCGCCGGGCGTGGGCGTCACCGCCACCGTGCGCCTTCCCGCGGCGTGAGCCGCCGCGCCGCTTGAGCGGAGCGGCCGGTCGGCCTAACTCCGCCCCGCCATGGCCGACACACCCCAAGCCGAGCTGGACGACCTCGCCGACGAGTTCGAGGTGATGGGCGACGACTGGGAGGAGCGCTACCGCCACCTGATCGACCTCGGCCGCGGGCTCGACCCGCTCACGGACGCCGAGCGGTCGGACGCCAACAAGGTGCGCGGCTGCGCCAGCCAGGTGTGGCTGGTGGCCGGCCCCGCGCAGGACGGGCGGCTCCAGCTGCGCGGCGACAGCGACGCGCACATCGTGCGGGGGCTGGTGGCGGTGGTGCTGCGGCTCGCCTCCGGCAAGCCGGCGTCGGAGGTGGCGGCCTTTCCCTTCGAGGCGGCGGTGGAGCGGCTGGGGCTCAAGGGCGCGCTGTCCGCCCAGCGGGCGAACGGCCTCGCCTCCATGGTGGCGCGCATCCGGGCGGAGGCGCAGGCCGCCGCCGCCTGACGCTCAGCCGAGGCGGTAGTGCGCCGCCAGCCGCCCGAGCGCCAGCTTCAGCACCGCCTTGCCCGACCGCCGCGGGAGGTGGAGGTCGCGCTCCGCCGCCTCCAGCGCCGTCCCGGACAGGCAGACGCGCTCCAGCATCTCGCGCAGGCCCGGCCCCGCCGCCTCCAGCGCGGCGTGGACGCGGTCCTTGGCCGCGCGGGCGCGCTCGGCGGGGTCGAGGCCGGGGCCGCGCCCGCCCGCGCTCCGGGGCCCTGCGTCCCAACTCATGGTCAGGCGGCCCACCAGGGCGGCGCGGTGCCCCTCCTCCCGCAGCCGCTCGCCCGCCGCCGCCTCCACCGCCGTGAGCCAGCCGCGGCGCAGGAGCCAGGCCAGCGGACTCTCGCCGAGGTTCACCGTGCGCCGCTCCGGCCGACCCTGCGCGTCCGGGACGATCCGCTCCCCGAGGAGCACGCCGGGGCGGCCCGGCGGCGGGTCCGGCCGCGCGGCGCGCTCGCGCAGCCGCGTCCAGCCGCCTGCCTCCCGGGGGCGCAGGCCGGGGTCGCGCACCAGGTCGTCGAACAGCGCCTCGTCCAGCCGCAGGGCGGGGCGGCGGCGGCGGTCGTCGGTGAGGCGCAGGTCGTAGCCCCCCGCCCGGGCGTCCAGCCACGCGCCGGGCCGCAGGAGCAGGTCGCGGGCGCGGGCGGCTCCCCGGTCGTCGGAGGCGCCGGTCACGACCAGGCCTCCCGTCCGTGCGGCGCGGCGCGCAGGCAGGCCTCCAGCGCGTCCACCCGGGCGTCGAAGAGGGCGTCGTCGCGCCGGTCCTCCACCCGGCGGCAGGCGTGGCCCACCGTGGTGCGGTCGCGCCCGAACGCCGCGCCCACCCGCGCCAGCGTCCACGACAGCGCCGTGTGCGCCAGGTACATGGCGAGGTGGCGGGCCTCGGCCGCCTCCGCCCCCGTGCGCCCCGCCGCGACGATCTCGCCCGCGGGCACGCCGGTGGAGTAGGCGACGAGGTGGGTGATCAGGACCGCGCGGTCGCGGTCGGCCTCCAGCCGCCGCAGCGGCGGATCGAGGCGGGGACCCGTAAGGGACATGGGACGTACGCTCCTCACCAGACACACACTGTGCCGGGACAGGACTACCTGGAGGGGCGGGATATGGCGGGACCAGGCGGGATGCGGTGGGACGAAATCGAGGCCGGCTAAGCGGTTGAAGTCGTCCGGCGTCCGAGCCGCGCGCCGTGATCGCTGTCTAGAGTGGGAGGCGAGCTAGACGACGGCGGGACAGGTTCGGCTGGAGCGTGGCATCGCGGCCGCCTCGCTCGGCGGCATCCTCTTAGGACCCTGTGAGGTCCTTCTCAGCAACGCATTAGAAGGCCGAGAACCGGTTCGGAAGTGCGGGGCCGCTAGTGTCGTGCAGAGCGACCCGCTTGGAAAAGTGGGACCGGCGGGGCCCACTTGCACATGGGCGCGGAATGGCTTCGCCCGTAACGGATCGGCGCGGCCGTGCGCCTCGATCGGTCGCTGCGAAGTGGGCCCCCGCGTGAGAGCCGCCATCAGCGACGTCGTGCGCGATCGGGCAGGCCGAGCTGCCGCCGGACCTCCCGGTAGACCTCCACCGCCTCCGCCCTCTGCTCCTCCGTGTGGAAGCCCGCCATGACCCAAATCGCCGCCTCGTCCGCCGCTGCGCCCCCGGCCTGGACGATCCGCAGGCGAGCTTCACCCTTCACCTTGCGCCGTCGGAGCTGATGCTTCCGCAGCCAGCGCCAGAGCGTGTCCTCCCGACGAATGGCGGCCTCCTCCGCCCGCCAGGCGCGGTGGAGATGGTCCGCTTCGGCGGCGGTGTGCGTCTGCATGTTCGTCGGCCAGACCCGCGCCTCCGGCCGCGTGGCGGAGAATACGATCCGCTCGCCGCACCGCTTCCTGCACGACGGATGACGGTTCCACAGACTGTAGAGCTCGCCCTGAGGCTGATCAGGCGGTTGAGGTCGACCGGGTCGAAGGTCTCACATCGCGGGCAGTAGGCGACGACCACGGCGCTGGAGGCGCGCAGCGCGCCGAGGGTCCAGGTCCAAGATGGAGGCAGGGCGGCCGACTTCGCCATCCGCTACGTTCCGCATTTGTTCATGCCGCGAGTCAAGCGGCGGACCTGATCCTTAGCGGTCGGAGCAGCCTCCGGGATCAAGGCGCACAGCGACCGCTCCCGCACCTTCCGAGGCTCCCGCACAGGCCTGCGGCAGCTGCACCTTCCCCGGATCGCCGCCCGCTCCGACGGCGACAGCCTTATCCAACACCTCGCGCTGCCTCCCATCCGCCCCCGGGGATGCGAGCTGAAGAAGATGGGTTAGAAGCCCGCCAGCGTAGCGTGAAAGGCCCACCTCGGGCCGGTGCCGAGCCACCAGCACGACGGAGCTGGTGCGGCGCGTCGGTGCGTCGATGTTCAAGCACACCAGGTGGCCGCCGTCGCAGGCGCGGATCGCACCAGGGTCGTCCTCCAGGGTAAGGGCGCCCGAGCCGACGTCCTTGGCCCATGTCGTGTTCAGCGCTGCGACGATCTCGGCGGGTGGACGGCCGAACAGCCGACTCGACGCGGGAGGCCGCGACGGCCCGCAGGCCGCCAGCACCAGACTGACGGCCGTCAGAGCACCGAGCCGGACCACAGCGCCCTCCCGATCACGGCGAAGTCCTCCAGCTGCGGGCCGGTGAGCACCTCCGGCGTGTAGCGGGGGTTGTCCGACAGGATCTCCACCCCGTCCATCGTCCGCCGCAGCCGCTTGATCCGCAGCTCGTCGCCCAGGCGAAAGGCGAAGACGCCCTCCCGAAGGCGGGTGTCGCGGAAGTCGACCACCACCCTCGCTCCGTCGGCGATGGTGGGCTCCATGCTGTCGCCCTCGGCCTCGACGACGCCGAGCTCCTCTCCGCTGGTGCGTCCGAGCTGGCGCAAGAGGTCCAGGTCGAAGGGCATGTCCCCCAGCGTGCGCGCCCCCTCGGCGAAGCTGGCCGCGCCGGCGGCCAGCCGGACGTCGTAGATCGGGACGTCGACATAGCCGCCCGCCGCTGAGTTCGGCGCGCCCTCTCCGGTGGCCAGCCAGGCCAGGTTCACGCCCAGCACTCGCGCGAGGTTCGCCGCCGCCGACATCCGCGGCTCGCTCCGGCCAGCTTCGTATTCCGATAGCTGGCTAGGCGAGATGCCCGCGCGCTTGGCCACGACAGCCTGGGACGTAGAACCCCGCGCAGCGGCGAGGCGATCCGCAAAACCGGATGGATTTTGGGCTAGGAGAGCTACAGGCACGTTGACGCCGCCTGAAATCCGGATTTATGGTCCGGAAAACCGGACGATGTTCGCTTTTCAGGACGACTCAGGTGACCGCACGCAAGTCGACAAGCCGCGAGTTCGTGAAGGCCGCCCTGCGCGAGAAGTTCGGCTCGCTGAAGAAGTTCGAGGCGGCGTGGGACCTGCCGAAGGGCTCGGCGACCGACGTTCTGCGCGGGCGTCCGATCGCCCGCACCGAGCAGGCCATCGCCGACGCCTATGGCGAGCAGCTGCATGTGCTGTTTCCCAAGCGCTACGAAGCTCCGGACGACGGCGAGTCGTCCAGTTTTCCGGATAATAAGCGACCGCCGACTGCTGCGCACCGTCTATCGACGAGCGGGCGTTAGACGTGTCCCCGCCCGTCACGATCGCCGAGCAGCTGGCGCACGCCGAGGGCGAGCTTCAGCGCCTTCCCGCCACCCTCGCCTACCTGCAGGCGAGCCGTCACATCAGCGGCGAAACGGCCGCCCAGCGTCTCCGCGTCCAGGAGGCGACGATCGCCACCCTGCGGTGGGTGCAGCGCGTGCAGCGGGTGACCGCCGACCTGGGCAGCCTGGAGATCGCCAGCCTGCCGCTCGATGGGGCGCCCGACCACCTGAGCCGCGCCCATGGCTGAGGTCGCCCCCCTTCGCCCGCGCGAGACGGCGCCGCTCGGTCCGGCCGAACCGCTCGCCGTCGATAGAATCGAGGCGGCCGACCGCCTCCGCCCCGTCGATCCCGACTGGGTGGCCTTCATGGCCTCGGAGCTGGCCAAGAACGGGCTCGGAACCCCCATCTGGGTGCGCTGGCTGCCCGGCCGGGGCGCTCGCCTGGTGGCCGGCGCCCACCGCCTCGCCGCCGCCCGATCGCTTGGCTGGGAGACGATCCAGGTCCAGGTGTTCCGCGGCGACGCCGACCAGGCGCGCATGTGGGAGATCGCGGAGAACCTGGTCCGCCGGGACCTCGGCGCGCTCGACCGCGCCGCCTTCACCGCCGAGCTCTACGAGCTGGAGCGCAAGCGCGCGGGCTGGGAGGACGGGCGGTCCGCCCACGCCGCCGCCGCCGACCGGCGTTGGGCGAAGGATGCCTCGGCCAACCTGTCCAAGGCATCGGAGCTGGAGGAGGCCGTCGCCGCCAAGGTCGGCCTGAGCGAGCGATCCATCCGGCGCCAGCTGGAGCTCCACCGCGGGCTCGACGCCCGGGTGCGCGCTTCACTCGCCGGCCTGCCGGTGACGGAGAACGCCGCGCAGCTTCGGCTCCTGGCGCGCCAGCCCGCCGCGGTGCAGCTGCGGATCGGGGAGTGGCTGCGCACCGGCGACGTGCAGACGGTGGGGCAGGGCGTGGATCGCATCCAGCCCCGAGCGCCGGCCGACCCCGCCGATAAGCGCCTCTCGGCATTCGTGGGCGCCTTCGCCCGAGCCGGCGGGCCGGAGCGGCGCGAGCTGCTGCGCGCCATCGAGAAGATGCTGCCCAGGGGCGTGGCGCTGGACCTCGGGGGCGCGTCGTGAGCCGCGCGCCCGACATGCCGCAGCCCGCGGCGGTGACACTGCTGATCGCCGCGATGCGCGCTGCCGTCCCGGGCCTCGACGCCAGCTTGGCCAAGGCGCTGGCGGAGGCGACGCTGAGGACGGCCGTCCTCACTCGGAACCAGGGTGACGCCGTCCGGGAGCGCCGCAAGGCGCAGGCTAGCGACGATCGGCGGGAGCGTGCGCACTGGAGTGCGCAGGACGCCGGAGGGCGATCTGGAGCGCCGCGGCCGTCGACGCCATGGGAGGTGCTGGGCGTGCCGCTCGACGCGAGTGTCGAGCTGATCAACATCGCTTGGCGCTCGAAGGCCCGCGCCGCGCACCCGGACGCCGGCGGCTCGCACGAGCAGATGTCGGCCCTGAACGCCGCCCGCGACACCATGCTCCGCACGGCGGGAACCCGGCGGTGAGCGTCCGCCTCACCCGAGCCGGCTTCGTAAGCTGGAGGGGCGGCTGCTTCGCTTGCTCCGGCGGCGAGGCTGTGTGGACCGGCAAAAACGCTCAAGCCGTAGCCGCACGCCACCATGACGCGACGGGCCACGCCACTTGGTTCGAGGGCGTTTTCACCTGCCGCTACGGCCAAGAGGGAAGCGAACAGCCGGACCTCTTCGGAGGGGCGACGCATGAGTAGCGCGGTCCACCAAGGGGGGGGGGGGGGCGG
>CAXSHO010000010.1:7941-13976 GCA_964237305.1 uncultured Caulobacteraceae bacterium
CCCCCGGCGCCTGTGGGGGGGGGGGCGGGGGGGGGGGGGGGGGCCGGGAGGGGGGGGGGGGGGGGCGGCGATGAGCCTTCGCTCCGAGCGTGGCTGGAGCACGTCGCCCAGAGCGCGATCGACTGGTTGGACGCGCTCGACGCCGCCAGCGAGGACGGGGAAGACGAGCTCGGCGGTGGCGAATGACTAAGCGCCGCCCCGCCCTCGACCCCTCGCAGCTGGACCTCGGCTTCGGCGTGCCGGAGCCGGCGACCAGCGATGGCGCGCTCGGGCGTCTGCCCAAGGAGATCGCGGCGGGCGTGGGCGCCATGCTGAAGGGCGACGGACGCAGCCGCTACGACGTGGCGGGCGCGGTGAGCCGCCTCCTCGACGAGGAGGTCTCTAAGATGATGCTGGACGCCTACGCCAGCGAGGCGCGGGAGGGCCACCGCATATCCGCGGACCGGCTCCTGGCGCTGGTGGTGGCCACGGGCCGCTACGACGTGCTGCGCGCCATCCTGCGCCGGATCGGGGCGGACCTCCTCGTCGGCGAGGAGGTCTACGCGGCCGAGCTGGGCCACGTGGAGGCGCAGATGCGCGAGCTGGAGGCTCGCCGCCGCCAGCTGCGCGCGGCCGTCGAGCCTCTTGAGCGGGGGCGCCGCGGATGACGAGCTGGGCGTTCCTGCCGAAGGTCCCGCGCGGGGTGATCGCCGGGGCCTATGACACCCGCGGCGGCGAGCGGGTCTGGCTGGTGGCCTGGGACGGCCACGACAAGCCGCCGCCCTTCGACGTGGACGCCGAGGAGGACTTCGTCGTCGGCCAGCGCGTGCGCGTGGTGGGCGGACGGCTGGAGCGGGACCGATGACCGGCTCCGCATGGTTCACCGCCGCCGAGCTGGCGGAGCTGGCGCTTCCCGGCCTTCCGCGCACGAAGCGCAAGGTCAACGAGCTCGCCTCGGAGAACGGCTGGGCGCTGCGCACAGACACCGCCGGCGCGCCGCTCGCGCGGCCGCGCCAGGCCCGGGGCGGGGGGCTGGAATACAGCCGGTCGCTCCTGCCCGCGCCCGCGGCGCTGGAGCTGGCGCGCCGCGGCTTCGGCGCGACCGACGCGCCCGCCCGCACCGGCTCGGGATGGGCGTGGTTGGAGGCGCAGCCCGAGGCGGTGAGGACGGAGGCGCGAGAGCGCCTAGCCGCGATCGGCGCGGTGGAGGAGCTGGAGCGGGCGGGGCTGACCGCCACGGCGGCCGTCGCCTCCACCGCCGCGAGGCTGGAGGTGTCCTGCGCGACGCTATGGAGCTGGCGCAAGCTGGCCTTCGGCGTCGCCCCCGAGGACCGGCTCCCCGCCATCGCTCCGCGCCGTAAAGGCGGCGGAGCCGAGGCGGAGATCCACGCCGAGGCGTGGCGGGCCTTCAAGTCGGACTACCTGCGGCCGGAGAAGCCGACGCTCGCGGCCTGCTACGCACGCCTGCAGCTCGCCGCCGCCGACCGCGGCTGGGGCGGCCTGCCCCACGTGAAGTCGCTGCAGCGCAAGCTGGACCGCGAGCTCGACCCCCGCGTCGTCACCCTGGCCCGCGAGGGCGTGGAGGCGCTCCGCCGCCGCCTGCCGCCGCAGACGCGCACCGTCGCCGAGCTGCACGCCCTGGAGCACGTCAACATCGACGGCCACCGCTGGGACGTCTTCGTCCGCTGGCCGGACGGCCGGATCGCCCGCCCGATGATGGTGGCGATCCAGGACATCTACAGCCGCAAGATGCTGAGCTGGCGCATCGCGCCTAGCGAGAGCGCCGACACGGTGCGGCTGTGCTTCGCGGACCTGTTCCGCACCTGGGGCGTGCCCCGGGCCTGCACCTTGGACAACGGCCGGGGCTTCGCCTCCAAGTGGATCACGGGCGGGACGGCCAACCGCTACCGCTTCAAGGTCCAGCCGGGCGACCCGGTCGGCCTCCTCACCGGCCTCGGCGTGGCCGTGCACTGGGCCACCCCCTACCGCGGCCAGTCCAAGCCGATCGAGCGCGCCTTCCGCGACCTCTGCGATCACGGGGCCAAGCACCCGGCGTTCGCGGGCGCCTACACCGGCAACAAGCCGGACGCGAAGCCCGACAACTACGGCTCCAAGGCCGTGCCGCTGGAGACCTTCCGCAAGGTGGTGGGCGCGGTGATCGCCGCCCACAACGCGCGCGCCGGCCGACAGACCGAGATGGCCAAGGCGACCGGCCAGAGCTTCGACCAGGTGTTCGACGCGAGCTACGCCGTCTCGCCCATAGCCCGCGCCACGCCCGAGCAGCTGCGCCTGGCGCTCCTGGCCGCCGACAAGGTCACCGCCGACCGGAAGTCGGGCGCGGTGCGGCTGTTCGACAACGCCTACTGGGCGCCGGCGCTGGGCGACCACGCCGGCCAGAGCGTGGTGGTGCGGTTCGACCCCGACGACCTGCACGCCGGCGTGGCCGTCTACGACCTGGCCGGCCGCTTCATCACCGAGGCCGCGCTCTGGGCCGCCACCGGCTTCTCCGACACCGGCGCCGCGCGCGAGCGGGCGAAGCTAGAGGCCGGCCACCGCAAGGCCGCGCGTGACGCGCTGAAGGCCGAGCAGCTGCTCACCGCGGCCGAGCTGGCCGCGCTCCTGCCGAGCGAGCCGCCCGAGGCGGAGCCCGTCTCCCCGATCGTGATCCGGCCCGTGCGGCTCGGCGGCGCCACCGCCGCGGCGCTGAAGCCGCAGGCGCGGCCGGCGCTGATCGACCGCCTGGAGAGCGTCTTCCCCGACCCGCAGCCCGCCGCCGAGCGGCCGATGCTGCGCCTGGTCGAATGAAATCGGCCGCGGAGGGCGGCAACCCCCCGCGGCCGTGAACCCGGGCCCACAGCCCACAGTGCAAGGACTGGATTACATGAACGTCGATCGAGGGAAAACCTCCTTCAGCCCTGAGGAGATCAGTGCGCAGCAGGTGCGGCTGATGGAGTTCAAGGCCACCAACGGCTTCTCCTGGGCCAATCTCGGCCGTCTGACCGGCGTGCCGCACGGCACGCTCTCGCAGTGGGGGCCCGGAACCTACAAGGGCGACAACGCCGCGGTCGCGGAGCGCATCCACAAGTATTTCCTGAAGGACGAGGCCCAGCGCCTGATGTTCGAGGACGCGCCGCTCGTCCCGGGCTTTCAACCGACGCTGACGTCGCGCCGGATCATCACCTGCCTGCGCTGGGCGCAGCGCGGGAAGATGGTCACGATCATCGGCGATCCGGGAACCGGCAAGACGGCCACCCTCGACCAGTTCGCCGGAACGACGCCGAACGTCTGGAAGACGACGGTCACGCCCACCGCCAGCTCCACAAACGCGGTGCTGCTGGCGATCCTGCGGGCGATGGGCGCGGTGCGGACCGGCGGCGCCGGCCACCAGCTGGCCGCCATGATCCGCGAGAAGGTCGCCCAGCGCGAGGCGGTGCTCCTGATCGACGAGGCGCAGCTCCTCTCCGAGGGCGCCATCGAAGAGCTGCGCGGCCTGCACGACGCCACCCGCGTCGGCCTCGTGCTCGCCGGCAACAAGGACGTGCAGCACCGGGTGGAGCGCTCGGCCAGCGGCGCCTCCTTCGCCCAGCGTCACAGCCGCGTCTCCATGCGCCACATCGCCAAGGTCGAGCCGGGCGACGTCGACACCCTGCTCGACGCCTGGGGCGTGACGGACGCCCAGGAGCGCAAGTTCCTCGCCGCGATCGCCGCGGCGCCCGGCGGGGGAGCGCTTCGCGCGCTCAGCCACACGCTGGAGCTCGCCACCATCCTCGCCCAGCACGCCGACGACGAAGAGCGCGTGCTCCACCACCTCCAGGCCGCGCGCGCCCAGCTCGCCGCCGCTCCCATCGCCGCGTGAAGGAGCCCCGCACCATGGCCCAGCAACAGCTCACCCTGCTTGACGAGATGCGGCTCGCCCGCGCCTCGGCCCACCAGCTCCGCCTGCGGGTGGAGACGGCCACGCTCACCGAAGCCGACGGCCTGCGCATGCTCCGTCGCATCACCGAGTGCTTCGACCACCTCATGGGCACGGTGGAGGCGGAGCGCGCCGCCGGCGCCGGCCTGCCGCCCGCACTGATGCGGCCCTACGGCCCGGTGGCGCCCGGCTTCACCGTGATCGACGGGGGTCGGGCGTGAGCGTCGGGTCTAACCCAGATTTCGCCTGTGGGATGCTGGTCGCAGCTGCGATCTGCAGCCGGCACTTCGGAGCTGACGAGGCTGCGGCTGAGATCCTCGGCGCGGCCGGCCTGACCACCATGGCCGAGATCCGCGCCGTCAAGGGCGACGCATACGACGCGATGGGTGTCCGTCGCGTGCTTCGGCGCTTCCGCGAGCGAGAAGCCGCCTTTGAGGAGCGGCCGGCCACCATGGGGCGGGCGTCGTGAGCGCTCGGGCCGTCCTCCGCTGGGTCGGGTTCTTGCGCCTCGTGCACGGCCGACCCGCTCCGCCTCGCCTTCTCAACCGGCCCGAGGACGTGCGCGAGCGGCTGCGCTTCGCCGCCCTCGACGCCCTGCCCTTTCCCCAAACCCCGCGCCCCGCGCGCCCGAGGTCCTGATCCCATGTCGAAGCAAGCCCGCAACAAGCGCCCCGCCGTCTCCGTCGTCCCGCAGAACCGGGAGGCCGCCGCCGCCCAGCTGCGCACCATCGGCGAGGTCGGCCGCGAGGTCGCCCGGCTCGAAGCCGACATGAACGACGCGCTCGCGGAGGTGAAGGAGCGGTTCGAGAACGCCGCCGCGCCTAAGCGCGAGCAGATCGCCATGCTGACCACCGGGCTGCAGAGCTGGTGCGAGGCGAACCGCGACGGGATCGTCGCCAAGGGGACGAAGACGGCCGACCTCGGGACCGGCAAGGTGCTGTGGCGCGCCACGCCGCCCAAGGTCACCGCCCGGGGCGTCGAGGCGATCCTGGAGCGCTTCAAGAGCTTAAGCCTGCAGCGCTTCATCCGCACCAAGGAGGAGCTGAACAAGGAGGCGATGCTCGCCGAGCCCGACGTCGCGGCGACCGTGCTCGGCGTGACGATCGGCTCCTCGGGCGAGGAGTTCGTGGTCGGGCCGTTCGAGGCCCAGCTGACGGCGGTGGCGGCGTGACCCCGCGCCGCCTCTCCCCGCACGAGCAGATCCTCCTGGCGAACACGATCGCGCTGGCGTCGTGCTGCGGGGACGTCCTGTCCACCTTCGAGGCCGAGCTCCTGGGAGAGCTGCGGGTCCGCCTCGCCGAACAGGGCTGCGAAGCCGTCGTGACCGATGCGGAGTGGTGCGTCGTCCACGACGCGCGCGCCGCCCTGACCGCCAAGGCGCGGGAGCCCGCCTGATGCGCATCCACCCCGCCATCAACCTGGACACCGGCGCAGGCGTCGTCGCCCTGGAGACCCCCTGGGGTCAGCTCCTCACCTGGCCCACCGCCATGGCGCGCCTGCAGGCGAACGCCCTGGTGGCCGCGGCCGACACGGCCGACGCCGCCGCCGAGCTGGAGGGGCGCGTCGCCGGAGCGGGCCGGGCCATGCTCGCGCAGCCGGAAGGCCGCGCCTGATGCTGCGGATGCTCTCCATCTGGCGCGGGGAGATCAGGTCGCGCTGGCGGCCGCTCGCCGCGATCCTGCGGGACGTGGCGGCGGAGACCGACCTGCCGCCCGAAACGATCCTCGGGCGCAGGCGGACCGGCGAGATCGTCGCCGCCAGGCACGCGCTCTACGCGCGCGGCCTCGCCGCCGGCCACAGCCAGTGCGCCGTCGCCCGCTTCGCCCGCCGCGATCCCACCACCGTCAACGCCTTCGCCCGTCGCACGCGCGCCGCGGCCCCGGAGCTGCGCCCATGACCCAGCCGTTCACCGCCGACCTGTGCGCCGTCGCCATCGTGGCCGCCGCGCGTCACCTCGGGCTCGATCCCCTCGCGGCGTGCAGGCCCACGAGGGGGACGTTCCGACGTCCGATGGCTCCCGCCGCCGTCGCCCTCGCCCGGGAGGTCGGCTACACGAACGCCGCGACCGTCGAGTTCCTGCTCGACACCGCGACCGGCGACTTCTACTTCCTCGAGATGAACACCCGGCTCCAGGTCGAGCACC
>CAXSHO010000010.1:13986-15891 GCA_964237305.1 uncultured Caulobacteraceae bacterium
CGCCGCCGTCGCCCTCGCCCGCACGATGGGCCGTCCGGAGAGGCACGCCGCGCGCGTCCTCGGGCTGAGCGACACCACCATCCCGCACGCCCGTAAGAACAGCCCTGACGAGTTGGACCTCGCCGCCGCGGCCGCCGTCGCCGCCCTGGAGAGCTGGCGAATGCGGCTGTCGCCGCCCGAGGCCGCTGCGGCCCCGCCCGCCGCTCCGCCGATCGAAGGCGTGGGAGAGGTGCAGTTCTGGCCGGGGGCTCCGACGATCCATCCCCGCTTCACGGCCCTGCCGTCCGCGGCGTCGGCGCGAAAGCGCACGGCGAAGCCGGCCAAGCCCGCGCCCGCTCAGTCGCACGCGCAGCGTATGGAGATGATCAGGGCCGCGGCCGAGAAGGCCGGCATCCTGCGAGCGGCGCCTCCGCGCCCGCCTCTTCAGCCCGAGCTGGTCGACCTGAGTGAGGACGGCGATCTGGACCTGAGGGCGGTGCTCGGATGACGCCCGCGCCGTCAGCTCGCCCGGATCGCCAGCCGCCCCGTCCGGCCGTCGTGGCGCAGGGTGCGCAGCTCCTCCCGGATCACGCGGGTGTCATGGCCGACCTGCCGCAGGTTCGCCCGGAGGCGGTCGACCTCGCGGCGGATCGCGTCGGCTCGGGCGTTAACGGCGGCTTGGGCCATGAGGTCCTCCGTCCCACCAACCTCCGCGGCGATCGCGGCGTTCCCAAGGCGCGGTCGTGACCGCGGTGCAAAGCACGTCCGCCGACCCGCGCCGACGCGCCATGCTGGGTAAGGTGCACCTGGCCAAGAAGGAGCTGGGGCTCGACGACGCGACCTACCGCGCCGTGCTGGAGCGCGTAACGTGCAAGGCCAGCGCGGCCGAGTGCACCGAAGTCGAGCTCGGGCGCGTGCTCGACGACTTCAAGGCCAAGGGGTGGCAGCCCGTCATGGGCGGTCGCAAGGCGACGAGCGGCGGGCGCGCGGCCCCCGCGGACCATCCGGTGGCGGGCAAGGCCCGGGCGCTGTGGATCTCGCTGGCCCAGCTCGGCGCGGTGCGCGACCCCGGCGAGCCCGCGCTGGAGGCCTTCGCCAAGCGCCAGCTGAAGGTGGAGCGGCTGCAATGGGCCGACCAGGCGCAGGGCTTCCGCCTGATCGAGGCGCTGAAGGCCATGGCCGCGCGGCACGGCTGGGATGCGGCGGGCGGTCCCGACGCGGACCTCCACACGATCAAGGTCGGCCTGGTCAAGGCGCAGTGGGGCCGCCTCGGCGAGCTGGGCGTGATCAAGGGCGGGGAGCCGCCGATGTGCTGGGGCCTGGCCGAATGGGCGACGCTCAACGGGGTCACCCCCGGCGTGCGCCGTGCGGAGGACTGGACTGAGGCGGAGCTGACGATCGCCGCCCAGCGCCTCGGCGTGCGCATCGCCAGGGCGCTCCCGGTGCGATGACCAAGGCCGCCGCGCCCGACCTGCTCGCGTGGCCGGAGATCCGCGAGGCCGAGGAGCGGTCACGTCGGGCGGACGAGGCGTGGCGTCGCGCCAAGTATCGCGCCCACCACGCGCCCCATGGGAAGCGCGGTGGGCGGAACAGAGCCCTCTCGGAGGCCACTCAGGAGGCTCTGCGGGCGTCGGCGGCGCTGGCCCGGCTGCGGGCGCCCGGCGGATGAGCCGGCACGAACCGCCGCCGACCGAGGCGCAGGAGCTGCCGGAGGTGCTGGCCCGGATCGCGGAGACGTGCGGGCCGGCGGCGGCGCTCAGCTTCGCCCAGGCGTTCGGCGGCCGGGAGGTCTACCTGCCCTCGCCAGAGGCGGTCGGAGAGGATCATCCGCTTGCGCAGGTGCTGGGCCTCGCCTGCGCCCGCTCGCTCGTGACGAGCCTCGGCAAGGGAAGGCTCCTCGTCCCGATGGGGCCTACGGCGACGTGG
>CAXSHO010000010.1:15901-29646 GCA_964237305.1 uncultured Caulobacteraceae bacterium
TTCGCCAGCGCCAAGCCATCCGGCGCCTGCTGAAGGAGGGCCGCTCCTGGCCCAGCGTCGCCGCCTCCGTCGGGGTTCACATCCGCACGGTGGCGCGTTACGCGGCCACGATGAGGCTCCCGTCGTCCAGGGAGCCGGACCTCTTCTCCTGACCCTGACATCTGTCACGGTCCCCGCCGAAGGGGAGGCAAGGGAGAACGGACCCGCGCCGCTGTCGCGCGCTGGACTTCTCCGTTGCCCGACAACAACATCCCCCGCTTCCGCGCACCGATTGAACCCGCCGCGGCGCGCTGGTCGGCGGTCTACGCCCGGCTGCAGCACACCGAGGGCGGCGATCGCGCCGACGGCGGCTTCAACGACACGCCCGGCGACCACGGGGGCGCCACCAAGTTCGGCCTCTCGCTGCGCTTCCTCCTGTCGGAGTGCGAGCACGATCCTGCGCTGAAGGCGCAGCTGGACGCCGACAACAACGGGCGCCTCGACGCGGTCGACGTCCGCAACCTGTCGGCCGTCGCCGCCGCGCTCGTCTACCAGGACCGCTTCTGGCTTCGCCCGGGCTTCGCCAGCCTTCCGCAGCCGTTCGACGCGGCGCTGTTCGACCAGGGGGTGAACGGCGGCTGCCGCGCGGCGGTCAAGCTGCTGCAGAAGGCCTGCAACGCCCTGACGCCCGGTGCGGTGATGCTGGAGGTGGACGGCGGCCTGGGCGACGCCACCCGCGCCAGGCTGGACCGGGTGATGCGGGAGCGCACCACGGCCGTGGTGCTGGCCAAGCTGCGCAAGGTGGCGGCCGACCGCTACATCGCGCTCGTCGCCCTCGACCCCACGCAACGCAAGTTCCTGGCCGGCTGGCTGAACCGGGCGGAGCTGCTGGGCGATGTCTGAGGCGGCGACGACGCCCGTCGAGGAGTTGCTGCGCTCGCCCCTGGCGCGCCGGCCGCACACGGCGTCGGAGATCTTCGTGCTGTTCTGGCGGGCCGGGTGGCGGCCGTTCGTCGGCTGGGTCTGCGGACTCGTGCTCCTGACCAACGGCGTGGTGCTCCAGGGCGCCCGGCTGTGGGGCTTCGCCGCCGATCCGCTGCCCTGGCGCGACCTGACGCCGTTCGTCGCCGTGCTGGTCGGCCTCACGGCCGCGCGCTCGGTGGAGAAGATCTTCGGAGCCGCCGAATGACCCCCGCCCTCCTCTGGACGCTGGCCCGCACCGTCGGCCCGTGGCTCGCGCTCGCGGGGGCCCTCGCCGGGGTCGCTCTCCTGGTCCTCGACCGCAACCACCTCGCGGCGCTGAACGATCGCCACGTGGCCTGCACCGCCGCCGTCGAGGGCCGCAGGGGGGCGAAGCCGCCCCCGGACGTGTGCGATCTCCCGATCGCCCGAGCGAAGCTCGCGGCCGACCAGGCGGCCGATTGCGACGCGGGGCTCCGCCTGCTCGCCGAGGGCGCGCCGGCGACCTGCTCGGGCCCCGTCCAGCACGTGGCCGCCGACCGCGACGCCCGCACGGCGGAAGTCGCCGACCGCGACCGCGAGCTCGCCGGCGCCCGCCAGGTGCAGGCCGCCGCCGTCGTTCGCGCCGAGGCGCGCGCCCGAACCAACGCCCAGAAGGAGGCTCACGCCGATGCCGTTCTCAACTCCGCGCCCCGCGACGCTGGCGGCGCTGTCGTGCTCGATGCTGGCCGCCTGCGCGACCTCTCCGGGCCCGACCCGGCCGCCGCCGGCCTTCGCGCCGGTCACAGCCACCCGGGTTGAGACGCGCCGCGTGTGCCCGCCCGAGCTCGACCAGACGCGTCCGCTGAAGCCGCCCGTCCCGGACGGGGCCACGCTGACGGCCAACGCAGTGGGCGGTGCCTGGCTGGCCGCGCTGGTGGCCTGGGGCGAGTCCGTCGCCAAGCTGTTCGACGACGCGAAGGCGGGCTGCCCGCCCGCGACGGCGGCCACCCCGTGAACCTCCACGAGCTCCTGTTCGGCTGCACCGCCCTGTTCGCCGCCATCTCGTGCGGCTGCACGGTGTGGGTGGTCTTCCGCGACGCCCGCTGGCGCAAGTCGGGCCTGGCGGCGCAGCTGGAGGCGCGCGTCGCCTCGGCCGAGCAGGCCGCGCTGAAGGCGCGCGAGGCCGCCCTGCGCTGGCACGAGACGCAGCAGGGCGTCGTCGTCATGGCGCAGGTCGACCGCAACACGACCCGCGTCCAGCGGTGCGAGGAGCAGCTCGAGCACATGGCCACCCGCGAGGACGTCGCCCGGCTGGAGGGCCGGCTCGGCCGGATCGAGCACTCCGCCGAGAGCGCGGCCAAGGGCGTGGACCGCATCGAGGGGATGCTGATGACAAGGGCGTTGAACCAATGAGCGCGAGTTTCCGCGAACACCTGCGGCTGTGCCTGCTGCGCTTCCTGGAGGGCGCGCCGGCCTACCGCGCCAACAGCTCGATCCTGCAGGGCGAGGCCGAACGCTTCGGCCTGGCGGCCACCCGCGACCAGGTGAAGGCGGAGCTCGCCTGGCTGGACGAGCAGGGGCTCGTGCACAAGGAGGACCTGGTCGGCCTGGTGGTGGCGCAACTCACCGAGCGCGGCCTGGACGTCTCCATGGGCCGGGCGGGCTGCCCGGGCGTTCGCAAGCCGTCGCCCCGGGCCTGAGCTGTGGGCCAGCCGTCCTCGATCGACAAGCTGCCGGAGGAGGTGCGCGAGGCCATCGGCAAGCTGCGCGTTCAGGGGCGCACCATCGACGAGATCCTGTCGCACCTGCGCCAGCTGGACGTCGGCGTCTCGCGCTCGGCGCTCGGCCGCCACCTGAAGGGCATGGAGGCCATGAAGGAGCGCCTGCAGCGCACCCGCGAGATGGCCGTCGCCCTGGTCGACCGCTTCGGCGATCAGCCGGACAACCGCGTGGCCCGGCTGAACCTGGAGCTGATGCACTCGGTGGTGAACCAGACGATCCTCGCCACCCAGGATGACGAGGACGGCGAGCCGCAGCCGGTCACCTTCACGCCGGAGGACGCCAAGTTCCTCGCCCAGGCGCTGGCCCAGCTCGCCTCCGCCCAGAAGACCGACACCGACCGCACGCTCGCCGTCCAGCGCGAGGCCACGAAGTCGGCCGCCAACAAGGCGGAGGAGGCGATGAAGTCCCGCGGCATGTCCGGCGAGGTGGTCGACTTCATCAAGAACGCCGTGCTTGGGGTGGCGTCGTGACGGTCTTCGAGAGAGAGGTTGCAAAGGCGCTAGGGCGTTGCACCTTCTTACCCGCGTCGGCCGACAAAAGGTTCGCGCGCGACATGGCCGCTCGGGCGCTCGTGGTCGATGCGCCGCCACTGACTGAGCGCCAGACGGCAAACCTCCACCGCATGTCGTGGCGGTATCGGCGCCAGCTGCCCGCGTCGCTAGTCCCTCCAGAGAAGCCCCAGTGAACCGCCGCGATGTCATGGGCGGCCTGGCCGCTGGCGCGGCGGCGCTGGCCAGCCCGGCCGAGGGCGCGGCGACCATCGAAGCGCTGCCGCGCGGCGACCTGCTGCTGCCCTACCAGCAGCGGGCGGTGAACCGGCTGTTCGCCGGCGCGTCGCTGCTCGTCATCGAGAAGAGCCGACGGATCGGGCTCACCTGGGGCTTGGCCGCCTACGCCGTGCTGCGGGCAGGGGCGCAAGGCTCGGCCGGCGGCCAGAACGTCTGGTACATGGGCTACGACCAGGAGATGGCGCGCGAGTTCATCGACACCTGCGCCATGTGGGCGCGGGCGTTCGGGATCGCCGCCGAGGCGGCCGACGAGGAGCTGCTGGAGGACGGCGGCGACCAGAAGGTCCAGGCCTTCCGTGTCCGGTTCGCCTCGGGCTTCAAGATCGTGGCCCTGCCCAGCGTGCCCCGGGCGCTCCGGGGCAAGCAGGGCATCGTCATCGTGGACGAGGCCGCCTTCCACGGCGAGCTGGCCGAGGTGATCAAGTCGGCCCTGGCGCTCCTGATGTGGGGCGGCCAGGTGGTGATCGTCTCCACCCACGACGGGGTGGCGAACCCGTTCAACCTTCTCCTGGACGACGTGCGCAGCGGCCGCCGCAAGGGCGAGCCGCTGACGATCACCTTCGACGACGCGATCGCCGACGGCCTCTACGAACGCATCCTTCTGGCGGCCGAGATCAAGGGTCGGGCGATCCTGCCGAAGGAGGCCTGGATCGCGGACATCCGCGACACCTACGGCGCGGACGCCGAGGAGGAGCTCGACTGCATCCCCAAAGCGGGCGCGGGCTCCTTCCTCGATCCCGGGAAGCTGGCGGCCTGCGAGCACCAGGATGCCGGGAAGCCGGAGCTCTACGCCGGCGGGCTCTACTATCTCGGCCGGGACGTGGCGCGTCGGCGCGACCTCGCGGCCATCCACGGCTTCGAGCTCGTCGGCGATGTCCTTTGGTTGCGCGACCGCTGGGTCGAGCGCGCCGCCACCTTCTTCGCGCAGGACGTGGAGATGGACCGGCTGATCGGCTCGCGCCGCCTCGTGCGCGCCAAGATCGACCAGACCGGCATGGGCGAGAAGGTGGTGGAGGACGCCCAGCGCCGGCACGGCGTGACCCGGGTGGAAGGCGAGCTCCTCACCGGCCCCACGCGCCTGGACTTGGCGCTGGCCTTCGCCGACCGGGTGGAGCGCGGCACGATCCGCATTCCGCCGCTGCCGGAGCTCCGCGCCGACTACCGGGCGATCAAGCGCAAGGGCGGGGTCGCCGGCTCGGTGCAGATCGTCAACGCCGATGACGAGGTCCACGCCGACGAGTTCTGGGCCACTGCGCTCGCCTGCAGCGCGGCGGCCGTCGCCCACCAACCCTACGCCTACCGGCCCGTAAGGCCGGGCGTCGATCGCGACGAGCGGCTCGGCCGAGCGGGCGCCGCTCGCTTCGGCGCGCGCCGGGGAGTGCTGTAGTGCCCGAGCTGCTGGATCACCTGGGCCGACCCATGCGCGCGGCGGCCTCGAAGGCGGCGCTCACCCCGCCGGTGGCCACCGCTTCGCTCACCGGCGTGCGCCAGGCGTGGAACGCGCAGCAGGTGGCCGCCGGCCTCAGCCCCGAGCGCCTGGCGCGGATCATGCGCCAGGCCGCCGAAGGCGACCACCTGGAGGCGGTGATCCTCGCCGAGGAGATGGAGGAGCGCGACTGGCACTACCAGGCCGCCCTTTCACAGCGGAAGCTGGCGGTGCTCGGCCTGGAGCGCACCGTCCAGGCGGCCGGCGACAACACCCAGGACGAGGAGATCGCGGACGCGCTCCGGCGCGACGTGGTGGATGATGAGGCGTTCGAGGACCTGCTCGCCGGGTCCCTGGACGCCATCGGCAAGGGCTGGGCCGCCGTCGAGATCGGATGGGAGACGGCCGGCTCGACGTGGCGGCCCGCCCGCTACGACTGGCGCGATCCGCGGTGGTTCCGCTGGGACCGGGAGACGGGGCGGCAACTGCGCCTGATCGACCCCGCCGACATCGCGCTGGGCGTGGAGCTCCCGCCGAACCGCTTCGTCCTGCACACCCCGCAGCTGAAGATGGGCCTGCCGGTGCGGGGCGGCCTGGCGCGCCTGGCCGCGTGGGCGTTCCTGTTCAAGTTCTACGCGGTGAAGGACTGGGCCGCGTTCGCCGAGACCTTCGGCCAGCCGCTGCGCGTCGGCAAATACGACGCCGCCGCCACCCAGGCGGACATCGACGTCCTCTACCAGGCCGTGGCCATGATCGGCACGGACTGCGCGGCCGTGATCCCGCAGGCGATGAACATCGAGTTCGTGAACGCGATGGCGGGCGGGGCCCAGTCGGGCGCCCAGATCTACCAGGCCTTCGCCGAGTTCATGGATCGCCAGGTGTCCAAGGCGGTGCTGGGCCAGACCGGCACGACGGACATGCAGAAGGGCGGCGGCTTCGCCCAGGCCAAGGTCCTGGACGGCGTGCGCGGCGACCTGATGGAGAGCGACGCCAAGCAGCTGGCGCGCACCGTGCGCCGCGACGTCTTCACGCCCTACGTCCAGTTCAACTACGGCCCAGGCGCCCGCGTGCCGGGCTTCCTCCTCGCCTCGCCCGAGGCGGAGGACCTGCAGGCGTTCTCGGCGGCGATCGGGCCGCTGGTCGACAGGGGCCTGCGGATCTCCGCGCGCCAGGTGCGGGAGAAGTTCGACCTCGACGAGCCGGCGGCCGACGAAGAGGTGCTGAATGCGTCGAAGGGCGGGGGCGACGTCGCCCCGCGCGTGCCGGCGACGGCGTTGAACCGCGCGGGCGCGACCGGCGGGGCGGCCGACACCGACGCGGTGGACGCCTTGGCCGACCCGCTGAACGAGGGCTGGGAGGAGGTGATGGACCCGCTCCTGGAGCCGATCGAGCGCCTGGCCGAGCGCTGCGCCTCCTTTGACGAGTTCCGGCGCGAGCTCGCCGCGGCCTCGGGCGGGATGAATGTCTCGCCCCTGGCGCGCAGCCTGGCGCTGCAGCTGTTCAAGGCCCGGGGCCTGGGAGACGCGGCGGACCGCGTCACCGGCCCATGAGGCCGCAAGCTCCTCCGCTGAAGGGCGGAGGCCGGGGTGTTGGCACACCCCGAGCCGCGGGTTGCACCCCGCACATCCGGGGGGTGCACACCCCCTTCCGTTCCGCCCGCCGGCCAGACCGGCGGCGGCAGTCGAGCAGTCCAGTGACCATGGAGTCCATCCCCGCCGCGACACCCGTCCGGCCCGTGCGCCCCGCCGCGCCTTACGTCGGCGGCAAGCGAAACCTCGCCAAGCGCCTCACCGCCCTGATCGAGGCCGTCCCTCACCACACCTACGCCGAAGGCTTCGTCGGAATGGGCGGCGTGTTCTTCCGCCGTCACACCCGTCCCCGGGTCGAGGTGATCAACGACTACGCCCGAGAAGTCTCCAACTTCTTCCGCATCCTGCAAGTTCACTACGTGGCGTTCCTGGAGCTGCTCCGCTTCCAGATCACCACGCGCGCCGAGTTTGAGCGGCTCTCCGCGGTGGACGCCGACACGCTCACCGACATGCAGCGTGCGGCCCGCTTCCTCTACCTTCAGCGCACGGCGTTCGGCGGGAAGGTCGTGGGCCAAGCGTTCGGTGTGGACCGGCGCACACCCGGCCCGTTCGACGTCACCCGCCTGGCGCCCATGCTCGCCGACCTCCACGAGCGCCTGGCGGGGGTGACGATCGAGCGCCTGCCCTTCGCCGAGTTCATCCCGCGCTACGACGCGCCCGGAACGCTGTTCTACCTGGACCCGCCATACCTGGGATCAGAGCACTACTACGGCCCCGAGCTCTTCACGGCCGGTGACTACGAACATCTGAGAGGCGCCCTAGAGTCGTTACAGGGTCGGTTCATCATGTCGATCAACGACCGGCCGGAGATGCGCGAGATGTTCGCGCAGTTCTATATCCAGGACGCGGCGACGCACTACGGGATCTCCGGCGGGCAGAAGCCGGCCGGCGAGCTGATCGTGATGTCGCGGCTCCGCTGATGGCGCATGTCTCGCCTCAGCTGCAGGCCGCGCAGGAACGGCATGAACGGCGGGAGCGACAACGCGGTCTCGAGCGGCGTGCGCTCGCGGCGCGGGACAGCGACGTCACCCCGCAGATGCGCTCCGCCCGCGCGCTCGTGACGAGCAAGCTGCGCTGGGATGCGCTGATGCGGCTCAGCGGCCGCGACTACCTCCTCCCCCTCGACGCGGAGGAACGGCTCGACGAGCAGCACGGCGACGTGGAGAAGGCGCTCAGAGCCGCCCGGGAGGCCCGCCTATGATCGCTCTTCTTGTCGCCGCCGTCAGCTGCACCGCCCCGCGCGTGATCGACGGCGACACGCTCCAGTGCGGGGCGGAGCGGGTGCGGGTGTTCGGGATCGACGCGCCGGAGATGCACGGCCCGTCGCACCAGGCCACCTACGCAGATCCGCCGCCGGCCTGGGCCGCGGAGCGTGCGCGCCATCGCCTGGCCGAGCTGGCGGTCGGCCCGACCCGCTGCACGCCGGCCGGCGACGGCCGCGATCGTTACGGCCGCCTGGTGGCGCGTTGCAGCTCGCCGCGGTCGGCCGACGTCGGCGGCCAGCTGGTGCGGGAGGGGCTGGCGGTCGACTGGCCCCGGTGGTCGGGCGGCGCCTACGCCGACGACGAGCTCCGGGCGCGGCGAGCGCGGAGGGGGATGTGGCGGTAGGGGCGGAGGAGCGCGGCTACACCTTCGACCCGCGCCCGCCGGCCGGCGCGTCGGACTACTTCCGCGACAAGAACCTCCGCCCCGCCTTCCGCTGGACGGAGGTGTGGGGCGAGGAGCACGCACACGCCTTCACCGTGGCCAAGGCCGTGCAGCTGGACGTGCTGGGCGCGATCCGCGACAGCCTGCAGCGCGCCATCGACGACGGCCGGCCTTACCGGGCGTGGGCCGCAGAGCTGAAGCCCGAGCTGCAGCGGCTCGGCTGGTGGGGCGTGAAGGAGATGG
This sequence comes from uncultured Caulobacteraceae bacterium, assembly GCA_964237305.1. GTDB lineage: Bacteria > Pseudomonadota > Alphaproteobacteria > Caulobacterales > Caulobacteraceae > JASLDZ01. The sequence continues at coordinate 24,298 of CAXSHO010000010.1, forward strand.
CCGACCCGGCCACGGGCGAGCTCGCCCCCCGCCAGCTCGGCTCGCCCCGGCGGCTCCGGACCATCTACGACGCCAACCTGCGGACGGCCCGGGCGGCCGGCCAGTGGGAGCGGGCGCAGCGCACCAAGGCGGTGCTGCCCTACTTCGTCTACGGACTCGGGCCGTCCATCCACCACCGGCCGGAGCACGAGGCGCGCGAGGGCATGGTGGCGCCCGTCGACGATCCGATCTGGAACAGCTGGTATCCGCCGAACGGCTGGGGCTGCAAATGCTGGCTGCGCCAGGTCACCCGCTCGGAGGCGGACCGGCTGGGTGGCCCGTCCGACCTCGGCGACGGCGAGCTCGCCGTGCGCACCTTCACCCGCACCCGCGACGACGGCTCGCGCGAGCGGGTCACCGTGCCCAAGGGGATCGACCCGGGCTGGGCGTCCAACCCGGGCAAGGCCCGCTCGCAGACGCTGATGCGCAGCCTGACCGACAAGCTGGAGACGGCGGGGCCTGAGGTGGCCAGGGCGGCGATCGCCTCGCTCTGGCGGTCGCAGGTCGCGGAGGTGCTGCCCCTCCTGCCGGACCGCACGCTCGCGCCGGTGGCGGTCGCTCCCCCGGGGCTGAAGGCGGAGCTCGGCGCGGCCGACGACGTGGTGAAGGTCGGCTCGGCCGAGATGGCCGCGAAGCTCGTCAAGCACGGGACGGGCTCCCGGGGATTGAGAGCGTCCGACTTCGGCCGCGTGCAGCAGCTGCTCGACGAGGGCGAGCGGCGGGCGGCGGGCGGCGCAGTGGTGATCGTCGCCGAGCTCGCCGACGGATGGTGGGAGCTCGTCGTCAAGACGGACCGCACGAGGCGGGAGCTGCTCGTCTCGACGCTTCACCCCATCAAGGCGCGCCGGGGCGTGCGGGTGCTGCGCAGGTGAGACGCGGGCGGGGGGTCGCAACACCCCCTCGGCACAAGACCGGCTTGGCGTGAATGACTCGCCCGCGACGGGGAATATGCACGCTGCGGGGCCGCCCCGCCAGCCCGCGCGGTGCTCCCGCCGGGGCGGGTGTAGCCGGGCGCCCCTGCGACGCGGCTCTTAGGGCCTCTTAGGGCCTCTTACGGCCGCCCCTGCCGCCGGGGGGGGGGCGTCTTCCGCGGGGCCACGTCCCCGTCGCGCCGCCGTCTTCACCGGGCCACGCCGGCCCGCGGCCCGCGCACCCCGCCGCCGACGCTGCCCGTGACAGCTGTCAGGGTGCTACGGCCCCGCGACATCCCCGATCTTCGCCTCATGTCCGGGGCGACCGCAACTCTCCAAGCCGCTCTCCCGCCGCGCGCCCTCAACGCCGAGGGCGGCGCGCCGGAGTGGATCGAGCTGATCCCGGCCGGCGCCGTGGTGACCGGCCACGACGGCCGGGGCTGGGCGAACCCGGACCCCGACGCCGTCGTCTCGGCCACCCGCGCCGCCAACCGACCCCTGCCGCTCGACTGGGAGCACGCCACGCAGAAGCGCGGCGAGGTGGGCGAGGAGGCCCCCGCCGCGGGGTGGATCGGCGAGCTGGACGTGCGCGAGGGCGCCATCTGGGGCCGCGTCGAGTGGACGCCCCGGGCGCAGAACCAGGTGCGCGACCGCGAGTATCGGTTCGTCTCCCCCGTCTTCAACTACGAGCGCGCCGCCCCCCACCGCATCACCAAGCTGGTGGGCGCGGGCCTGACCAACGCGCCGAACCTTCAGCTCCGCGCCCTCAATCGCGCCGGCGACCCCCCTCACCACCAGGAGAACGACGTGGCCTTCATCGACCAGGTGCGGGAGGCGATGGGCCTACCCGCCACAGCCGACGAGGCGGCGGTCCTCGCCGCCGCGCGCACCGCCACCGCCGCCAACCGCGCCGGGCCCGACCTCGCCGTCTACGCGCCGCGGTCGGAGCTCATGGCGCTGAACACCCGGGCGTTGGCGGCCGAGGGGGCCCTGAAGGTCCGCGACGAGGCCGACCGCACCGCCGCCATCGAGACGGCGCTCAACCGCGCGCAGGGCGCAGGCAAGGTCACGCCAGCGTCGAGGGCCGGCTTCCTGGCCATGTGCCAGGCCGAAGGCGGCCTGGAGCGCTTCGTGGAGCTGGAGAAGACGCTCCCCGTCCTCACCGGCGAGCAGACCCGCACCGGGGCCAAGCCGGCCCCCGCCGCCGACGGGCCCGCGCTCACCGACGTCGAGCTCGCCGTGTGCCGCGCCACCGGGCGCGATCCGGTCGAGTTCGCCGCCGCCAAGAAGGAGGGCTGAGCCGTGGCGCTGACGCAAGGCAAGCTCCTCCAGGAGCGCGACAACAAGCAGGCCAGCTACCCCGTCGCCGCAGGTGCGGTCGGCTTCCAGGGCGGCCTCGTCATGCTGCAGGCGGGGCTCCTGAAAAGGGCCGTCGCCCAGGCCACCGCCGGCGCGGCCGCCGCCTGCATGGTCGTCGGGGTCGCCGAGAAGGGGTTCGTCGGCGGCCAAGCCGACGGCGAGGTCCGCGCCCAGACGCGCCGCGGGACCTTCCTCTTCCGCAACAGCTCCGCGGCCGACGCCATCACGCTCAGCGCGGTGGGGCAGCCCGCCTTCGTCGTCGACGACGAGACCGTCGCCCTCACCTCAAACACCAACGTGCGCCCGAAGGCCGGGACGATCGTGGACGTCGAGTCCGCGGGCGTCTGGGTCCGCGTGACGCCGGCGGCCTAAGGACCCCCCCCCCATGCTTGTGAACGCCGCCGCGCTCGACGCGCTCAGGACCACCTTCCGGCTCGACTTCAACGAAGGGATGAAGAGGTTCGAGCCTCAGTGGGCGAAGATCGCCACCCTCGTTCCGTCCTCCTCCAAGAACAACACCTACGGCTGGCTGAAGGACTTCCCCCGCCTGCGGGAGTGGATCGGCGACCGCGTGGTCAAGTCGATCACCGAGGGCAGCTACGTCATCCAGAACCGCTCGTTCGAGGACACCGTCTCCGTCGGCAAGGACGACATCAGCGACGACGAGCTCGGCGTCTACAAGCCGATGATGATGGGGCTCGGCCAGGCGGCCGCCGAGTTCCCCGACGAGCTGGTGTTCGCGCTCCTGGCGGCCGGCTTCAGCACCCGCTGCTGGGACGGCCAGTACTTCTTCGACACCGACCACCCCATCGGCGAGACGGGCGCGACCTACTCCAACGTGCAGGTGGGCGCCGGGCCGGCCTGGTACCTGATGGACACCACGCGGCCGCTGAAGCCGCTGATCTACCAGGAGCGGCAGAAGCCCAACTTCGTCTCCATGACGGAGCCCACCGACGAAGCCGTGTTCATGCGCAAGGACTACCGCTTCGGCGTCGACCTTCGCGCCAACGCGGGCTTCGGCTTCCCGCAGATGGCCTTCGCCTCCACCGCGGAGCTGAACGCCGCCAACTACGCCGCCCTGCGCCAGGCCATGACCAGCCAGGTCGGCGACACCGGCGGCAGGATCAACATCCGCCCGAACCTCGTCGTGGTCCCCCCCGCCCTGCGCGCGGCGGCCAAGCAGCTGTTCGGCGCGGAGCTCCTGCCCGGCGGCGGCAACAACATCTACTTCAAGGACGCCGACGTCCTCGAAGCGCCCTGGCTCGCCTGAGGAGGACCGGCCCTTGTCCCACCACCATCATTCCCACGTCCGCCTGCAGTCGTCGCGGGCGCCCTACAACCGCGGCGGCTTCCGCTTCCACACCACGCAGGTGGTCGCCGTCGTCCTCGTCGAGACGCTCACCGACGCGCAGCTCGACAGCCTGCAGAAGGACGCCGCCATCCTGGTGGAGCTGTTCACGCCCGAGCTCGACGAGCTGGAGCTGATCGAGCTGGAGGCGGTTGGCGTGATCGAGCGCGTCGCCCCCATCGACCAGGCCGGCCTTCTCGCCCCCGCCTCTCCTATCGAGCCGGCGGTCGCGGCGGCGGTGGCCGACGCCCCCGCCGGGCCGGACGGCGCCGCGCCGATCCAGCCTTCCTCGACCGTGGTGGCGGAGCCCGCCCCCGGGCTGGACACCCTCGCGCCGGCCGAGACGGGCGTGATGCTCGGCTCGTCCGAGGCGGCGGTGACCGGCACGCTGGAGCGGACGTCCGGCGTGGAAGTGGGTGTGGGCGTGCAGATCCCGACCGTCGACGCGGGCACGGGAGAGGTGATCGCCCCCGCCGCCTACGCGCCCGAGGCCGACGGCGGCGAGCTCGTCGGCTCCGAACCCGGCTTCGCCCCCTCGGAGGAGTTCGCGCGGGAGGGCGTCGACGCGTCCTTCACCGCCCGCGCTCCGGATGTGACGACCACGCCGGACATCGGCGAGGCCACCGACCCCGGCGAGATCGAGCCCGCCTCCGAGCTGGCCGAGGCCGTCGCTGAGGACGTCGCGCTCGCGGGCGGCTCCGAGGAGGTGGAGGCGGCCGCCGGCTCCGAAGGGGAGGCTGACGACGTGGGCGGAGCCGAAGCCGCTCCCGCGCCCGCCCGCAAGGGCCGCGGCAAGGCGGCGGCGTGATGGAGCTGTTCCTCGCCTGCGTCGGCGGCGTCGCGCTCACGGCGCTCGCCTGCGCGGCCGTCGGCTATGGCCTGCTGCTCGTCATCGCGCGCGCTGCGGGCGCGCCCGACTGATGACCTACGCGACCCGCGACGATCTCGTGCAGGCCTACGGCGAGATCGCCGTCACGCGCCTGTCCTCCGGCCGGGCGGAAGACCCGACCGGTGCGAGCACCGTCGCGGGCGCGCTCACCTACGCCGCAGGCGTGATCGACGCCCGCCTGTCCGCCCGCTTCGCCCTACCGCTGCCGCAGATCCCGGTGGTCCTGCGCGACGTGGCGGTGGACCTGGCGCTCAGCCGGATGGCGACCTCGGCCGACGGCATGACCGATGAATACCGCCGCCGCGAGGCGCGCGCCCTGGCCGACCTGCGCGCCATCGCCGAGGGGCACATGAACCTGGGCCTGCCGGCGCGCGGACCCGCCGACACGGGCCGACCCGTGATCGCGCCCGGGTCGCCCGTCGTGGGGCTGTCCGGCGTCAGCAAGCTGTTCTCCCGCGGCTCGCTGCGGGGGCTCTGATGGCGGGCGTGTTCTTCGAGATCGAGGTCGCGGGCCTCGACGCGGCCCGGGCCGTTCTGGAGCGCGCGGCGGCCCCCGGGCGCCTGACGGAGCTCGGCGCCATGGCCGGCGGCCTGGTGGAGGCGCAGACGCGTCGGCGCTTCGAGACCCGCACCGCGCCGGACGGATCGGCCTGGCCCGCCTGGTCGGCCGCCTACGCCCGCTCCCGCCACCGCGGCCAGTCGCTCCTGGTCGCCGAGGGCCACCTGCGCGACAGCATCGCGTGGTCGGTCGCCGGCGACGAGGTGACGGTCGGCTCCAACGTGGTCTACGCCGCCATCCACAA
>CAXSHO010000010.1:29694-34090 GCA_964237305.1 uncultured Caulobacteraceae bacterium
GGCGGCGTCGCGGGCCGGGGCGCCAAGATCCCGGAGCGCCGATACCTGGGGCTGTCGGACGCCGACGTGGCGGAGATCGGCGTCGAGCTGGATGAGTGGCTCGCCCGGGTGCTCGCATGAGCGCCGCCTCCCAGCTCGTCCGGGTGCGCGACGCCGTCGGCGCGCGGATCAAGGAGGCGCTGCCCGCCTTCGACGTCGCCGGCCACCACGGCCGCTTCTCCGACGACGAGCTGCGGAAGTTCGGCGTGGCTGCGCCGGCGGTGCGCGTGGCCATCCTAGCGATGGGCGAGCCGGAGGGCTCCGGCGAGGGTTACGTCGACTACGTCCTGACCATCGGCATCTACGTCTGCACCAAGGACGGCGCGACGCTCGGCGACCGGGACGGCTCGGCGCTGGCGGCCGTGGAGACGATCGTGCTCCTGTCGCTTCGCTCCAGCTGGGGCCTGCGCGACATCTGCAAGCCCGCGCGCAGCGCGACGGCGCAGAACCTCTACTCCGCCGCCGGCCTCGCCGACGGGCTGGCCATGTGGGCGGTGGACCTGCGCCAGCCCGTGCGCCTCTGCGAACCGGAGGAGGACGGAGCCGCGCTGGAGCGGGTGTTCGTCGGCGTGGCCCCGAACGTCGGGCGCGACCACCGCGACGACTACGTCCAGGTGGCGGGGCCGCCCCTGTGAGCGAAGATCCCGCCTACGAGCTGGCCGAGGCGCACCGCAGGATCTCCACCCTCGTGCGCCGGGGCGTGATCACCGCCGTCGCGGGCAACACCGCGCGCGTGCGGCTCGACGACGACTGGGAGACCGACTTCCTCCCCGTGCGCCAGGTGCACGCCGGCACCCGGTGGAAGAGCTGGGCGGCGCCCACCGTGGGTGAGCAGGTCGAGGTGAGCAGCCTGTCCGGCGAGATCGAAGCGGGCGCTGTTCACCGCGGCCTGCCCTGCGACGCGCACCCGCCGCCCAGCACTGATCCCGACCTCGTCGTCCTCGGCCACGGGGAGGACGGCGCGGCCGACACCTACAACCTCGCCACCCACGCCCGCGAGGTCACGCTTCCGGCCGCCGGGCGCTTCGCCGTGACGATCGGCGCGGCGAGCCTCGTCATGCTGCAGGACCAGATCGTCCTGTCGATCGGCGACGTGAAGCTCGTGATCACCGCCGACGGTGTGGAGACCGTGGGCCGCACCAAGCTGAACGGCGGGTCGCGGGGCGTGGTCTACAAGGGCAGCCAGGACACCGGCGGCGACCTCAACAACCAGGCGGCGGACGGGGTGCTGGTTTGAGCCTGCTGCCCGCCCTCACCGACTACGTCGACGCCGATCCGGTCACCGGCCTGCCCGTCGAGGGCGACGCCTGGCTGCGGGCGGCGGTGCGCGACGTCCTCACCACGCCCCTGGGCGCCTGCGTCATGCGCCGGAGCTACGGCTCCCGGCTGTTCGCGCTGCAGGACGCCCCCATGACGCCCGGACTGACGGCCGACATCGTGGCGGCCTCGGCGGAGGCGCTCCTGACCTGGCTGCCCTTCCTGAAGCTGCGCACGGTGCGGGTGCTGACGGCGGTGGCCGGCGTCTTCGATCTCGACCTCATCTTCGACCTCGACGGCCGGCGCATCACGCTTGCGGGCGCGCTGTCGTGAGCGGCCTCGGCGACCTGTCCGCCCTGCCGCCGCCCGACGCGGTGGCGACGCTCGCCTACGAGGACATCCGCGCCGCGCTCCTGGCCGACGTCGTCGCCCGCGACCCCGACCTCGGCCCGGCCCTCGCGCTGGAGGTCGGGCCCACGGTGCGCCAGGTGGAGGCCACCGCCTACCGCGAGCTCACCTGGCGGGCCGACCTGAACGCCAAGGTGCGCGCGGTGATGCTCGCCACGGCCACGGGGGCCGACCTGGACAACGCGGCCGCCAACCTCGGAGTCCGCCGCTTCCCCGGCGAGCTCGACGCAAGCCTGCGCGCCCGGGCGGCCGACAGCTTCAACGGGACGTCCGTGGCCGGGCCCGCCGCGGCCTACCGCCGCCACGCCATCGACGCCGACCCGCGCGTCGCCGACGTCCAGGTGACCAGCCCGTCCCCGGGTGAGGTGCGGGTGGCCGTCCTCACCACCGCCGTCAGCGGCGCGGCGCCCCCCGACCTCCTCGCCGTGGTGCAGGCGGCGCTTTCGGCCGACGACGTCCGGCCGCTCACCGACCACGTCGTCGTCGTCTCCGCCACCGTGACGCCCTACGACGTCACCGCGCTCCTCCACCTCGCCAGCGGCCTGGACAGCGCCACGGTGGCCGCCGCCGCCACGGCCGCCGTCCGCGCCTACGCCGGCGCCCGCCGCGCGCTCGGCCGGGGCGTCGCGGTGAAGGGCCTGGTCGCCGCCCTGATGCAGCCGGGCGTGGACAACGTCGACCTCCTCGCGCCCGCCGCGGACATCCCCGCCGTCCAGGGCGCGGCCGCCTACCTGCGCACGCTCACCCTCACCACGCAGATCGGGGGCGGCGGTGTCTGACCTCCCCACCTTCATCGGCGGCCCCGTCCAGCTGCAGGACCATGGGTCGGCGTCCATCCCGAGCCTCCTTCCGCCCAACGCCACCGACGCCGGCCGCGCGCTGGAGCAGGCCTTCGCCGCGCGGCTCCTGGCGATCGACACGCCCGTGGACCGGCTGTGGAACCCGGCGACCTGCCCCCTGCCGCTCCTGCCCTGGCTCGCGTGGGCGTTTGCGGTGGAGGTGTGGGACTCGACCTGGCCGGAGGCGCGCAAGCGACAGGTGGTCGCCGCCAGCCTCGCGGTCCACCGTCGAAAGGGCACGCGCGGCGCGCTGGTGCAGGCTCTGGCCGCCGTGGACCATCCCACGGAGGTGGTGGAGTGGTGGGAGTCGCCGCCGGCGCTGGCGAGCTCCGGCGATGGGCCGCAGCCCGGCGGGCCCCTCGGCCAGCCCCGGCAGGGCGACCCCTTCACCTTCCGCGTCCGCGTGGACGTCGCCTCCGGCGCGGAGCTCGTCGAGCTGCGCGCGATCGCCGCGCTGATCGAGACGGCGAAGAACCTGCGCTCCTACCTCACCGGCCTGGAGCTCACCCTGCGACCCGCCTGCGCGCTCCACGTCGGCTGCGCCGGCCGGGCGCGGGTGCGGGTCAGGCTTCCGGCGGCCGCATGACCAGCCCCGGCTTCCTCGTCACGCCCGCAGGCGCCGCCGCCTTCGCCGCCAGCGAAGCCGCGCACCCCGTGGCCATCTCCCACCTCGCCTTCGGCGACGCGAACGGGGTGGCCTACGTCCCCACGGGTGCGGAGACGGCGCTCCGTCACGAGCTCACTCGCATCCCCGTCAGCCAGGTGGTGCGCGATCCCGTCAACGCGAACCAGCTGATCGCCACCGCCACAGTCCCCGAGGCGCTGGGCGGCTTCCAGATCCTGGAGGTGGCCGTCTACCTCCAGACGGGCGAGCTCGCCGCTGTCGGGCCCGCCAACCTCTACAAATCCACCCCCGCCGACGGCGTGGTCACCTCGCTCACGGTGGACGCCGTATTCGCCGTCAGCCCGGCCGCCTCCGTGGTGGTGGCGCTCAACGACGCCGCGCTCGTCACCCAGGCGTTCGTCCTGCAGCACCGGCAGTTCTTCGCGGTGGTCAGCGCGACCACCCCCACGCCGCCGGCTCAGCCCGGGCAGGAGGACCAATACCTCCTGCCCGCCGCCTGCACGGGCGTCTGGGCGGGCCACGACGCCCAGGTCGCCATCTGGCGGGGCGCGGCGGACGGCTGGCTCTTCGTCAGCACCCCCTTCGGCTCGCAGTGCAACGCCGCCGACACGAACCGCTCATGGCTGCTCACCAGCTCCGGCTGGGTGCAGAAGGCCGGCGGCTTCGGCGCAGAGTCGACCAAGGCCTCCGCCGACACCTGCGACCTGGGCTCGGCCGCCACGCACCTGGTGCGGATCACCGGGTCGGCCGCCATCAGCTCCTTCGGGGCCTCGGCCGACCTGAACGCGCCGCTCTACGTGTGCCGCCTCACCGGGGCGGCGGTGCTGGTCAACGGCCCCGGCCTCCTGCTGCCCGGGGGGGGCGACATCGCCGGCGCGCCGGGCGACGTCTTCATGGCGCAGTTCCTGGGCGGGGGATGGCGGGTGGACTTTCACCAGCCCGCGGCGGGCTATGATCGCCTGGGGGCGGCAGCCGCGGCCCAGGCGGCGGCCCAGGCGACGGCCAAGGCCTACGCCGACAGCCTCGCCGCCGTGCTCGCCCCGCTCCTCAGCCCGACCTTCATCGGCACGCCCAAGGCCCCCACCGCCGGCCCGGGGACGAACACCACCCAGCTCGCCACCGCCGCGTTCCGCATGGGCACGGACGCTATCAGACCGGGCGGAGGTTGAGCGGCTACCAGCGAATCGCGGAGACGATGGCCGCTGCCGTGCCAGAGGAGTGGGCGTCG
>CAXSHO010000010.1:34100-39365 GCA_964237305.1 uncultured Caulobacteraceae bacterium
TCGCCACCACCGCCTTCGTCACCGCCGCGATCGCCGCCCTGATCGGCGCCGCGCCCGCCATCCTGGACACCCTGGGCGAGATCGCCGCCCAGCTGCAGAACGACGAGAGCGTCGCCTCGGCGCTGGCGACCACCGTCGCCGGCAAGATCAGCCGTTCCGGCGACACCATGACCGGCGCCCTCGGCCTGCCGGCGCCGCCGCCCTTCACCCGAGACGGCCGCGCCGCCCGGATGGCCGACGTCTGCACGGGCGGCGCCTTCGCCGGCGTCTCCGTCTTCTCCAACGCGACGGTGCTGCCGGCGTCCGCGTGCGGCCGGCTCAACCTGATCAACGGGTCGGGCATCGCCCTCACCTTGCCCCCCGCCGCCGCCGTCCCCGAAGGCGTGGCCTGCGCCCTGGCCAGCATCGTGTCGGTGGCCACAGGCGCGCTGCGCCAGGGCGGCGACGTCCTCTACATCGATGGCGTCGTCCAGGCCTCCTACACGCTCGGCCCCTTCGGCAAGGCGGTGTTCGTCAGCGACGGCGCGGGCGCCTGGCAGATGGCTTCGGAGGGCAACCTCCACACGCCCAACTTCCGCGGCGCTCCCACCGCGGCGATGACGCCCGAGCGCACGGCGGCCGACCAGCGGCTGACTCCCGCCGGATGGGTCAAGAGCGTCGGCCGGCGCTTCTCCGCCCAGCGCGGGCTGAACGCCGCCCGGGCGCTCACCGCCGACGACTGCGGCGCCCCCGTCGTGGCGCTGGCCGCCGGGGCCTACACGCTCCCCTCCGCGGGGCTCATCTCCGGCGACACGGTCTCGCTCCAGGCTGCGGTCAGCGGCGTGACCCTCGCCACGGCGGCGGGGTCGCAGGTCTACAACCAGGCGTCGGGCCTCGTCGCCACGCCGCTGGCGATCCCCCGGGGCTGGTGGATCGAGGCCTACTTCGACGGCGGCGTGTCGTGGATCGTGCGCAGCCTCTCGCCCAGCCAGGGCGGCTCGGGCCTGGTGCTGGTGCAGACGCAGACGGTCACAAGCGCCGTCTCCGCCGTGGATTTCACGGTTCCCACCGGCCTCTACGACCGCGTGCGGCTGGAGTGGACCGGCGCCGTCGCCACCGGCGGCCCCTCCGGCTCCAACGGCCAGGTCGAGGTGACGTGGAAGGACGCGTCGGGCGCCTACTCCACCGCGGGCTTCACCAACGGCGAGGGCAACGAGGGAGCGATCGAGTTCGCCAACGTGGCCGGAGCCCGCGGCCTGGCGTCGGGCGGGCCCACGCCGACGCTGTCCTCGCCGTCCAGGAGCATCGTCCTCTACTCCAACGTGGTCGCGCACGACGGCGGCCTCGCCGGCCTGCGCATTCGCGGCACCACCACCAACACGCCGACGCCGATGATCACGGCCGGCGCCTTCAAGTTCTTGGCGGGGTGACGGCGTGAGCGATCTTCTCGTCCCGGAGCCCGACGACGCCCCCCTGCCGCCGCTGCAGCCGCCGCCCGGGCCGTGGGCGCCAACGCCCGGGGTCGTCTACAGCGAGCTCTTCCGTTTGGTGAACGGTCGCCTGGAGGGCGTGCCCCAGGCGGAGGTGGACGCCGCCGCGCCCACGCTCGACGCGCAGAAGGCCGTGCGCCTGGCGCAGCTCGCTGCCGCGATCGACGCCGCCGGCCAAGCGTCGTTCCCCTTCGACTTCGGCGACGCGCCGACGGTCGACGACGCTGGCGAGGCGGCCGGACCCGCGGGCGTCAAGCACCTGCAGATGCGCGCCACGGCCGAGCACGACGACCAGGGCAACTGGAAGGCCGTGATGCCCGTGGCCCTGGCCGCGATCATCGGCGGATCGACCTCCCCCTTCCCCATTCGGGTGGAGGAGAACCTCACCGTCCTGCCCACCGCCCAGCAGGTGGTCGGCTGCCTCATCGCCGCCTTCTCCCGCAATAGCGGCTACGTCGTCTCCGTCCTGCCGGCGCTGAAGCGCGCCGTGGTGCTCGCCCCCGACGCGGCCGCCCTGGCCGACATCACGTGGCCCGCCGCATGATCCTCCTGGAGTTCAGCGACGCCGGCACGCCGGTCGGCAATCTAGTCAAGCTCGTCACCTGGAGCTGGGCGCCGCACGTGGACTTCGTGCTGCCCGACGGCTCCCTCCTCGGCGCCCGCCCCTCTGGCGGCGTGGCGGTGCGGGCCCGCAGCCCGGTGCGCCGGGTGGAGCGCTTCGAGGTGGACGCCCCCGACATGGTGATCGCCTGCGCCCGGGCCGAGGTCGGCAAGCCCTACGACTGGGCGGGCGCAGCCGCAGTGGCCCTGCACCGCGACTGGCGGTGCCCCGACGCCTGGTTCTGCTCGGAGCTGATCGCCTTCGCCTTCGACCGCGCGCGCTGCCCGATCCTGCGCACCACCACCGTCAACCGCATCACCCCGCGCGACCTCCTGCTGCGCCCCCGGCTCCGTCAGGTGGCCGCGCCCCCCTTCACCACCGGAGCCTCCACGTGACCACCTTCCTCCACGGCGTCGAGCTCACCGAGCTGAGCGACGGCGCCCGCACCATCACCGTCTCCTCCTCCTCCATCATCGGGATCGTGGGGACGGCCAAATACGCCGACGCCGCCGCGTTCCCGCTCGACACGCCCGTCCTGGTGACGCGCGAAACCCAGCTCGCCCCGCTGAAGGCCACCGCCGCCGGCGCGCTGGACGTGGGCACGCTCCCGGGCGCGCTGGCCGACATCTTCGACGTGGTGACCACCCCCGTCGTGGTGGTCCGCGTGGACACGGCCGCAGCGCAGGGCGGCGACCTCGGCGCGGCGCAGGCCGCTCAGCAGGCGGAGGTGGTCGGCTCCTCGGCCACCAGCCAGGGCGCCTATGCGCTCAACCGCGCCCAGGCCGTCCTCGGCGTGAAGCCGAAGATCCTGATCGCCCCAGGCTTCACCCACCAGCAGACCACCGGCGGCGCCCCGGCGGTCCCGCTGGTGAACCCCGTGGTGGCGGCCCTGCAGGCGATCGCGGCCAAGCCCGGGATGCGGGCCGTGGTGGTCACCGACATGGCGAACGACAGCCGCACCGCGGCCATGGCCAAGGGCCTCCTGGAGGCGGGTGACCGCACCTGGTCCGGCGGCGGCGGTCCCCCTGTCGGCGCGCGCGGCGGCGGTCATGGCGCGCACGGACCAGTCGCGCGGCTACTGGTGGTCACCCTCCAACCAGCCCGTCCCCGGCGTGCTCGGCCTCAGCCAAGCGGTCAGCTTCGGCCTTTCGGACCCCTCCTGCGACGCCAGCCTGCTCAACGCCGGCAACGTGGCCACGGTCATCAACCAGGGCGGCTTCCGGATGTGGGGCAACCAGGTGGGCGCGGCCGATCCGCAGTGGAAGTTCCTGTCGGTGCGCCGCACCGCCGACGTCTTCTACGACGCGTTCGACGCCGCCTTCCTCCACGCCATGGACCAGCCGTTCAGCGTCCAGCTGCTCCGCGACATCCAGGACGAGGGAAACGCCTTCCTGCGCGAGCAGAAGGCGCTGGGCGCCACCCTCGGCGGGCGCTTCCAGCTCGACCCGGAGCTGAACACCCCGGCCAGCCTGCAGGCGGGGAACGCCTTCTACGACTTCGACTTCGAGCCGCCCGCCCCGCTGCAGGGCCTGCACCTGCGAGCGCGTCGGAACGGCGCCTACTACTCCGACCTGGTCGCAGCGGTGGCCACGTCCACCCTGCAGACCGCCGCCTAAGGAGGGCGTGAGAGATCATGCCGCGGAGCCTCAAGGGCTTCTCGGCCTTCATGGACGGGGTCGGCTACGCGGGCCGGCTCATGGACGGGCAGCTGCCCAAGGTGACCCTCTCCACGGAGAAGCACCGCGACGGCGGCATGGACGGGGTGCGGGAGATGGACATGGGCCAGGAGCCCATGGAGATCACCATGGCCTTCGCCGAGTACACTCCGGCGCTGATGGGGGCCTGGGGCCTGCTCAACGGCACGGCCAAGCGGTTCACCCTGCGCGGCTCCATGGAGAGCGAGGACGGGGACCGGGTGGCGATCATCTCCACCACGGAGGGCCTGTTCAAGGAGGTCGACCCCGGCAACTGGTCGGCCGGCGGCGGGGGCGGGGGCGGCGGCTCCGGCGGCCGCGCGCAGCTGAAGCTGATGCAGGCGCCTCACTATTACCGCCTGGAGATCGGCGGGTCGGAGATCTACGAGATCGACGTCCCCAACGTGGTCCGCCGCGTCCAGGGCGTCGACCAGCTGGCGGCGCGCCGCCAGGCGCTGGGGCTCTAGGGCCATGGCGTTCAAGGAGTTGAAGCCCCGCCCCGGGTTCGTGCGCGAGCTGGACTATCCCTTCGAGCTCGACGGGGTGACCTACACCTCGCTGACCTTTCGGCGGCCAGGGCGAGCGGACCTGGAGGCCATGCCCGCAGGCAAGGGCGGCCAGGACCACCTCTACGCCAGCCTGGCCGAGGTCCCGCCCGAAGTCTTCCCGCGCGTCGACCTCTCCGACATGGCCTTCATCAGCGACTGGTTCGAGGGGGTCGTCGACCCAAACGGCCGGGCCTCGCGCAGTGGTGGGAGCTGAGCGAGGCCATCGCCGCCGCCTACGGCTGGACGCCCGACGTGATCGACCGGTTGGACATCGACCAGGTCGAGCGATGGGGCGCCGCGGCCATCCAACGGCTGATCGCCTGACCCTCCCATGAGCGAGCTCGTCGCCTCCCTCCTCCTGCGCCTGGTCGACGGCTGGTCAGCGCCGGCGCGCGCGGCCGCGCGCGGACTGCAGTCGCTGGAGGGCGCCATCGCGGTCACCGGGCGGTCGGGCGCGATCGCCTCGCGCATGGCCGAGCGGCTGGGCCGCACGACGACGCAGACAGCCGGGGCGAACCGCGGGGCCGCGGCGGCGGCCGTCGCCCTGGCCGGCTCTGAGGCCGCGGCCGCCGCCGCCACGGAGCGCCTCACGGGCGCGCTCACGGCCGAGGCGGCCGCGGCGGCCACCGGCGCGCGCGCCGCCGAGGCCGTCGCCCGGGCGCAGGCGGAAGCCGCCCAGGCCGCCGCCGCGCAGGCGGCGGGCGCAGAGCGGGCGGCGGCGGCCCAGGGCGAGCTGGCCACCGCGACGGTGCGGGCCGGCGAGGGCGCCGCCCAGGCGCAGCGCCGCTTCACCGGGCTGGAGCGGATGCAGATGCGCGGCGCGGCCGCCGGCCGGGCCATGCGCACGGAGTATGGCCGCCTGCAGGGCCGCCTCGGCTCGCTGGCCATGGGCACGATCGTCACGGACGGCATGGCCCGCGCCGGGGAGGCGACGATGTGCCGGACGTCGCCGA
>CAXSHO010000011.1:0-38075 GCA_964237305.1 uncultured Caulobacteraceae bacterium
TCCGCGAAGCACCTACAGCTTAGCAGATCAGAGGGTTTTCACACAGCCTCCACCCCAAGCGGACGTCGATGACGTCAGCTCGGCGGCCCCCTCACCCTGTCGTCGCCAGCCACACCAGGTGGCGGGAGCCGCGGCCGCCCTGGGCGCGCACCTTCGCCTCCTCCACCTCCCAGCCCGCGCGGCGCAGGCGGGCGACGAAGGGGGCGTCGGGGGCGGAGGACCACACCGCCAGCACGCCGCCGGGCGCCAGGGCGCGGCGGGCGGCGTCCAGGCCCGCGGGGGCGTAGAGGCGGTCGTTGGCGGGGGAGACGAGCGCCTCCGGCCCGTTGTCCACGTCCAGGAGGATGGCGTCGACGCCGCCCCGCGACGCCGCGATCGCCTCGCCCACGTCGCCCTCGACCAGCGACACCCGCGGATCGTCCAGGCAGCCGGCGAACACGGGGGCGAGCGGCCCGCGCGCCCACGCCACCACCTCCGGCACCAGCTCCACCACCGTCACCCGGGCGTCCGGGCCGAGGCGGGCGAGGGCGGCGCGCAGGGTGAAGCCCATGCCCAGGCCGCCGATCAGCAGGTGCGGGGCGGGGCGCGGGCCCAGCCGCTCCAGCGCCAGGTCGGCGAGCGCCGCCTCCGACCCGCCCAGGCGGCTGTTCATCAGCTCGTCGCCGCCGACGACGATGGACAGCTCCGTCCCCCGCCGCATCAGCCGCAGCTCGGCGCCCCCGCCGCCCGGCGCCGTCGCCACGCCCAGCTTCTCCCAAGGAACCACGTCGTCCTCCCCACCCGCCCGAACGGGGCTATCCTGGCGACCATGGCCGCCGCACGCCTCTTCCTCCACCCGCACGACCCGCACGACCCGCACGCCGGTTTGCGTGCGTTTCGGCCCCTCGCCCGCTAGGACGCCGCGGTGATCACCGCCGCCCAATTCATCGCCGCCGCATCCGACGCGGGCTTCGACTTCTACACGGGCGTGCCGTGTTCGTTCCTGACGCCGCTGATCAACGGCGTGCTCAGCGACCGACGCCTGCGCTACGTGGGCGCCGCGTCGGAGGGCGAGGCGGTGGCGATCGCGGCGGGGGCGTGGCTGGCGGGGCGGCGCACGGTGGTGATGTGCCAGAACTCGGGCTTAGGGAACGCCGTCAACCCGCTGACCAGCCTGAACGCGCCCTTCCGCATCCCCACCCTGTTCGTCACCACCTGGCGCGGCCAGCCGGGGCTCAAGGACGAGCCGCAGCACGAGGTGATGGGCCGCATCACCCACGACCTGCTCCACCTGATGGAGCTGACGACGGAGGACGCGCCCTCCACGCCCGACGCCCTCGCCCCCGCCTTCCGCCGCGCCGCGGCGGCCATGGACGGCGCGGGCCTGCCCGTCGCCTGGGTGCTGAAGAAGGGCGACGTGGAGGACTCCGACCTGGACGCCGCCCCCCTCGGCCCCCGTCCGCCGGGCGTGCGCGACCGCTTCGAGGCGGGCGCGGCGCGGAGTTCGCGCGAGGCGGCGCTGCGGCGCGTGCTGGAGCTCATGGACGGGCGCACCGCGGTGGTGGCCACCACGGGCAAGTGCGGGCGCGAGCTGTTCACCCTCGCCGACCGGCCGCAGCACCTCTACCAGGTGGGCTCTATGGGCGGGGCCACGGCCATGGGGCTGGGCGTCGCGCTCAACACCGACAAGCCCGTGGTGGTGCTCGACGGCGACGGCGCGGCGCTGATGAAGCTGGGCGTGATGGCGACGGTGGGGGCCTACGCTCCTGCGAACTTGCTGCACGTGCTGCTGGACAACGGCGTGCACGACTCCACGGGCGGGCAGGCGACGGTCTCGGCGTCGGTGGACTTCGCCGCCGTGGCGCTGGCGTGCGGCTACGCCTACGCCGCCTCGGCCGACGACGTGGACGGGCTGTCGCGAGGCTGGGCGGCGGCCAAGGCGGCGGGCGGGCCGGCGCTGATCCACCTGCGCATCGCGCCGGGCTCCATGGCCACGCTCGGCCGGCCCACGGTGACGCCCGCGGAGGTGGCGCAGCGGTTCAGGGCGTTCCTGGCCTCGTGACGCCGCTGCTGCTCACCCCAGGCCCGCTGACGACGCACCCGCGGGTGCGCGAGGCCATGGGGCGCGACTGGGGATCGCGCAACGGCGACTTCATCGCGCTCACCGCCGAGCTGCGCGACGGCCTCGCGGCCGTGGCGAACGGCGCGGGCACGCACGAGGCCGTGCCGATCCAGGGCGCGGGCACCTACGCGCTGGAGGCCGCCGCCGCATCGCTGGTCGGGCCTGCGGACAAGCTCCTGGTGCTGGTGAACGGCGCCTACGGCCGGCGCATGGCCGCCCTCGCCCGCCGCCTCGGCCGCGAGGTCGTAGCGCTCGACTGGCCGGAGGATGCGCCCGTCGAGCCCGAGCGGGTGCGCGAGGCGCTCGCCGCCGACCCGGCCGTGACGCACGTGGCGCTGGTGCACGTGGAGACCACCACCGGCCTCCTGAACCCGGTGGAGGCCGTGGCCGCCGTGGTCGCCGAGGCCGGGCGGCGGCTGGTCCTGGACGCCATGGCGAGCTTCGGCGCCCTGCCGCTGGACCTCGCGCGCACCCCCGTGTCGGCGGTGCTGGCGTCGTCGAACAAGGGCCTGGAGGGGCCGCCCGGGATCAGCTTCGCCCTGGTGGAGCGCGGGGCGCTCGCGGCGGCGCAGGGCGTGTCGCCGTCCATGTCGCTCGACCTCCACGCCCAGGCGGCGGGCTTCGCGGCGAACGGGCAGTGGCGCTTCACCCCGCCCGTGCAGGTGGTGGCCGGGACGGTGGAGGCGCTGCGGCTCCTGGCGGAGGAGGGCGGCCCGCCCGCCCGCCTGCGCCGCTACGGCGAGAACCTGCGGGTGCTGGCCGACGGCGTGGAGGCGGCGGGCTTCCCGCTGTACCTGCGGCGCGAGGTGCAGGCTCCGGTGATCGCCACCTTCCGCCACGGGCCGGAGCTGGACTTCGCCCGCTTCTACGACGCGTTGGCCGCCCGCGGCTTCGTCATCTACCCGGGCAAGCTCACCGCCGAGCCCTCGTTCCGCATCGGCTGCATCGGCCAGGTCTTCCCGGCGGACATGCGCCGGCTGGTGGAGGCGGTGTGCGAGATCGCTTCGTCTGTCATCCCGGGCGGCGGAGCCGACCCGGGACCCAGGACCACGCGCGCGACCTGACCCCCTGGGTCCCGGGTCCGCTGCGCGGCCCGGGATGACAGAGGCGGATCAGGCCGTCGCCTCGCGCGCCAGCCGCCGCCGCAGCCCGATCAGGCGCGCCAGGATCACGAGCGCCATGGCGCCCGCGCACACCGCCGTCAGCACCACCGCGGGCGCCAGCCAGCCGAGCCAGGTCATCGGCGCCAGGAGGTAGAGCGCGTCGTCGGGCTGGAAGCCCCAGGCGCCTTCCCAGGTGCGCACGCCCGGGCCGCGCAGCCCCTCGTAGACCTCCGACCACCAGCAGCACAGCAGCATCGCCCCGCAGCCGACCGCGCCCAGGATCGGCCCCCAGGCGCCCAGCATCCCGTGCCGCACCCCCACGCCCGCGCACAGGAAGAAGACGGAGTTGAGCAGGACGTCCGTGTAGTAGTCGTACAGGTGCCCGCCCCGGCTGCGCATGTCGCCGATGCGCGCCAGTTCGCCGTCCATCCGGTCGAGGAAGCCGGACACGATCCACAGCACGCCCGACCACAGCACGCGCGCGGGCGTCAGCTCGAGGAGGAGCCCGCAGGCGGCCGCGCCGGTGACGAAGCGCAGGGTGGTGACGTGGTTGGGCGTCACCCCCGTGCCGAGGAGCGGCCGCACGAAGACGCGGGCGGCCTTGTGGTTCCAGGTGTCGTTCACGTCAGCGTCAGCAGAGAGGGTGGAGCGGGCCGTTCTCCTACATCCCCGGCCGAGGGAGGCCAAGGTCGCGCTTGGCGCGGCCCGCCAAGAGAGGCTCCCGCCGGCGCTCTCCGGGCGGACAAGCAAAGGTTAAGCGCATCTAAAGGGTTGGCGAGTCACGATGTCCGCATGGAGACCCCGGCAGAAGCGGCCCTGGGCAGGGATCTGCGCGTCGACGCCTTCGCGGCGGAGACGTGCGCCATCTGGCCGCTGCGCATGGTCAGCACGGCGCTGGCCACCGGCTACCTCGCCGTGTTCGTCTCGCCCTGGATGCTGCTCGGCTTCGGCGCCGTGCAGTTCGCCGCCTACGGCGTGCTGGTCCACACCTGCCGCGGTGCGGGGCCGCACACGGCCGCGCGGCGCGCGCGGATCGTGCGCACCACCTTCTGGATGCGCCTCGTCATCACCGGCAGCCTGTGCGCGGCGGCCGTCTGGATGCGGATCGGCCGCGGCCTCGCGGTCGAGGCGACCATGTTCCTCACCGCCAACCTCATCATGGGCGCGCTGCAGGCGGCCCCGGACGGGAGGAGCCAGGCGGTGGGCATGGCGGCGCCCGGCTCCACGCTGGCCTTCCTGGCCGTCGCGGCCCCGTTCGGCGACGTGCGGCTCACCCTGTGCTTCGCCCTGTTCCTCGTCTCGGTGCTCGCCACCACGCTGGGCCAGCAGAGCGCCAGGCGGGAGATGGTGCGGCTCCTCGCCCGCGACGTGCGCACCCGGACGCGCCTGGCGGAGCGGGCGCAGGAGGCGGCGGCGGCGGAGGACGTGGCGCGCATGGGCTGGTGGCGCCTGCGGGCCGCCACCGGCGAGCGCAGCTGGTCGCCCGGCATGTTCCGCGTCATGGGCTTTCCGGTGGCCGACACGCCGCCGTCCGCCGCCGAGTCGTACAAGCTGTTCGACCCGGAAGTGAGCGAGGAGCTGCGCGGCCTGGTGGAGGCGGCCATCGCCGGGCGGCGCGGCTTCTCCGTCGAGCACGACCTTCGCCTCGCCGACGGCGAGCGGCGCCGGGTGGAGCTCCGCGCCCACTTCCGGGAGGAGGGCGGCGAGGGCTCGCTCTACGGCGTGCTGCGCGACGTCACGGAAAGCCACCGCACGCTGGAGGCGCTGCGCCACGCGCGCGAGGCGGCGGACGCGGCCTCCCGCGCCAAGAGCGAGTTCCTCGGCAACATGGGGCACGAGCTGCGCACGCCGCTCACCAGCATCCTGGGCTTCACCCAGCTCCTGGCGTCGCGCGGCGACCTCGATCCCGGGGCGCGGAGCCATGTGCGGCGGGTGGGCCAGGCGGGGCGGACGCTCCTGGCGCTCGTCGACGACATCCTGGACTTCTCGCGCCTGGAGGAGGGCCGGCTGGTGGTGCGCCCCACGGCGGTGCGGCTGGCGGTGCTCTGCCGCGAGGCGCTGGAGGGCGCGGGGGCGCCCGCGCGCGACAAGGGCCTGCACCTGGCGGGCGAGATCGACGCGGGGCTGGAGGCGCCGCTCATGCTGGACGCCGGCAGGGTGCGCCAGATCCTCAACCACCTCCTGGACAACGCGGTGAAGTTCACGGAGCACGGGAGCGTCACCCTGCGCGCGGGGCTGGACGGCGACCGGGTCTTGCTGGAGGTGGCGGACACGGGGCCGGGCGTCGCGCCCGAGGCGCAGGCGCGCCTGTTCGAGCACTTCGCCCAGGGCGACGGCTCCTCCACGCGGCCGCACGGCGGGGCGGGGCTGGGCCTCGCCGTCTCCCGCGGCCTGGCGGAGGCCATGGGCGGCGC
Source organism: uncultured Caulobacteraceae bacterium (assembly GCA_964237305.1). GTDB lineage: Bacteria > Pseudomonadota > Alphaproteobacteria > Caulobacterales > Caulobacteraceae > JASLDZ01. Next base: position 5,619 of record CAXSHO010000011.1, read on the forward strand.
CCTCGGCCTGGAGAGCACGCCCGGCCGCGGCAGCCGCTTCGTCGTGACCCTGCCCGCCCCCGCCGTCCTGTCGGAGACGCAGGCGGGGGCGCTGGGCGACGTGCGCGTGCTGGTGGCGGACGACGTGGCCGCCAACCGCGACCTGGCCCGCCTGTTCCTGTCGGGCGCGGGGGCGGAGATCACCGACGCGCGGGACGGTGCGCACGCGGTGGAGCTGGCCTCCGCCGAGCCGTTCGACGTGATCCTGATGGACATGAAGATGCCGCGTCTGGACGGGCTGGGCGCGCTGGGCCGGCTGCGCGGCGGCGACGGCCCCAACACGGACACCCCCGTGCTGGCCTTCACCGCCAACGCGGGCGAGATGCGCGACGAGCTCCTGGCGGCCGGCTTCCACGACGTGGTGTCCAAGCCGATCACGCCGCCCGTGCTGATCGCGGCGGTGGCGCAGGCCGCCGCCGCCCAGGACGGCTGGGGCGCCCTGCGTGTCGGCTGAGCCCCTCGACATCCTGGTGGCCGAGGACGACGCGGGCGTGCGCCAGCTCCTGCGCGAGCAGCTCGCCGCCGACGGCTACAGGGTCACGCTCGCGCGCGGCGGGGCTGACGCGCTCGCCATCCTCCAGATGTGGCGTCCGGCCGGCCTGATCCTCGACCTCAACATGCCCGGGGTGGACGGCTTCGCCGTGCTGGAGGGCCTGCGCAAGCTCGCCACCGCCCCGCCCGTGCTCGTGCTGTCCGGCCGCTTCGCCGCGGAGGACGTGCGCCGCGCGGTGATGCTCGGCGCCAAGGACTACGTCCGCAAGCCGTTCACCGAGGCGCTGATGCGCGCGCGCGTCGCCAGGCTCGTCAGGGTGCGGACGACGCCGCCGCTCCCCCATCCCGGCCCGGGCGCGGGCGACTTCGGCCCCGAGCCGGACGAGGTGCTGATCTGAGGCGCAGGGCTCCGTGCCCGGGCCGGTCGCCGGCGTCGTGCGGCGGTCGGCGGTTCGCGGGATCGTGCGGCCGCGGCGGCCGTTGACGGCGGGTCCCCGCCTCCTGGAGCCAGCCATGACCTCGACCCGCAAGGTGCGTTACGCCGTCGTCGCCCTCGGCGACATCTCGCAGGAGGCGATGCTCCCGGCCATCGCGCACACCGGCAACTCCGAGCTTGCGGCGGTGGTCTCGGGCGACGCGGAGAAGGGGCGGGAGGTCGCCGCGCGCTACGGCGTGAAGGCGTGGGGCTACGACGGGTTCGAGGCGCTCCTGGGCTCGGGCGAGATCGACGCGATCTACCTGGGCTCGCCCAACTGGCGCCACGCCGAGTTCGCCGTCCCCGCGCTGGAGGCCGGGATCCACGTCTTGTGCGAGAAGCCGCTGGAGGTCTCGTCCGAGCGGGGCCGCGAGATCGAGGCGGCCGCCAAGGCCTCCACCGCCAAGTTCATGACCGCCTACCGGCTGCACTTCGAGCCCTCCACGCTCGCCGCCATCCGGCGGATCCGCTCGGGCGAGCTGGGCGAGATCGTCGCCTTCACCTCCTGCTTCACCCAGGCGCTCGACCCCGCCAACCACCGCGCCAGGAACGGGGAGCTGGCGGGACCGCTGTTCGACATGGCGCCCTACCCCATCAACGCCGCCCGCTACCTGTTCGGCGAGGAGCCGGAGGCGGTGCTGTCCGCCCACACGAGCCGCACGCCCGAGGCGGGGCTGGAGCTCGACGTCGACACCGTCGCGGTGGCGCTGCGCTTCCCCAAGGGGCGGATCGCCACCTTCACCGTGTCCTACGCCGCCAACGCGGTGGACAGCCTCGTCGTGGCGGGGACGAAGGGCTCCATCCACATGAGCCCCGCCTACGGCTTCGGCGACCCGGGCGAGCAGACCGTGAAGGTGGGCGGGAAGGAGAAGACGCACGGCTTCAAGGCCACCGACCAGTTCGGCGGCGAGTTGCGTCACTTCTCGCGCTGCATCCTGGAGGACCGCGACCCCGAGCCCGACGCCGAGGAGGGCCTGGCCGACCTGCGGGTGATCGAGGGCGTGCGGCGGTGCCTGGAGACCGGCGCCGTCGTGGAGCTGGCGCCCTTCACCCGCTCGCGCCGCATCGACGTGGACGCGCAGGAGGAGACGCTGCACCCGGTCCACCCGCCGGAGCCGATCGGCGCTTCAGCCCCCGCGCGGAAGGGTTGACGCGCGGCGGAGCGCGTACAGCCCGAAGGCCAGGATGGCGAGGTAGCAGGCGGCGGGCAGGGCCAGGGAGGCGCGCAGGCCCGCCAGGTCGGCCAGCCGGCCGGTGAGCGGCGGGATCACCGCGCCGCCCACGATGGCCACGCAGATCACCCCCGACCCCTCCGCCGCCCGGGCCCCCAGCCCCTCGCTCGCCAGGGTGAAGACGGTGGGGAACATGACGGAGTTGAACAGGCCGACCGCCAGCAGCGCCCACCCCGACGCGGGGCCGCTGGTCTGCGAGGCGACGAGCAGCAGCAGCATGGCCGCGGCGCAGGCGGCCGCCAGCACCCCGCCCGGCGAGGCGACGCGCAGCAGCCCCGCGCCGATGAAGCGCCCCACCATGGCCCCGCCCCAGTAGAACGGCACCAGCTTGCCCGCCGCCTCGGCCCCCAGGCCCATGACGTCGCGCTGGGCGAGGTAGTTCACGATCAAGGACCCGATCGCCACCTCCGCCCCCACGTAGAGGAAGACGCCGGCGGCCCCGAAGGCGAAGCGCGGCCGCTTCAGGAGCGTGAAGGCGCGCCAGGGGTCGGAGCGCTCCAGCGCCATCTCCGGGAGCTTGCCGCGCCGGCTCCACACCACCGCGGCCACCACCGCCAGCGCCGCCGCCAGCCCAAGGTAGGCGCGCACGATCACCGTCGTCTCCTGCGCGCGGAAGGCGGAGAGCGCCGCCCCCGTCAGCGCCGCCCCGTCCACCTTGGCCAGCGAGCCGAGGATCAGGATGGACCCCACATAGGGGAAGACGGTGGTGCCCACCGAGTTGAAGAACTGCGCGAAGGTCAGCCGGCTGTGCGCGGTGCGCGGCGGGCCCAGGAGCGAGATCAAGGGGTTGGTCACCACCTGCACCACCGTGATGCCCGCCGCCAACACGAACAGCGCCAGCAGGAACATGGGAAAGGCCGCCGAGCTCGACGCCGGCACGAACAGCACGCACCCCGCCGTCATCAGGAGCAGCCCCGCCGCGGCCCCCGGCAGGTAGCCGATCCGCTGCACCAGCGCCGCCGCCGGAACGGACACGAAGAAGTAGGCGGCGAAGAACGCCGACTGCACCAGCATCGCCTCGCCGTATCCCAGCGTGAACAGCGCCTTCAGCTTGGGGATGATCACGTCGTTCAGGCTCGTGATCCCGCCGAAGATGAAGAACAGCGCGAACACGAAGCCCTGCAGCCCGGGCGCCTGCACGCCCGCGCCCTCCGCCTCCAGCGGGACCGGGTCGGCGGAGGTGGCGGTCATCGGCTCGAGCATGGGTGGGCTTCCGGAGCCGAGGCGCACGTCGCTCCTCCGCGCGGAGGTCTAGACGCGATCGCCCCCGCCGGTCGAGAAGGGGGACACGGGGGAGCATGCGCATGGGCTGGCGGATCTGGGCGGCGGCCCTGGCGCTCTTCGCGACGACCCCCGCCGCGGCCGCCGCGCCGGCGGACCCGCTCCGGGCGGTGGACCCCTTCATCGGCACGGGGGCGGATGGCCACACCTTCCCGGGCGCGACCACGCCCTTCGGCATGGTGCAGCTCAGCCCCGACACGCTGATCGCCGACTTCCGCGACCGCGCCAAGTCGTACGCCCACGCGGCGGGCTACCGCTACGAGGACCGCACGATCCAGGGCTTCAGCCACACGCACTTCTCGGGCGCGGGCCACTCCGACCTCGGCGACGTGTCGCTGATGCCCATCGCGGGCGAGGTGAAGCCCGACCCCGGCGACCCGGACAAGCCGGGCTCGGGCTACCGCTCGCGCTTCGGCCACGCGGGCGAGGTGGCGAGCCCCGGCTACTACGCCGTGACGCTGGACGACTACGGCGTGCGCGCCGAACTCACCGCCACCGAGCGCGCGGGCGTGCACCGCTACACCTTCCCCGCCGACAGGCCCGCGCACGTGCTGCTGGACCTGCGCCACGTCATCTACGACTACCCGGGCAAGGTGCTGTGGTCGCAGCTGCGCATCCGGCCGGACGGGCTGGTCACCGGCGCGCGCGAGACCCGGGGCTGGGCCCCGGGGCGGCGGACGTACTTCGCGCTGCGCTTCTCCGAGCCGGTCGCCGCCCACGCCCTGTACGACCGCGAGCCGGTGGAGGCGCCGTACCGCGGGTTCGCCGGGCCGGGCACGGGGCCCGGCGACATCCCGGTCATCCAGGGTCGGGGGCTGGTCGGCGTGTTCGACTTCGGCCGGCTGAGCCGCCCGCTGGTGGTGAAGGTGGCGCTCTCCTTCGTGAGCGAGGCGGGCGCGATGGCCAACCTCGACGCGGAGGTGAGGGGCTTCGACTTCGACGCCGTGCGCGCGCAGGCGGAGGGCGCGTGGCGGCGCGAGCTGGGCCGCACGCGGTTCGAGGCGTCGCCCGCCATGACCCGCAACGTCTACACCGCCATGTACCACGCGCTCATGGCCCCCAGCCTGGCCATGGACGGGGACGGCGGCTACCGCGGGCCGGACGGCGAGGTCCACCGGGCCGAGGGCTTCCGCTTCGTCTCCTCGCTCAGCCTTTGGGACACCTACCGCGCCGAGCAGCCCCTGATGACGCTGGTGCAGCCCGAGCGGCGCTCGGCCGACCTCATGCGCTCGCTCCTCGCCTCATGGGAGGAGAGCCCCTACGGCGTCCTGCCGGTCTGGCAGTTCGGCGGGCTCGAGACCTGGTGCATGATCGGCTACCACGCCGTTCCGATCCTCGCCGACGCCATCGCCAAGGGGGTGGGCGGGTTCAACGCGCGCCGGGCGCTCGACGCCATGGTCGCCAGCGCCGACTACCGCCCCTACGGCCACCTCGGCGCCTACATCGACCGCGGCTACGTCCCCGCCGACGGGGACGGGGAGGGCGTGTCCAAGACGCTGGAGTACGCCTTCGACGACTGGTCCATCGCGGAGGCGGCGCGCAAGCTGGGCCGGGCGAACGTGGCCGCGCGGTTCGACCGGCGCGCGGCGAGCTGGCGCAACGTGTTCGACGCCAAGACGGGCTTTGCGCGTCCCAGGTTGGCGGACGGGACGTGGCGGGCGCCGTTCGACCCGGCGCAGGCGGGCGAGGGCTCCGGCTTCACCGAGGGGAACGCCTGGCAGTACGGCGAGTACGTCCCGCAGGACGTGGCCGGGCTCGCCGCGGCCATGGGCGGCGACCGGGCGCTCGCCGCCAGGCTGGACGCCACCTTCGACCAGAAGACGGACGCCAAGGCCTACGCCCACGTGGAGGACATGGCGGGGCTGATCGGCCAGTACGTGCACGGCAACGAGCCCAGCCACCACATGGCCTACCTGTACGCCTACGCCGGCCTGCCCTGGCGCACGGAGGACCGGCTGAAGCAGATCGTGGACAGCCAGTACCGCCCCGCCCCCGACGGGCTGGTGGGCAACGACGACCTCGGCCAGATGTCCGCCTGGCTCGTGTTCACCGCGCTGGGCTTCTACCCCGTCGCCCCCGGCTCCAACCAGTACGTGCTGGGCCGGCCCTTCGTGGACCGGGCGGAGCTGACCCTGCCGGACGGGCGCACGCTCGTCGTGACGGCGCAGGGGCTGTCGGAGCGCAACGGCCACGTGGGCGCGGTGACGTTGAACGGCCGCCCGGTGACCCGCGCCTACGTCACGCACGAGGAGCTCCTGGCGGGGGGCGAGCTGCGCTTCCGCATGCAGGCGGCGCCCAACCTCGGGCGCGCGGTGCAGCCGCAGGACCGGCCGTACTCGATGTCGCGCCAGCGCCGCCCTGGCTACTTCTCCCCCGGCCGGTAGTCGCGCTCCACGTGGCCCTTCAGCTGGTCCTCGGTGAACCAGACCGGCTTGGTCTCGTGCCTGGCGAAGAGCGGCGACTGGTCCGCGTAGTGGGGCGAGGACTCGTCCAGGGTGGCGGAGCCGAACTGGTGGATGCTGCGGCTGACCAGGCGGCCTTTCGCGTCCCAGTCCATGAACATGATGTAGCAGTCGCCGTTCACGCCGTGCAGGCGGCCGTCGGGGTCGGGGCGGCCGTAGAGCGCTCGGAAGGTGTCGGGCCCGCCGTCCACGGGCAAGTCGAGCTTGCCGCGGCGCAGGCGGTTCACGTCCCCCCACCTGGGGTCGACCCGGCCGTAGGCGGCCTTCAGCAGCGGCGTGGTCGCCTTGAACGCCTGCATCGTCGTCCACTCGGGATGCTGGCGCTTCTGCAGCCACATGACGGCGATGATGGCCGCGCCGCGGGTCTCGAGGTCCGTGCGGCCGTCCCAGGCGCGCAGCACGGGCTGGGCGGCGGCGACGTCGGGGTCCTTGGGGTCGGCGGCCAGGATCTCCTTCACCCAGGCGCGCTCGTCGGAGCGGTCGCTGTAGGCGAGGTCGTACTTGTAGCGCTCGAAGGCCTCGGCGCTGATCTTGTGGTCGGCGCCGAAGGTCTCGATGGCGCGGTAGGCGCGGTTGGTCATGTCCGACGGGGGCTGCACGCCCATGGAGGCCGGGAAGGCCTCCGCCTTCAGGTCGTCGGAGCCGTCGGTGGCGTGCAGCGGGGTGTTGTTGGAGTTGAACAGGAAGCCCGACTTGGGATTCCAGTACTGGGGGCTCGCGGAGAAGGGCCGGATGTCGCGCCAGATCAGGTCGGACCGGTCGCCCGGCAGGATCCCCCGCCAGTCCAGCCCCGCCTCCTCCTTGCGCAGGCCGTAGACGCCGTTGGAGACGTAGCCGATGTCGCCGCGGTCGTCGGCGTACACGTAGTTGATCGAGGGCAGGGCGCGCATGGCCAGGGCCGCGCGCCACTCGTCCATGGTCCGCGCCTTGTTCATGGCGCGGTACTCCTGCAGCTGCCGCACGCCGCCCTGCGTGGGGTAGCGCACCGCGAACACGCCGTCGGCGGTGCGCAGCGCCGGGCCATGCTCGGCGTGCAGGATCTCGCGGCTGACGGGCGCGGCGCCCTTCACGGCGATGGCGACGGTGCGCTTGTCGAAGCGGACCCAGCGCCCGTCGAGCCGGTACTCGTCGGGGTTCGCCGGGTTGATCTGGAGCCTGTAGACGTCGACGAGGTCGGGGTGGTTCACCGTCGCGCCCCAGCCCAGGTGCGCGTTGTGGCCGCCCAGGAGGAACGGCGCCCCCGGGAAGACGGCGCCGGCGATGTGCCAGCCCTCCCCGCTCTCCACCACCACCTCGTACCAGCTGAGCGGCCCGGTCCAGGGCTGGTGGGAATTGAACAGGAGCCGCGTGTGCCCGTCCGCCGAGCGCGACGGCGCCACGGCCACGGCGTTGGACCCGCGCTCCTGCATCTTTGCGGGCGGGCCCTTGAGGCCGGCGAGCTTGCCCGTGGCGATGTCGGCGAACACGCCGTCCAGCCCGTAGAAGGTGGGGCCGCGGAACAGGGTGAAGGCCGCGATGTCGCGTCCGGTGATCGGCAGCGTCCCCGCCGTCACCTTGTCGGGGTGCAGCTCGGCCCAGCGCGTGGCGCCCGCGGCGTAGGCCTCCACCACCCGGCGGGTGTCGGCGGGCAGGTCGCGCTCGTAGCCGGCGTCCAGCACCTTCTGCACGTCGAGGAGCTGGAACAGGGTGTCGCTGGGCACGCCCTCCGCGCCCTTGAGCGAGGCGAGCTTGCCCCGCGCCGCGAACACCGAGTCCTGCATCGTGGCGAAATCGTCCTCGCTCTGCGCGTAGCCGAGCCCGTAGGCGGCGTCGGCGTCCGTCTTCCCCAGGATGTGCGGCACGCCCCAGCTGTCACGGCGGATCCGCACGTCGTGCGCCGCGGTCTGCGCGTGCGGGCCGGGGCGGGTGGGCGACAGGGCGGAGACGCCCGCCGCGATGCAGGCCAGGGTCGCCGTCAGCGTCGCCCTCGCCCGTCCCGTCGTCACTCGTCTCGTTGCATGTGTCGTCGTGGTCATGGCCGCACCCTCCGGTCCGCCACGCTCGCTTTTTCGGCGCCCGAGGGCAACGCTCCTTCGGGGCGGAGCGCTCGGCGGCGGTGTCAGCCGCGCACCACGCGCACCGCCTCCGCCAGCGCCTCGGGCAGGCCGTAGAGGTCCATGGCGGTGATCAGCACCGCGCTGGCCCATCCCGCCCCGAGCAGCAGCCATCCGGCGCGCCACCGCCCCATCACCGCGCGCCGGCTGTTCAGGTGCAGCAGCGGGAACATGGCGAAGGGCAGCTGCAACGCCAGCACCACCTGGCTCAGCACGAGGAGGTCGTTCACCCCGCCGCCGCCCCGGGCGCCGATCACCAGCACGGCGGGGACCACCGCGATCAGCCGGGTGACGATCCGGCGCATCCAGGGCGCCACCCGCCAGCGGAGGAAGCCCTCCATCACCACCTGCCCCGCCAGCGTCCCCGTCACCGTGCTCGACTGCCCGCTGGCCAGGAGCGCCACGGCGAACAGCACGGAGGCCGCACCCGCGCCCAGGAGCGGCGCCAGCGTGAGGAAGGCCACGCGGATCCAGTCCGCGTCCGGCCCGAAGCCGACGAACCGCCCGTCCACCATCGCCCCCGCCCGCCCGTGGAAGGTGACCGCGGCCAGCACCAGGATGGCGGCGTTGACGAAGAAGGCGAGGCTCAGGGCCGTGGTGGTGTCCACGGCGTTGAAGCGCAGCGCCCGGCGCATGGAGGGCTCGTCGTCGCGCCGCAGCCGCCGGCTCTGCACCAGGGCGGAGTGGAGGTAGAGGTTGTGGGGCATGACGGTGGCCCCGATGATCCCCACCGCCACCGCCGCCATCCCCGCCTGCCGCAGGCCCGGCCGCGCGAGGGCCGCCCCCATCTCCAGGAGGTCCGGCCGGGTGCGCGGCAGCACGAACAGCTCCACGAAGAAGCAGACCGCGATCACCGCCACCAGGGTGGTGATCAGCGCCTCGATCCAGCGCATGCCCACCCGCTGCAGCGACAGGAGCAGGACCACGTCGCCCGCCGTGATCACCACCGCCCACAGGATGGGGATGTGGAACAGGAGGTTGATGGCCACCGCGCTCCCCAGCACCTCCGCCAGGTCGCAGGCGCCGATGGCCACCTCGCACAGGAGCCAGTTTGGCAGGCGCGTCCAGCGCGGGTAGGCGTCGCGGCAGGCCTGGGCGAGGTCGCGGCCCGTCACCACGCCCAGCCGCGCCGACAGGAGCTGGAGCACCACCGCCATGGCGCTCGCCAGCGCCACCACCCAGAGCAGGCCGTAGCGGTACTGCGCGCCGCCCTGCAGGTCGGTGCCCCAGTTGCCCGGGTCCATGTAGCCGACGCTGACCAGGAGCGCGGGGCCGACGAAGGCGCGCCATTGCCGGAAGGATCCCGCGCCCGCGTCGGGGGTGGGCACGGAGGCGTGCAGCCCCTCAAGCGACACCCCGCCGCCGGTGGCGGCGCCCCAGGGCGGCGGCGCGGCGGCCGGGGCAGTTTGATCACTCAAAGTCACGAGGTGGGCAGCGTTCCCACCTCGTCTCCGCCGCGTCAAGCGCCTAGAGCGCAGGGGGCCGCGCATGCGGTCGGGCGAGGGCGCGGGCTTGGCCAGCAGCACGGTCGAGGACTACCTGAAGCAGCTCTACCTCCAGCAGCACGCGGGGGTGCGGCCCGAGGCGGTGGCGACCGGCCGGCTGGCGGCGGCGCTGGCCGTAACCCCCGGCACGGTGACCACCATGCTGAAGGCCTTGGCGGCGTCGGGGCTCGTGACCTACGAGACGCGGCGGGGCGCGCAGCTCACGCCGGGGGGCGAGCGGCTGGCGCTGCACGTTTTGCGCCGCCACCGGCTGACCGAACTGTTCCTGGTGGAGGTGCTGGGGCTCGACTGGTCGGTGGTGCACGAGGAGGCCGAGCGGCTGGAGCACGCCGTGTCCGACCGCGTGCTCGACGCCATCGACGCGCTTCTCGGCCACCCCACCACCGACCCCCACGGCGACCCCATCCCCACCGCGTCCGGCCATGTGGAGGCGGCGGGCGGCGCCAGCCTGGCCGAGTGGCGGCCGGGCGCCCCCGCGACCGTGGTGCGCGTCCTCGACCAGGATCCCGTCTTCCTGCGCTTCGTGGAGGCGGCGGGCCTCTCGCCGGGCGCGGAGGTGACGGTGGCCGGGCGGGACGAGGCGAGCGGCCCGGTGCTGGTGACGAACGCGATGGGCGTCTCCGTCTCGCTCGGCCGGGAGGCGGCGCGCGTCATACGGGTGGCACCGCTGCGCCCAAACGGAAACGGGCCGCCGAAGCGACCCGTCTGAACCCGTGCCGGATGGGAGAGGAGGTGCGGGCGCCCGCACCTCCTCTCGAGCGTCAGCCGCCCAGGACCACCGCGCCCGCCGCCGTCACCGTGGAGCTCGCGAGGTTGTGGATCCCCACCAGCCGGATGACGAAGTCGGAGCCCGCCTGGAACGTCGAGGCGCTGCTGTTGTCCGCCACCACGTAGGTGTCGCCGCCCGAGGTGAACCAGCTCACCACGCCCGGACCCGCCGCGGCCGCCGCGTCCAGCCCGTTCTGCACGCTGGTGGCGGTGACCGCCGCCGACTTGAAGGACGTGGCCTTGAGGCCGGCGAAGCCCAGGATGTTGCCCGCATGGTCGTCCGTCAGCGACGACACGCTGGAGACGGAGGCGGCTTGGTACACCACGATGGTGTCGTTGCCGCCGTTGCCCGTGACGGTGGCGAAGTTGCGCACGGAGATGGTGTCGGCCACGGCGGAGCCCGTGACGGTGACGCCGCCGCCCGCCGAGCTGTTGCTCGTCGCACCCATGGAGGACAGGTCGATGTTGACCGCGGCGAACGACTGGGAGGCGTTGATCGTGCGCAGGGCGCCGATGCTCGTGCTGCCGTCGAGGAAGGCGTAGAGCGGCGCACTGTAGGCGACCGTTTCGTTGCCGGTGATGTTGATCGTCTGCAGCTGCGCGTCCTGGAAGTCGATGGACAGCACGGTGCTCTGCGGGGCGGCGCCGATGTTGGCGCTGATGTTCAGCACGTCCACGCCCGGCGCGATGATGCTGGGGGCGGTGGAGACGGTCTGTCCGGAGAAGGCCAGCGTCAGGATGTCGTTGGTGCTGTTCGCCGCGTTGGCCACGTTGACGGTCAGCTGGCCGTTGTTGGTGGCGATGTCGCCGGTGAACGCGATGGTCGAGTTGGCGCCCGCCGCCACGGTGGCGGTGGCGTTGGCGGCCACCCCGACGCTGGCCAGCGTCGCGCCAGAGCCCACGCCCGCCGTCTGGCCGTCCAGCAGCGGCTGGATGGCGCTGTTGAAGCCCGCGCCCCCCGCGCCGTAGGTCGTCAGGAGGTTGGTGTTGAAGACGGCCGCGCCGTTGGCGAGGGCGAAGTTGAAGCCGTCCAGCGCCTTGGCGTAGGCGCCGACGTCGGCCTTGATGCCTTCCTCGAGGATGTAGCCGACGATGATCGCCTTGGTGGCGAGGTCGACGCTGTTGCCCGAGACCACGCGCTGGGCCGCCAGCGCCTGGAAGTAGGGAAGCGAGCTGGAGATCGAGGCGATGGCGGCGGCGGCGGCCGTGGCGCCGACGGACGAGACGCCGATGATCTGGTTGTAGGCGGTCGATACGGTCTGGGCGAGGCTCAGCGAGCCGTAGGTCGCCACGAAGGCCGCGTTGCCGGCCGCGCCGCTCGTCGCGGCCAGGTTGATCGCCGCGTTGTAGTAGCGGTTCTCCGCATTGAAGCCGCCCGGGCCCGGCGCCGCCGCCGAACCGCCCACGCCGTTGTAATAGGCGGTGTTGTAGCCGGTGCCGGGGTTGTTGATGAGGTAGTTGACGCCCGCCTGCGTCGGCGTCGCGCCGGTGAACAGGGCGTAGGTGGAGACCGCCACGTCCACGGTCGAGCGGACGCCGGCGAGCATGTAGTTCACCGCCGCGAAGGCCTGGGCGTCGGTGATGGCGCCCGCCGCGTTCGCGCTCGCCGCGTTGTTGAAGACGGCGGTCGTCGCCGCGCTGGGCGGGTTGCCGAAGGTGAGGTTGTTGTAGAACTGGCCCAGCTGTGAGGCTGTGTAAGGCATATGTGTCTCCCCTAGGCGCCCGTCGGGCCCGCGGGCGCATCACGCACCCTGCCACCACGGCGAACGTCGCCTGGGCCGCGGAGTTTCAGCCCGAGCCGTAATCTTTTCTCTCCCCCTTCAACTTTCGTTAAACCACGGCGCCCGGGCGGGGCTCCCCGGGCCGGCGGGAGGGGGGCGGCGCGGCGACGGAGGCGCGCCCGACGCAAATAATTCAAGGGGAGGGGCGCGGCGGATGCGAACTTCTCCAGGGCGGCGGCGTTCGCCGTGTTGTAAGGATGTGATGGGGCGGCCGGAGGATCCGGCTCACGTCGCGTCCAGGCGCACCATCACGGTCGCGCGGGCAGGGAGAAGGCGAACATGCTGAACGAACGTGAGATGGAGCCCGTGGTCGACAACGGCGGCGACCGCCGTCTCGTCCTGAAGGCGAGCCTCGCCACGCTGGCCGCCATCGGCACCGGCGCATACTCGACGTTGGCGAAGGCGCAGGCCGCGCCGATCTCCGACGCCAACATCCTGAACTTCGCGCTCAACCTCGAGTACCTCGAGGCGGAGTTCTACATCCGCGCCGTCACGGGCCAGGGGCTGAACGCGTCCGAGACGAACGGCGTGGGCACGCAGGGCTCGGTGGTCGGCGGCCGCCAGGTGCCGTTCGTGAACACGGCGGTGCAGCAGTACGCCCAGGAGATCGCGCAAGACGAACGCAACCACGTCAACTTCCTGCGCGCGGCGCTGGGGTCGGCGGCGGTGGCGGAGCCGGCGATCAATTTCACCAACACCTTCAACACGCTGGCGCAGGCCGCAGGCCTGGGCTCGACCTTCGACCCCTTCGCCAACGAGACCAACTTCCTGCTGGGCTCGTTCGTGTTCGAGGACGTGGGGGTCACCGCCTATCACGGCGGCGCGCGCTTCATCCAGAACAAGAACTACCTGGACGCCGCCGCCGGCATCCTGGCGGTGGAGGCCTACCACGCGGGCATCATCCGCACCCTGATCTACCAGGGCGGTGCGGCGACCCAGAACGCGGCCAACGCCATCTCCAACGTCCGAGCGTCTCTGGGCGGCGGCGGCGACCAGGGCGTGGTGCTGAACGGTGCGGCCAACCTCGTCCCCACCGACGCCAACAGCCTCGCCTTCGCGCGCACGCCCGGCCAGGTGCTCAACATCGTCTACGCCGGCGGCCAGGCGAACAGCTTCGGCTTCTTCCCGAACCGGGCCAACGGCGCGCTGTCCTGATCGCAGCGCAGGTCTGACGCGGGGGCGTCCGGCTTCGGCCGGACGCCCTTCGCATGTCCGGCTTGCACCCTCCCGCCCGCGCCTCCAGGGTCGTCTCCATGGCCTCCGCCTCCCGCCCGCTCCGCCGCGACGCCGCGACCTGGACGGCGGCGGCGGCGATGGCGGCGGCGTCCCTCGCCTTGGCGCTCACCCTCCGGCCGGCCCGACCCGACGCCCTCCCGCCGCCGGATGCGCCGCCCGCTCCCGCCCGGGCCGGCCCCCCCGCAAGCTCCGCTCCGCGCCCGCCGCCGGTGGAGGCGTCCCGGGCGGAAGCCTTCCACGCCCGGCTCTCGGTCTACCTGGCGCAGGAGTCGCGCATGCGGCGCGCCTTCCTCCCTCCCCAGGCGGTCTCGGCGCGCCCGCTCCGCCCCGTGAACGTGCACCTCGTCAAGGTCACTCCGGGGGCCACGCCCCAGGCCTGCCTGGCGCAGGCCGTATACTACGAGGCCCGGGGCGAGCCGCGGGAGGGGCAGGCCGCCGTGGCGCAGGTGGTGTTGAACCGGGCGCGCAGCGGGTCGCATCCCGCGTCGGTCTGCGGCGTGGTGTTCGAGGGCGCGTCGCGTCCCGGCTGCCAGTTCAGCTTCGCCTGCGACGGCCGCCTGGGCGGGCGCCGACCGGCCGCCGCGGCCTGGCGCCAGGCCGAGACCGTCGCCGCGGAGGCGCTGGACGGCCGCAGGGTGGCGGGGGTGGAGGGCGCGCTCAACTACCATGCGGACTATGTGCGCCCGCGCTGGGCGGCGCAGCTGCGGCGCACCGCGGAGATCGGCCGCCACATCTTCTACGCCGCGCTGAGCCCCTTCGCCCACGCCGCGGCCGCCTGGTCGCCGCCGCCCCCGGCCGAGCCGGCCGCCGGCGCCACGGACTGACCGCGCCCGTGGCGTCAAGGCGCGGCTTCTCGCTGGTGGAGACGCTGGTGGTGTTGGCGATCACCGCCGTGCTCCTGGTGCTCGTCTTCTCCGTCGCCGGGCGCATGGCGCAGGGCGGCTTCCGGCTGGCTGGACGGTCGCTGGACGCCGCGGACCGGCGGGTGGGGACGGAGGCGCTGCGCACCCTGGTCCGGGGCGTGCGCCTGCCGGGTCGGCGGCCCGACGCCCCCGGCTTCTCCGGCGGGCCGCAGGGGTTCACCGCCGCCGTGGTCCCCGCCCGCGCCACCGCCTGCACCGGCCCGGCCCCCGCGCCGGAGGTCACCGTCCGGCTGAGCGGGGAGGGCGGGCGCACGCGCCTGGTCTGCCGGGCGGCGGGGGGCGGCGCGGCGGTGCTGCTGGACCTCGGCCCGCACCCCGCCGCCTTCAGCTACGCCCTCGCGGGCCGCGCCTGGACGGACCGGCTCACCGCCGCCCCGCCCCCGCCCCGCCGGGCGGGGGACCCCCCGCCCCCCGCGCCGTCGCCGCAGCGCCTGTGGATCCGCCTGGCCGCGGCGGACGGCGCCTTCGAGCTGGTGGAGGCGCTGGACCCCGGGCCGGCGGGGGCCGGCTCGTGAACGCGCGCGCGGGCTACGCCCTGCCCGTGGTGCTGGCGGCGGTGGCGGTGCTGTCGCTGGTGCTCCTCAGCGCCGCCTCGGCCATGGCGGGCCTCGCCGTCTCCGCGCGCGGCGCGGTGGACGGCGCGGCGTTCCAGGCGGAGGCCATGGGCGCCGAGGCGCGCACGCTGCTCCTGGTGTCCACCAACCCCTTCGCCCCCGACGGGCTGCAGGTGGGCGCTCCGCCCCCGCGCGCCGGCGCCCCCGCCCTCCGCTCGGCGCTGCGGCTGGACGGGCGCGCCTACGCGCCGGGCGGCGCGCCCGACCTGCGCGTCTCGCTGCAGGACGAGGCGGGGCTGTTCAACCTGGACGCCGCCCGCGCCGACGCCCTCCTGCGGCTGTTCGCGCGGCTGGGCCTCTCCGCGACGGAGGCCGAGACGCTGCGCGACCGCCTGCTGGACGCGCTGGACGCCGACACCGACCGGCGGCCCCGGGGCGCGGAGCCCGCCGACTACGCGGCCCGGGGCCTGCGGGCGCCCAGGCCGGGCGGCTTCGAGGGGCTGGCGGAGGTGAATGCGGTGATGGACTGGCCGACCCTGATGGCCGGCGACCGCCGCCGCGCGCTGGAGGGCTGGGCCACCGCCGCGCCGGGGGCGTCGGGGTTCAACGTCAACACCGCCCCCGTCCCCGTGCTGGCCGCGGTGCTCGCCCTCGCCGACGCCGACGCCCGCCGCATCGTCGCCGCCCGCGAGGCGCGGCCGGTCACCAGCGGCGCGCAGGTGGGCCTGCCCGCCGCCGGGGCGGGGACGGCCGAGCCCGTGCGGCCGAACGGCCGGGTGCGGCTCACGGTGGCGGACGTGCGGCGCGGTCTGGTCTACACCTCGCGCATCGCCCCGGGCCTCGACGCCGCCGGTCCGCCCTGGACCGCGTCGTCGGCGCTGGTGGAGCGCCGCGCGGTGGAGGCCGCCCCGACCGATGCTCCCGCCCTTCCTGACCCGACCCGTCCGCCGCCTGTCGGCTGACGGCGCGCTGGCCGAGGCCGGCCCGCGCGAGGCGGCGCTGGGCCGGCCCACCGTGCTCCTGGCGCGCGGCCTGTGCCGCTTCGAGCGCTTCCGCGCGCCTGCCGGCCTGTCGCGGAGCGCCGCCCTGGCCGCCGCGCGGCTGCACGCCCGCACCCGCGCACCCTACGCCCTTCCCGCCTCCGCGCTGGCGCGGCGCGGGAGCGAGTTCGGCGTCTGGTGGTGGGACGCGGGCGGAGTGGCGGCGCTCCTGCAGGCGGCGGGCCTCGCCGAGCCCGTGCGGCTGCGGCCGGAGGCGGCGGGCCAGGCGGCGGGCGAGGGCTGGCGGGTGCTGCGCGGCCCGGACGGCTGGGAGGCGCAGCGCTGGGAGGACGGCTTCCTCCAGCAGAGCGCGTGGCGGCGCAGCCCGTTCGACGCCGCGGCCTGGAGCGGCTTCGCCCGCGTGGCGCCTGTGGAGGCCGGGCCGCCGCCGTCCGCCCCGCCGGCGGCCACGGCGGCGATCTACACCGGCGGCTCGGCCTATCGCGCCCGCTTCGTGCACGAGCACGAGCTGCGCACGCTCGGCCCGCCGCTGGCGCTGGCCGCCGCGGCGCTCAGCCTGGGGCTCAGCGCCTTCTTCGTCGGGCAGGGCGTGACGCTGGCCCGGCGCGACGGGGCGCTTCGCCGGGCGGTGGCGGTGCGCGAGGCCGCGCCCGCCGTCAGCCGCCGTCCCGAACTCGCCGCCCGGGCGCGCGGGCTCGCGGCGCTGGCGGCGGTGGTGGACCGGCCCGGGCCGCTCGTGCGGCTGGAGGAGGCGCGGGCGCGGCTCTCGCGCTTCGGGCTGAAGGTGACCGGGTTCGACGCCCGGCCGGGCGAGCTGGCGGTGACCACCTCGGCGTCGGCGGTGGCGGGGGTGGACCTCCTGGCCGAGGAGCTGGAGTCCTCCCCCGGCCTGCGCGACGTCCGCCCCAGCCTCGACCGCGAGACCCGCCGGCTGACGCTGCGGATGCGCACGGCGGACTGACTTGTCCCCCCGCGCAGGCGGGAGCCTCGACCCGCGACTCCTCCCGCCGCGCCCAGCGTCGAGGTCCCCGCCTTCGCGTAAGCGAGCGGAGGGAGGGGCGTCAGGAGCGGCGGAGATAGCGGCACTCGCCGCCGGCCGGCTCCAGCGTCGCGCGCACCCTGCCGGCGTGCAGCAGCTCCACGGCGCCGCCGGTGCAGCCGCCCGCCTCGTCCACCAACAGGGGCGCGGCGGAGCGGAAGCTCCAGCCCGCGGGCAGGGGCGCGGTCTGCGCGTCGGCCTGCAGCGCGGTGCGTGTGGAGAAGGCGCGGCCGCGCAGGCCCACGAGCGCGGTCTGGAAGTCCTGGAACGCGGCGTGGGTGGCGATCTGCTCCACGGCCACGGAGGTGCGGGTCGCCACGATCGCGGTGAGGAGCGACAGCACGGCCAACGCGATCACCGCCTCCAGCATGGAGAAGCCGGCGCGGCCGCGCACGTCAGTTCTCGATGTCGGCGGCGTTGCCCGTCCCGCCGGGGCGGCCGTCCGCGCCGTAGCTGGTCACCTTCGGCTCCTGCCCCTCGGCGGCGGGCGGCGTGTAGGCGTAGTCGTGGCCCCACGGATCCTTCGGCACGCCCCCCGAGAGGTAGGGCCCCGACCAGTTGGGCGCGCCGGAGCCGGGGGAGGCGTTGAGC
Source organism: uncultured Caulobacteraceae bacterium (assembly GCA_964237305.1). GTDB lineage: Bacteria > Pseudomonadota > Alphaproteobacteria > Caulobacterales > Caulobacteraceae > JASLDZ01. The sequence continues at coordinate 23,091 of CAXSHO010000011.1, forward strand.
AGGGCCAGGCCCTCGACGGCGGTGGGATAGCGGGCGATGTCCAGCCGCATGGTCTCCAGCGACGAGGCCAGCGACTTCACCTGCACGCGGGCGGCGGTGACCTTGGACTTGTCGAACTGCGCGAACAGGCGCGGCCCCACCAGGGCGGCGATCAGCGCGATGATCGCCAGCACGATCAGGATCTCGAGCAGGCTGTAGCCCGCCTTGGCGGCGGGCCGGCGGCGGCGGGCGGCGGCCCGGGGCGGGTGGGGCGTCATCGCGCAGGCGCTTAGCACGCCCGCCGCGGGCGCGTCGCTGGACAATGGCGGACCCGCCGCCATACATGGCCGCGACCGGGGGCGGCGACCTTCAAGGAGACGCGCGAGGCGCGGCATGTCGAGCGTGACCCTCCCCTCCGTGGCCGGCGCGGTGCGCGCCCGCTTCGGCCGCACCACGTCGCGCGAACGCCTCCTCCTCGCCGGCCTGGGCCTGGCCGGGCTCGCCGCCCTGCCGTTCGCGGCGCACGACTGGGCGGCGCGGCGCGCGGCCGAGACCGCGGCGGACGCGGCCCGGCTGCAGACCCTGGTCGCCGCGGACGACGCCGCGCGGCTCCGCGGCGTGGAGGGCCGGCTGGCCGGGCTGGAGGCCCGCGTCCGCGCCTGGTCGCCGCCCGCCCCCTCCTTCCCCGTGGCCCGCGTGCTGGTGGAGCAGGAGGTGGCGCTGGCCGCGGCGCAGGCGGGGATAACCGGGCTGGACGTGCATGCCGAGGAGACGCCGGACGCGGTGGGCCCCGCCCGCTTCGTGCGGGTGGAGGTGGGCTGCGCCTTCTCCTGGGCGAAGACGGCCGAGCTCGTGCGGCGGCTGGCGGCGGTGCGCCCCGGCTACGTGGTGGAGCGTGCGGCCGCGGAGGGCGAGGGCGCCGACGCCCGGCTGCGCATGGTGCTGCTCGCGCCCTTCCGCACGGGCGCGGCCTGATGCTGGCGCGCGCGGCGCTGGTCGCCTCCGCCGTGCTGCTGTGCCTGGTGCTGGGGCTCGTGGCCGCGCCCGCCACCGACCCGGCCGTGGTCCCGGCCCACCCCCTGCGGCTGGCCGAGCTCCGGCTCGACCCCGCGGGGGTGCGGGCCGCGGGCGTGCTGGCGGGTTTCGCGGGGTCCGATCCCGCGGCGCCCGTCCCGGCCGGGGCGGCGGCGACGGGGCCGAAGCCGCCGCCCGCGCCGCCGAGGCTTCTCCCGCCGCCTCCCCCTCCGCCGCCGGAGGCGGACGCCGTGCTGCGCCGCGCCGTCTCCGCGGTGTCCGACGAGCACGGGCGGCTGAGCCTCGTGCTGGCGGGCGGCGGAGGGCGGCTGGCGGAGGGCGACGTGTTCATGGGGTGGCGGCTTGCGTCCGTGACCCGCACCGCGGCCGTACTGTCCAAGGGCGGGTCGCGGCGCGAGGTGTCGTTCTTCGCCCCCGCACCGCCCACGCGCCTCCCGGGCGCAGCCGCACCGACGCCGTTGTCCGGGAGCACGGTCCCCGCGGGCCCGCCGACGGCGCGGCCCCCGACGGCGGCGGAGTATTTCCGCGGCTTCCAAGGTTAGAGGACGATCGTTTGCCCGCCCCGTCGCGCCCCGCCGCCGCCCTCTGCCTCGCCGCCCTGACCGCGGGGTGCGCGTCCTTTCCCCGCCTGCAGGCGCCCGCGGCGACGCGCGCGTCCTCGACCGCCGCCGCCGCCGCCGTCGATCCCGCTCCCGGCCTGCCCCCCGGCGGCGGGGCGGAGGTGCTGCACGTGCCCTCGCCGTCGGACGCCCCCGCCCCCGTGCTGCCGCCCTCCGCCACGCCCGAAGAGGTGGCGCGGCTCCTGCCCGACACGCCCATCGACGTGACGCTGCCGCCGCAGCCCGTGCCGCGATTCCTGAACACCGCGCTGGGCGACATCCTGCACCTGCCCTACGCGCTCGGCCCCGACGTGGGGACGCGCACGGAGATCGTGACGCTGCGCACCGCGCCCCGCACCTCCAAGCGGGCGTTCCTGCTGCTGGTGGCCGCCACCCTGCGCGACTACGGCCTCACCCTCTCCATCGAGAACGGGGCGGTGCAGGTGCGCGAGGCGGCGCGCCCGGGCGGCCGTTCGCTGATCCTGCGGGGGAACGCCACCCTCGCCACGCCCGACCAGACGCGCACGGTCACCCAGGTGGTGCAGCTGAGCGCGCTGGAGGCGGGCGCGGTGCAGCCCCTGCTCCAGGACGTGTTCCCCAACGCCCGCGCCGTGCGCATCACGCCCGTGCCCGCCACCAACGCGCTGGTGATCTCGGGCGCCGGCCGCGACGTGGCCGCCACCGTGGACATGGTGGGCGCCCTGGACCAGCCGCGGTTCGCGGGCGCGGAGGTGGCGCGGATCGAGCCGGTCTACTGGCGGGCGGAGGCCTTCGCCCGGGCGCTGTCCGACACGCTGGCGACGGAGGGCTTCATCGTCTCCAACACCCCCACCACGCCTCGGGGGATCATGATCCTGCCCCTGCCCACCACCAACCAGGTGCTGGCCTTCGCGGGGACGCCCGCGGTGATGGAGCGGGTGCGCTTCTGGGTGCGCAAGCTGGACCAGCCGAGCGCGGTGGGCGAGCAGCGCTCCACCTTCGTCTACGTGGTGCGCAACACGGACGCGGCGTCGCTCGGGTCGCTGGCCCGCGGGCAGTCGCCCCAGCCGTTCACGCCGACGCCGCCCGTGGGCGTGGGCACGCCGGGGACCTCGTCGCTGTCCAGCGGCGGCTCGGGGACGGGCTCCAGCGGCTTCGGCTCGGGCTTCGGCTCGGGGCTGGGGTCCCGCACGGGATCGCAGACGCCGTTCGGCACGCCCGCCACCCTGCCCGGCTTCGACAGCGGCGGGGCCGGGCAGGGCCCGCTGCCCGGCGGCGGCACCCTGGCGGTGGACTCCATCGGCAACCGCATCCTGTTCACCGGCTCGGCCACCCAGTTCGCCCAGCTGCGCGACCTCCTCCAGCAGCTGGACACCCCGCCGCCGCAGGTGCTGATCGAGGTGACGGTGGCGGAGGTGACGCTGAACGACGCCACCTCCACCGGGCTGGAGTGGTTCTTCAGCCACTCGCAGACGGGGCAGACCATCTCCGGCGGGACGCTGAACGGGCTGGGCCGCGGCGTGTCGGGGGTGAACCTCGGCTACCTGAACACCCTGATCCCCGGGATCCAGAACCTCCAGGCGCAGTTCAACGCCTTCGCGTCGAACAACAAGGTCAACATCCTGTCCAATCCCAAGATCGTGGCCAAGAGCGGCGGCGACTCGCAGATCCAGGTGGGCAGCGACATCCCGATCATCTCCTCCCAGGCGGCGGGAGCAGTGCAGACGGGGGGCACCAGCGAGGTGCTGCAGTCCATCCAGTACCGCCAGACGGGCGTGATCCTGCGGGTGAAGCCGACCGTCTACGGCGACGGCCGGGTGAACATCGAGGTGAACCAGGAGGTGTCGAACGTGGCGGGCGCCACCTCCGGCGCCATCGTCAGCCCCACCATCCAGAACCGCTCCATCGCCACCGAGCTGTCGCTGCAGGACGGGACGACGGCGGTGCTGGGCGGGCTGATCTCCAACAACTACGTGAAGACGAACCGCGGCGTGCCCTACCTGAAGGACGTGCCGATCCTGGGGCTGGCCTTCCGCGCCGACGACATCACCGGCGACCGCGACGAGCTGGTGGTGCTGATCACGCCCCACATCATCCACGACTCCGACGAGATGAGCGCGGCGGCGGACGGGCTGGCCGGTGAGATCAACCGGGCCTTCCGCACGGGCGTGGGCGGCTCCTACACGCTGTCGCCCTTCGCCACGGGCTTCAACCTGGGCGAGGGGCCGCCCGCGCGCGGCAAGGCTCCCGACCTGGACGCCGCGCTGGCCGCCGTCAGGGCGCGGAAGGCGGCGGAGGCGGGGGCGGCGGCCCCGGGAGCGGCGCCGTCGCCGCCCCTCCCGACCCTTGCGCCGCCAGCCGCCGCCAGCCCAGCCGCTCCACGGTGACGGTGTCGCGCGCGGCGCCCTCACGGCCCAGCGCCGCGTCCACCGCGTAGAGGCGCACGGCGAAGGGGCCGGGCTGGCCGGACGGCGTGAGCGCCCGCCGGGCCGGGGACAGGGCGCGGGCGGTCCAGCTCAGCCGCTCCCCGTCCGGCAGGTCCACGGAGCCCTCCGGCTGGAGCTCGGGGTTCAGGTCGCGCACCAGCGCCAGGATGTTGCGGCGGGCGTCCGCGCGCGCCATCGCCGCCTCGTAGCGCCGCTGCGCCCGGCTGAGCTGGAGCTGCAGCCCGAAGAGCGCCAGGAGGCAAACGGACGCGATGGCCAGCGCCACCAGCGCCTCCAGCAGCGTGAAGCCGGCGCGCCTCGTCACAGCCGCCCGGCCCAGGCCACGGCGAGGCCCGCGGGGGCCAGGAAGGCGCCGAAGGGGATGCGGGCGGGCGCCCCCCCGCGCCGCAGCAGGAGCGCCGCGGCCGCGCCGGCGGTGGCCGCGGCCGCCACCGTCCACAGGAGGCCGAGCGGGCCCAGGAGGGCGCCGAGCGCGGCGGCGAGCTTCACGTCGCCCCAGCCCATGGCCTCCCGCCCGACGGCCCGGCCCACCGCCCAGCGCACCGCCGCCAGCATGACCGCGCCCACCCCCGCGCCCGCCAACGCCGTGGGCCAGCCCGCCGAGAGCGGCCCGACACAGCCCGCCAGCGCCACGGCCGCCGAGTACAGGTCCGGGATCAGCAGCGTGCGGGCGTCGAACACGGCCAGCGCCAGCGCCGTCTCGGCCAGGAGCGCGAACTCGGCCCGGGCGGGCGGTGCGCCGGACGGTCCGAGAGCCAGCACCGCCCAGCCCGCCGCCGTCAGCAGCGCGGCCACCACGAGCGGCGATGCGGGCCAGGCGCCGGGGGCGAGCCTCCGCGGGGCGCAGGCGAGGACGGCGGCCCAGCCGACGCAGACCGCCGCGGACGCCGCCGTGGCGACGAGCGGGCTCAGCCGATGGTCTCGTAGACGCTGGACAGCGCCAGCACCAAGGAGAGCGCCACCGCCCCCACCAGAATGGCGATCGCCCCGATGGCCAGGGGCTCGATCAGGGCGGTGGCGCGCTTGAGCGTGTCGCGCAGGCGCGCGTCGTAGCCCTCCGCCAGGAAGCCGAGCATCCGCGGCAGGGCCCCCGCCTTCTCCCCCGCGCGCAGCAGCGACAGGTCCATGCGGGTGAGCGCGGTGTGGCGCGCCAGGGCGGCGTCCACCGCCAGGCCGGTGCGCAGGTCCTGCTCGAAGCGCTCCAGCCCGTCGCGGAAGGGGCCGGGCGGGGTGGCGGTGCGCGACAGGGCGGCGGCGTCCAGCAGCTGCACGCCGTTGACCAGGGCGAAGGCGGTGAGGCGCGCCCAGCCCACCACCTCGCGCGCGCGCAGCACGGGGCCGATCAGCGGCGCGCGGCGGGCCAGGGCGTAGAGGCCGCCGCGCACGCCTGCGTCCGCCGCCGCCGCCAGGCCGCCCAGCCCCAGCGCCGCCACGCCCGCGAACACCCAGGGGAGGTGGCCGTTCGCCCACAGCCCGATCTCCAGCACCGCGCGCGAGGCGAACGGCATGGTGGTGCGCCGCTCGCCGATCATGGCGGCGAAGCGCGGCACCACCTGGGTGAAGATGAACATCACCGCGGTGAAGCCCGCCGCCAGCAGGAAGGCGGGGTAGGTCAGCGCGTTCAGCACGTCGCGGCGCAGGCGGTCCTCGTAGGCCATCTGGGCGGCCGCCTCGCGCAGCACCTCGCCCGTGCGGGCGGTGCGCTCGCCCACCCGCGTCATGGCGTAGACGTACAGGGGAAAGCCGGGGGCGTGCTGCTCCAGCGCCTCGGCCAGGGGCGAGCCGCGGGTGAGGGCGGAGGCCACGGTCTCCAGCTCGCGCCGGCCCCGCGGGGCCTCCACGCCTTCCGCCGCGGTGCGCACCGCCTCCAGGAGGTCGACGCCCGCCTCCAGCATGAGCGCCAGCTGGCGCAGCACCGACACGCGCTCGCCGAAGCGCAAGCCCCGCGCGCCCCCGCCGCCGACGCCCGCCGCGGCGGCCTCGTCCAGCGACAAGGGCGTGAGCCCGCGGGCGGCCAGGGTGCGGGCGGCGGCCCCGGCGTCGGCGGCGTCCACCACGTCGCGCACGCGCCGCCCGTCGGCGCCCACCGCGGTGTAGCGCCAGGGGCGCAGCGCCGGGGCGTCGGTCATTCGGCGGCGAAGGCGGGCGCGAGGGGGGCGGAGGCGCGGACCTCGGGCTCGACGGCGCCCACCACGCGGTGCACCTCCGCCACGCTGGTCAGCCCGCGCCGCGCCTTGCCGAGCGCGTCCTCGAACAGGGTGAGGAAGCCCTCGCGCCGCGCCGCCTCCAGGAGCGCCGGGCCCGAGGCGTTGCGGCGCACCATGGCGGCCAGCTCCGCCCCCACGGGCGCGACCTCGTACACGCCGAGCCGCCCGGCGTAGCCCGTGCCGCCGCACGCGGGGCAGCCCACGGGCTCGCGCCAGTCCGCGGGGTCGGCGGCGGTGCGCACGGCCAGGGCGGGCGGCAGGGCGGCCTCGTAGCCGGCGGCGCGCTCGGGCGGAGAGGGTGCGGCGCAGTGCGGGCAGAGGCGCCGCACCAGCCGCTGCGCCGCCAGGCCCCGCAGCACGTCGGACAGGATGTAGCCCTCCACCTCCAGGTCCAAGAGGCGCCCGACGCTGGCGAGCGCCGCGTTGGTGTGCAGCGTGGAGATGACGAGGTGGCCGGTGAGCGCGGCCTGCACCGCGATCCGCGCCGTCTCCGGGTCGCGGATCTCGCCCACCATGATCACGTCGGGGTCCTGGCGCAGGATGGAGCGCAGCGCCGTGGAGAAGCTTAGGCCGATGTCGCTCCGCACCCGCACCTGCTGCACGCCCGGCAGCTCGAACTCCACCGGGTCCTCCACCGTCACGATCTTGCGGCGGCCGTCGTTCAGCTCGCTGAGAAGGCGGTAGATGGTGGTGGTCTTGCCGGAGCCCGTGGGGCCGGTGATCAGGAGCACGCCGTTGGGCTGGGCGATTACCGTGCGCAGCCGCGCGGCGTCGTCGGCGGAGAGGCCCAGCTCGCCCAGCTCGGGCAGGCGGGTGGACTTGCCGAGGAGGCGCATGACCACCGACTCGCCCCAGGCGGTGGGCAGGGTGGAGACGCGCAGGTCCACCTCCTGTCCCGCCACGCGGATCGCCTGGCGCCCGTCCTGCGGCAGGCGGCGCTCGCCGATGTCCATGGCCGACAGCAGCTTGATGCGCGAGCCCACCGCGTCGAAGCCCGAGCGGGGGCCGGAGCGCACGGTGTGGAGCATGCCGTCCACCCGCATGCGCACGGTGAACCGGTCCTCCAGCGGCTCGATGTGCACGTCGGAGGCGCGGCGCTGCAGGGCCTCGGCGAAGACGCCGTTCACGAATTCGATCACCGGCGCCTCCTGCGCCAGCTCGCGCAGGCGCGAGGCGTCCGCCGCGCCCGCCGCGACGGTCCCGCCGCCCAGGGTGCGCAGGTCGTCCAGGAGGCCGTCCACCAGGGTGCGCGGGGCGAGCCTGAGCTCCACCGGGCCGCCCGCCGCGGCCTCCAGCACCTCGCCCAGCATGGGGTCGAGCGGGTGCACGGCGGCGCACACCACGGAGCCGTCCTCCCTGCGCCACGCCACCGCGCCGCGGTCGGCCCACCAGCCGGGGGCCGCGCCCGCCTCGGCCAGGAAGGCGGCCACCGCCTCCGCCGCGGGGGCGTCGGCGGCCGACTGGACCGGCAGGTCCAGCTGCCCGCTGAGCGCGCGCAGGAGGTCGGCCTCCGACACGGCGCCCACGCGGATCAGCGCCTGGCCCAAGAGCCCCCCGGCCTCCGCCTGCAGCCGCAGCCCGTCGAGGAGGTCGCGCTCGGACAGCCGGCCCTCGCCCACCATCAGCTCGCCAAGGCGTTCGCTGCGCATGGCGCACCCCTAGCCCAAGCGGCCCGCCCGCCCAAGCGACGCGGCGTGGCGCGGGCCGTGCATCCGCCCGCCGCCGGCCGCCGTAGATCAGACGGGGGGCTGGACGGAGGCGAGGGTCGCGTGTCGGAGATCTGCGGCGACGACCACGGATTCCAGTCGGAACTCGTGACCTTCATCCCCCGGCTCCGCGCCTTCGCGCGCACCCTCACCGGCCGCCACGCCGCGGGCGAGGACCTCGCGCAGGAGACGGTGATGCGCGCCTGGAAGGCCAGGGCCACCTTCGAGCCCGGCACCAACATGGAGGCGTGGCTGTTCCGCATCCTGCGCAACGCCCACGTGTCGGGCATCCGGCGCAACGCCCGCACGCCCCAGGGCGAGCTCGGGCTCGTGGAGCATACGCTGGCCGGCGTGGACGACCCCTCCGCCACCGTGGCGCTGAACGACCTGCGCCAGGCGCTGAACCGGCTGTCCGACGAGCAGCGCGAGGCGCTGGTGCTGATCGGCGCCGGCGGCTGGAGCTACGAGGAGGCGGCCGCCCACGCGGGCTGCGCGGTGGGCACGATGAAGAGCCGGGTGCACCGCGCCCGCCGCCTGCTCGCCGCCTACGTCGACGGCGGGCTCGTGCGGCGCGACACCCTGCCGGCCTCGCAGGCGCTGCAGAGCCTCATCGGACAGTCCGATCCCCCGCGCCGCGTGGCGGCGGGGGCGGAGGTCCGCTGAGGCCGGCTCAGCCCCCGCAATCGCCGAGGCGCGTACCCACAAGCGTCATGTCCATGGTCATGGGCATGGAGCCGCCTGTCTCCACCGCGTGGGCCTTCACGTTGAACGAGGTGGGCGTGTAGGGGCCGTCGTCGGCGACCTGCGAGGTGGTCGCGCCGTGATGGCAGACCATGGCCGCCGAGATGCGGCCGTTTGCGATCACCGTCTTGGTGCGCTCGCAGCCCTTCGCCGTCTGGAGGAGCTTCTGCGGGTCGTCGGTGGGCGACAGGCACTCCTTCGCGTGCGTGGTGTGGCCCCTGATCGCGGAGGCCATGCCCGCCATCGGGCCCTGGATCTGCACGTCGTCGATGGTCACGGCGATATCCCACTGCCCGGGCTTCAAGGTGACCGCGGGTCCCGGCGGGGGAACCGACTTCAGGGAGTTGGTGTGCTTCATCGAGCTCACCGGCTTCACGGGTCCGGCCGCCGCCGGAAGGGCCGCGGCCGCGAGGGCCAGCGGCAGGAGGAGCTTGCCTAGCAACATCGCACGTCCTTTCGCGCGCCGCCTCGCAGCGCAGGGTCCACCGGAGATGCGGCCGGAGCCGGACGCCACAGCGACGGCGAGGCCCGCCCCGCCGACGGCCGCCAGCCTAGCGCACGGCCACGCTTGCGCGACCCGGCGCGACGTCGCACGCCGAGGCGCGCTCCGACCCGCCGCGTTTATTGTTTTTTACGCTGGCGACGCCTTCCGCCTAGCGAAACGCCACCACCGACCAGCCTAAAGACCGGCCGCGAGCTCGTGGAGGCGCGTGTGGGCGACCTGATCTTCCTGTCCATCGGTGCAGGCCTCTTCGTGCTGATGGGCGGCTACGTCGCAGCTCTTCGGAGGAGCTGAAGATGATCGTCGGCCTGATCAACCTCGTGGCCCACGCCGTGCGCCGCGCGGGGGCGCCGGTGAAGCTGACCTCCCGCGAGTACCGCCTCCTCTCGCAACTCGTGGGGGCTGCGGGCCGGGTGGTCACGCACAAGCAGCTGGTGGACGGGGTGTGGGGCGCGGGGTGCGACGACAACATCCAGTACCTGCGCGTCCTCATCCAGCACCTGCGCCAGAAGCTGGAGCCCGAGCCCTCCGCCCCGCGCCACATCCTCAACGAGTCGCGGGTGGGCTACCGTTTCGTCGCCTGACCGCCTCGCGGGGGGGGCGGGCGGCTTGGCCGGGGATGGATCAAAGGATACAGGGCCGCCCGAACGCGTTGGGGTCGCGACCTCCTCCCCCCGGGTGACCGCCGATGTCCGATCTCCAGCTCACCAGGCGCATCGGTGCGCTCCTGCGGCCCGACGCCACCCGCACCGTGCTGCGCCCCTTCTCCCCCGGCGACGTGAAGGCGGTCGGGCCCGGCGAGCCCAACAGGGCGCAGCGGATCACCGACCGGGTGGTGGCCCTGCACGACGGCGAGCTGGACAGGTTGTACGACACAGCCATGGACGCCCTGTCGCGCCGCCACCGCGACGTCGAGCAGGTGCTGCAGCGCCGCTTCGACGAGGTGCGCGGCGACGTGGTCGACTGCCGGGGCGCCACGGGGCGCAAGGCGCTCCTGATCGGCGCCTACTTCACCGAGGAGTACGCCTTCGAGTCCACCGCCCTGTTCAACCCGAGCGCGGTGATCCACCCCTCGCAGGAGGGGGTGGCCGCCGGCGACACGCGCTTCATCATGTCCCTGCGCGCCATCGGCGAGGGGCACGTCTCGTCCCTGACCTTCCGCACGGGCCTGTGGCGGGCGGACGACACGGTGGAGCTCGACTCGCCGAGCGACGTCTCCACCGGGCCGCACTTCACCACCCTGCCCGACGACGGGAAGCGCACCGCCGAGCTAGAGTTCGATCCCAAGCTGCGCACCTCGGAGATGGTGATCTTCCCGTTCCTGCCCAGCCAGGGCCGGGGGATCGAGGATTGCCGCCTGTGCCTTTTCACCGACGACGACGGCTCCACCCACTACCGGGGCACCTTCACCGCCTTCAACGGGATGGAGACGCGCCAGGCCGTCCTGCGCACCGCCGACTTCCGCAGCTTCGTCCTGCGCGGGCTCGACGGCGACCTCTTCAACAGCAAGGGCATGGCCTGGTTTCCGCGCCGCATCGACGGGCGCTGGTTCATGCTGGGCCGCCAGGACAACGAGAACGTCTGGGTGCTCTCCAGCGACGACGAGTTCACCTGGAGCGGCGGGGCCAAGGTCATCGAGCCGAAGGCGCCGTGGGAGTTCATCCAGATGGGCAATTGCGGCTCGCCGATCGAGCTGGACGAGGGCTGGCTGGTGCTCACCCACGGGGTGGGCGACGTGCGCACCTACTGCATGGGAGCGAGCCTCCTGGACAAGCGCGACCCCACGAGGCTCCTGGCCCGCCTGCAGGAGCCGCTCCTCGCTCCGGAGCCCGACGAGCGGTCCGGCTACGTGCCTAACGTGGTCTACAGCTGCGGGGCGGTGCTGAGAGGCCGCAAGCTGCTCATGCCCTACGGCGTGGCCGACCAGTTCTCCGCCTTCAGCGTGGTCGATGTGGACCGGCTGCTCCAGGCGATGTCTTAGCGCGCCGCCACCCGCATCCTCCGGCGCGCTGCGCCGTTGTGAACGCGTTCGCTTGAAGGACGACCATGACACACCAGCCCTCCGGCGCGGGCCCCGCGCACGAAGACGGTTCGCCCGAGCGGCTGGCCATCGACACGATCCGCGCCCTGACGCTCGACGCGGTGACCAAGGCGAAGTCCGGCCACATCGGCTCGCCGCTGGGGCTCGCCCCCGTGGCGCACACGGTCTGGACCAAGTTCCTGAATTATGACCCGGCTAGGCCCGACTGGCCCAACCGCGACCGCTTCGTGCTGTCGGTGGGCCACGCCTCCATGCTGCTCTACGGCGCCCTGCACCTGGCGAGCGTGGAGGAGGTGGACGCCGACGGGAACAAGACGGGCCTGCCCGCCGTGTCGCTGGACGACATCAAGGCCTTCCGCCAGCTCGACTCCAAGACGCCGGGCCACCCCGAATACCGCATGACCACGGGGGTGGAGACCACCACCGGCCCGCTCGGCCAGGGCTGCGCGAACTCGGTGGGCATGGCCATCGCCACCCAGGCGCTGGCCCAGAGGTTCAACCGGGAGGGGTTCGACCTCTTCGACCACGACATCTACGTGCTCAGCGGCGACGGCGACATGATGGAGGGTGTCGTCAGCGAGGCGGCCTCGCTGGCCGGCCACCTCAAGCTGCCGAACCTGTGCTGGATCTACGACTCGAACCAGGTCTCCATCGAGGGGTCCACCGACCTCGCCTTCAACGAGGACGTGGGCAAGCGTTTCGAGGCCTACGGCTGGCGCGTGCACCATGTGGACGACGCCAACGACACGGCCAGGATCGCCGAGGCGCTGACCGCCTTCAAGTCGACCACCGACCGTCCGACCCTGATCGTGGTGCGCTCGGTGATCGGCTACGGCTCGCCCATGGCCGGCACCGGCAAGGCGCACGGCGAGGCGCTGGGCGAGCCCGACCTCGTGGCCGAGACCAAGCGCGCTTACGGCTGGCCGGAGGACTCGAGCTTCCTCATCCCCGCGGGCGTGAAGGAGGCCTTCACCGAGGCCGTCGCCTCCCGCGGGCGGCCGCAGCGCGAGGCCTGGGAGGACCTGTTCCGCCGCTACGCCGAGAAGCATCCCGACGAGGCCCAGGCGTTCGAGCTGCTGCGCCAGGGCAAGCTGCCCGACGGCTGGGACAAGGACCTGCCCGTCTTCCCCGCCGACGAGAAGGGGATGGCCACCCGCGACGCGGGCGGCAAGGTGCTGAACGCCATCAGCCCCGGCCTGCCCGGCCTGATGGGCGGCGCCGCCGACCTCTCGCCCTCCACGAAGACCGACCTGAAGTGGGAGGGCGCGGGCAGCTTCGAGCCGGGGAACTACGCCGGCCGCAACCTGCACTTCGGCATCCGCGAGCACGCCATGGGCTCGGCGGCCAACGGCATGGCGCTGAGCTACCTGCGCTCCTACACGGGCACCTTCCTGGTGTTCCTCGACTACATGCGCGCGCCCGTGCGGCTGGCGGCGATCATGGAGACGCCGGTGGTCTTCGTGTTCACGCACGACAGCATCGGCGTGGGCGAGGACGGGCCCACCCACCAGCCCATCGAGCAGCTGGCCATGCTGCGCGCCACGCCGGGCCTAGACACCATCCGCCCCGGCGACGCCAACGAGACCGCCCAGGCCTGGCGCGTCGCGCTCACCCACACGCACGAGCCCACCGCGCTGGTGCTGTCGCGCCAGGCCGTGCCGACGCTGGACCGCGACAAGTACGCCTCGGCGGAAGGCGTCATGAAGGGCGGCTACGTGCTGGGCGACTGCGAGGGGGAGCCCGAGGTGGTGTTGATCGGGACGGGCTCGGAGCTGCCGCTGGTGGCCGACGCCTATGAGAAGCTGAAGGCCGACGGGGTGCGGGCGCGGGTGGTGTCGCTCCCCAGCTGGTACCTGTTCGAGAAGCAGGACCGGGCCTACCGCGACAGCGTGATCCCGCCCGCCTGCCGCGCGCGGCTGGCGGTGGAGCAGGGGTCGGAGCTGGGCTGGGACCGCTATGTCGGCGACGGCGGCGACACCATCACCATGAGCTCCTTCGGCGCCTCGGCCCCGCTCGCCAAGCTGAAGGAGAAGTACGGGTTCACCACCGAGAAGGTCGTGGCCAAGGCCCGCGAGCTGATCGAGAAGGCGCAAAGCTGATGTCGAACCGTCTCAACGACCTCGAAGCGCTGGGCCAGGCCGTCTGGCTCGACAACCTGGAGCGCGGGTTCCTGCGTGACGGCGGCCTGCGCAAGCTGGTGGAGGAGGACGGCCTGACGGGCGTCACCTCCAACCCGTCCATCTTCGAGAAGGCGATGGGCCACGGCGACGTCTACGACGACGGCTTCAAGGCCTTCCTCGGCAAGGCGGACGCCAGCGTGCAGGACACCTACGAAGACTCCGCCATCGCCGACATCAAGGCCGCCTGCGCCGACCTGCGCCCGGTGTACGACCGGCTGGACGGCCGCGACGGGTACGTCAGCCTGGAGGTGTCGCCCTACCTCGCCGACGAGACGGACACCACGATCGAGGAGGCGCGCCGGCTGTGGAAGTCGGTCGACGAGCCGAACCTGATGGTCAAGGTGCCGGGCACGAAGTCGGGCACGCCCGCCATCCGCCAGCTCTTGGAGGACGGGCTCAACATCAACGTGACGCTGCTGTTCTCCATGGAGGCCTACCAGGCCGTGGCCGAGGAGCACCTCGCGGCGCTGGAGGCGCGCGTGACCAAGGGCGAGCCGATCGACCGCATCGCCTCGGTGGCCAGCTTCTTCGTCAGCCGCATCGACGCCAAGATCGACAAGGCCGTCGACGGCCTCGTGAAGGAGGGCGACGGCGAGGCCGAGGCCCTGAAGGCGGTGCGCGGCAAGACCGCCATCGCCAACGCCAAGCTCGCCTACGCCTGGTACGGCGACCTGATCGCCTCGGATCGTTGGCGCGCGCTCGCGGCCAAGGGCGCCATGCCCCAGCGGCTGCTGTGGGCCTCCACCGGCGTGAAGGACGAGGCCTACCCCGACACCCTCTACGTCGACAGCCTGATCGGGCCCGACACGGTGAACACCATGCCGCCCAAGACCATGGACGCCTTCCGCGACCACGGCGCCGCCAAGGCCACGCTCACCGAGGGCGTGGACGAGGCGCGCCACGTGCTCGCCGAGGTGAAGCGGCTGGGGCTCGATCTGGACAAGGTCACCGACGGCCTCGTGCCCGATGGCGTGAAGCAGTTCGCCGACGCCGCCGACGCGCTCCTGGGCGCGGTGGCCGGCAAGCGCGCCGCCTTCCTCGGCGACCGCCTGAACGGCTGTGAGGCCAAGCTGCCCGAGGCGCTGCAAGCGGCGGTGGACGCTCGGCTGGAGACCGCCCGCGCCGAAGGCTGGCCCCGCCGCCTCTGGCACGGCGACGCCACGCTCTGGACCGGCGGGGACGAGGGCAAGTGGCTGGGCTGGCTCGCCGCCGCCCGCGGCCAGCAGGTCGAGCAGGAGACGCTGGACAAGCTGCGTGACCTCGGCCGAGGCCGCCGCGACGCGGTGCTGCTCGGCATGGGCGGCTCCAGCCTCGGGCCGGAGGTGCTGGCGCGCATGTTCGGTGGGGCGACCGACGGGCCCCGCCTGCACGTGCTGGACTCCACCGACCCGGGCCAGGTGTCGGACGTGGCGGGGGCCATCGACCCGCAGGAGGCGGTCTTCATCTGCTCCTCCAAGTCCGGCTCGACCATGGAGCCCGAGCTCCTGCGTGCGTACTTCTGGGAGCTCTCCGGCAAGGACGGCGCCGACCGCATCTGACGCGATGGGGGCTCCGTGGGAACGCACGGGG
>CAXSHO010000012.1:0-301 GCA_964237305.1 uncultured Caulobacteraceae bacterium
CTCGCCTGGGTCAAGGCGGAGAACGCCAGGACCGCGCCGGTGCTGGAGGGCGACCGGCGCTACGAGGCGTTCCGGCGCGAGGCCTACGCGATCCTCACCTCGCCCGACCGCATCCCGGAGCCGAGCTTCCTGGGCGAGGGCGTGGACAACTTCTGGCAGGACGCCGCGCACCCCAAGGGCGTGTGGCGGCGCACGACGCTCGCCGGCTACCGCCAGGCGGCCCCGCCCTGGGAGACGCTGCACGACCTCGACGCGCTCGGCAAGGCGGAGGGGCGCGAACTGATCTGGAAGGGCGCCCAGT
>CAXSHO010000012.1:311-2819 GCA_964237305.1 uncultured Caulobacteraceae bacterium
GACGGCGAGGAGCTCGCGCCGCGGGACCTCGCCGACCTCGACGCCGTGCTCGTCCTCGGGCCACGGGTGAGCGCGTCGTCCCTGAAGAACGCCGACCGCCTGTGCCTCGTGCGCCTGTCGGACGGCGGCAAGGACGCGGTGGAGCTGCGCGAGTACGACACGGTGGCCAAGGCCTTCGTACCGAACGGCTTCCGCCTCTCCGAGGGCAAGCAGACGGTCGACTGGCTGGACAAGGACACCCTGGTCGCCGCGCGCGACTGGAGCGGGACGGGGGCCGACCTCACGCGCTCCAACTACCCCTACGTCGTCAAGGTGATGAAGCGCGGCGAGCCGGAGTCCGCCGCCACCGAGATCTTCCGCGGCCAGAAGTCCGACGTGCGGGCCGACGCGCGGGTGCTGCGCGAGGGCGGGCGGGTGCAGGCGGTGATCCTGGACCGCGGCGTCTCCTTCTTCGAGAGCCAGGCCTTCATCCAGACCGACGCCGGACCCAAGCCGTTGCCCCTGCCCCGGAAGGTCCAGGTGCTCGGGCTCGTCGACGGCAAGCTCGCCTTCCACATCCGCGAGCCCTTCGCGGGGCGCGAGGCCGGCTCGCTCCTGGCCTACGACCTCGCGGCGCTCAAGGCCGACCCCGCCGCCGCGAAGGCGGAGCTGATCGTCACGCCCGGGCCGACGCAGGCCATCCAGTCCGCCCGCGTCACCAGGGGCCGCATCCTCGTCACGCTGCTGGACGACGTGCACGGCGCGGTGGACGCCTACGCCCACGGCCCCGCCGGGTGGACGCACACGCGGCTCGCCTTGCCGAAGGACCAGGCCGTCGTGGTGCGCGACACGGCCGACGCCGACGACCGCGCCTTCGTCTCCACCGAGGGCTTCCTCACGCCGCCCACCCTGTGGCTGGCCGACGCCGGCAGCGGGCGGGTGGAGAAGCTCCGCGCGCTCCCCGCCAGGTTCGACGCCTCCAAGGACGTGGTCGAGCAGCACTTCGCCACGTCGCAGGACGGGACGCGCGTGCCCTACTGGCTGGTGCGGCCCACGGCGATGAGGCGCGACGGCTCCACGCCCACGCAGATGTTCGGCTACGGCGGCTTCGAGCTTTCCGAGACGCCCGCCTACAAGCCCGAGATGGGCAAGCTGTGGCTGGAGCGCGGCGGGGCCTACGTCATGGCCAACCTGCGCGGCGGCGGCGAGTACGGGCCGCGCTGGCACGAGGCCGCACTGCGCGAGCACCGCCAGCGCGCCTTTGATGATTTCGCCGCCATCGCGCGCGACCTGGACAGGACCGGCGTGGCCAGGGCGTCCAAGCTCGGCATCTACGGCCGCTCCAACGGCGGGGTGCTCACCACCGTCAGCATGACCCAGCACCCCGAGCTGTTCGGCGCGGTGGTGGTGGAGAGCCCGCTGGTGGACATGCTGCGCTACCAGAAGCTCTCGGCCGGAGCCTCCTGGATCGGCGAGTACGGCGACCCCGACATCCCGGCCGACCGCGCCTTCATCGCCAAGTACTCGGGCTACCAGGCGCTGAAGCCCGGCGTGACCTACCCCGAGCCCTACGTCACCACCAACACCAAGGACGACCGCGTCCACCCGGGCCATGCCCGCAAGTTCGCCGCCAGGATGGAGGCGCAGGGCCACCCGGTTCTGTATTACGAGAACACCTTCGGCGGCCACGCCAACGACGCCGACCCCGAGCTGAACGCCCGTCGCTGGGCGCGCCACTACGTCTACCTGTCGCAGCGGCTGATGGACGGGCCGGGCGGCGCCTCGCCCGCGCGGTGAGGTCGCGCGGCGGAACCGGCTGCGCCCGCGCGTCTTGAGCTTGGCGTGGGGGGTGCCGACAGAGCCGGATCGACCGGGCGCCGCCGCTTCCACGCGGTGGTCGCCGTGCCCGCGCGCTCGGAGGCCGAGCGGATCGAGGCGTGCCTGGCCGCGCTCCTGCCCGAGCTGGCGGGCGCCGACGCCGCGGTGGTCGTTCTGGCCAACAACTGCCGCGACGACACCGCCGCCCGCGCCCGCCGCATGGGGCGGGGCGCGCCCGTGTTCGTGGAGGAGGTGGAGCTCGCCCCCGCCGACGCCCACGCGGGCGGCGCGCGGCGCCGGGCCATGGCCGCGGCGGCCGCGCGCCTGCGCCCCGGCGGCGTGCTCCTGACCACAGACGCCGACAGCCGGGTGCGGCCGGGCTGGCTCCTCGCCAACCTCCGCGCGCTGGAGGCCGGGGCGGACGCGGTGTGCGGCGTGGTGGGCTTCGACGCCGCCGAAGCGGCCGAGCTGAGCTTCGCGCCCGAGCGCCGGCTTGAGGCGCGCTACGCCACGCTGCAGGCCGAGGTCACCGCGCGGCTCGACCCGCAGGCGCACGACCCCTGGCCGAACCACCTGTGGGCCTGGGGCGCGAGCCTGGCGGTGCGCGCGAACCTGCGAGTGGCGGCCGCCGCCAACACCGTGGGCCGCGAGCCCGCGATGACGATCGGCCTGCGCACCGGCGCCATGGTGGGCATGCTGACGGTCGGGCTG
>CAXSHO010000012.1:2829-4068 GCA_964237305.1 uncultured Caulobacteraceae bacterium
GGCGGTGCGCGCGGAGGTGCACCACCGCGTCGGCGGCCTGCCCGACCGCCCGCTGGCCGAGGACCGCGCCTTCGTCCAGCGGCTGGAGGAGGTGGACGCGCGCGTGCGCCGGTCGCTGGAGGTGCGGGTGGTCACCTCCGCCCGCCGGGACGGCCGCGCCCCCGGCGGCCTGTCCGCGCTCGTGGAGGCCTACAGCTCGGGCGTCGACGCGCCCTGCGACGCCGCGCTGGAGCCGGTGCTCCACGCCGCCGAGCGCGCGCGGCTGCGCCGGGCCCTGCGCCTCGCCTGGGAGGGCGGCGCGGCTCGCGGCCTCGCCCGGCGGCTGGCGGTGACGCCGGAGGCGCTCGCCGCGATCCTGGCGAGCGGCGCCTTCGGCCTGGCCTGGCGCGCGGCGGAGGCGGCGCACCCGCGGCTGCGCCGGCGCGAGCGGCTGACCCCCGACGACCTGCCGGGAGAGATCGCCCGCGCCGAGCGCCTGCTGTCGCGCCTCAGGCCGGAGCCCGCAGGAGCTCCAGCCGATACCGCTCTCGCCGCTCTCGCCGAGCTGTGGTGAGGGGAGGGGAGGTCGCCCGGAGGAAGCCGTCGGCCGCGTCGTCGCCGGTGAGGGGGTAGTCGGGCGTCTCCCCCAGCCAGTGCACCAGGAGCACCTCGCCGCCGGGCGCCAGCCGGTCCACGACGGTCGCCGCCGCCCGCCGCAGGTCGTCGGCGGACAGGTAGTAGAGCACCTCCGACAGCACGACGAGGTCGAACGGGCCGGGCGGCGTCCCGTCGGGGAAGGCGGCGCGGACGAACGTCACCTCCGGCGACCCGGCCAGCCGCTCGCGGGCGCAGGCCAGCGCCGCCTCGGCCAGGTCGGTGGCGACGAGCGCATCCGCCCGCTCCGCCAGCCGGGCGGTGAGCACGCCGATGGAGCAGCCCACCTCCAGCACGCGGCCGTAGCGCGGGCGGGGGAGGGCGGCGAGCGTGTCGTCGTACTTCTCCCGCTCGTAGGCGCGGGTCTCGAAGCCCCACGGGTCGCCGTGACGGCCATACAGCTCGTCGAAGTAGCGGGCGGGGAGGGTGGAGCCGTCGTTCACGGGTGCAGCGGTCCGGCGGCGTCCAGGGCGTGCCCGGCGCCCGCGTCCAGCGCCCCGTCCGGGAAGGGCTGGCGCAGGTAGGTGTGGAGGTCGCGCGCCACCCGTTCGATCGGGTGGGGCCGCAGCCGTCCCTCCAGCCCCGTCGAGCGGTCCACCAGCTCCA
>CAXSHO010000012.1:4078-5143 GCA_964237305.1 uncultured Caulobacteraceae bacterium
CGAGGTCGCGGCCCACCCGCTCGAGGGGGTGGTCGCGCAGGTAGCCCTGCAGGCCGACGGAGCGCTGGGCGAGGTTCAGTACGTCGAGCCCCGCCCGCTCCACGGCGATGCGGGCGAGGTTGACGTAGCCGTCGGCCGAGGCGGGATCGCCGTCGGGGTCCTCCGCCCTCGCCGCGGCCGAGGCGGTCCACAGCCGGGCGGTCTCCACCGCGGCGGCGGCCCGGCCGAAGCGGGCGCGCTGGTGCGGGTCGTCGCGCCGCCCCCGCACGCCCAGCGCCTCGGCGAGAAGGGCGAGCAGCCGCTCCATCGCCCCCAGGTGCACCGCGCAGAACCGCCAGGCGCCGCCCTTGAAGCCGGGCGAGAGGTGGTAGTCGTCCGGCCCGCCCACCCGCTCGTCGTCGTTCACGGCCACCCCGGTGAAGTCCACCGAGCCGGTGGCGGTGGCGCGCATGCCTGCGGGCGTCCAGGCGGAGAGGTCCACGCGCCCCCGCCCGCCGCCGCGCAGCGCCAGCATCACCAGCGCGCCGCCCTCCTCCCGCGCCGTCACGACGGGCCGGGTGAGCACGCCCGCGCCCGAGCAGTAGATCTTGCCGCCGCGCAGCCGCCCGTCCGCCTCCAGCCGCAGGCCGGGCGGCGCCTCCGCGTTCCACACGCCCGACCATGCGCCCTCAGCCACCTCCCGGAACACGTCTTGCGCGACCGGCGGCGCGGCGAAGCGGTGCACCAGCCGCACCGCGTTCACGTGGCCCTCGAACAGCCGCCCGGCCGACAGGTTCGCGCCGCCCACCCGGCGCAGCACGGCGAGGAGCCCGGGCGCGCGGGCGGGGTCGGTGGCCAGGCCCGCGCCGCCCCCCTCCTGCGGCGGGCAGGCGCGGGCGAGCGCGGCCAGGGGGGCCAGCATGGCGGGGAGGTCGGCGTCCTCCCGGTCGAAGGCGGGGGCGTCGTCCCACAGCCGGGCGGCCGCCCGGTCGGCCAGGGCGGTCAGGTCGGGGTCGTCGTCGAAGGGCAAGGGCTGGGTTCCGGCTCGCATCGCCAACGGCCGGCCGCCCGCCCGGTTCAGCGCGT
>CAXSHO010000012.1:5243-8496 GCA_964237305.1 uncultured Caulobacteraceae bacterium
GCGGCGTCTCGCCGCCCGCCCGGGTCAGCCGCGTGCGGCGTCTCGCCGCCCGCCCGGGTCAGCCGCGTGCGGCGTCTCGCCGCCCGCCCTGGCGCATGACCGATTTGTCATCCAGATTGCACGCGGGGGTCACGACGTCAGCATCGCAGGCGGTCCAAGCCCATGTGCGCCATCTGTCGGATGATGGGCCTCTCCCAGGCCCAGCAGGACGCAAGCCACGCCGCGAGCGGCGGCCAGGGCGCGCCGCCCGTGTCGGACGGCCGCGAGTACGAGCCCCTGGCCGCGGGCACGGTCGCCGCCAACGGCAAGACCGTCTACAGCCTAGCCCAGGCGGTGAGCGCGCTCGACCGCTCCGGCGCGCGCTGGACGCCCGGCTCCACCGTGCCGTTCCAGTTCCACGACAATGCGCCCGCGGGCCTGCCGGGCGACATCACCTTCGGCGCGACCACCGACATCGAGCGGCAGCTGGTGCGCACCGCCTTCCTCACCATCACCGACGCCATCAACCTGAAGTTCCAGGAGACGCCCGACGACGGCAGCTATGGTGCGGCCTCGCGCAAGATCGGCATCGAGCTCGACAGCGCCTCGCCCGACTACGTCTGGGGCTACACCTCCCGCTGGACGGCGGGCTTCAGCGGCGGCTTCCGCAGCATCACGAGCGCGGAGGTCAATATCAGCCCGGCCGCCGCCGACCAGCGCAAGTGGTTCGTGGGCGGCTACAACTTCATGGCCGCCATGCACGAGATCCTGCACGCGTTGGGGATCTCGCATCCGGGCGACTACAACGCCGACGGGACGACCATCACCTACGCCAACAGCGCGGCCTACTTCCAGGACAGCCGCCAGTACACGATCATGTCCTACTTCGACCCCGGGAGCACGGGCGGCAGCTTCCTGCCCACCGGCGAGAACGCCAGCTACTCGCCGTCCACCCTGCAGCTGCACGACATCGCCGCCCTGCAGGCCGAGTACGGGGCCAACACGACCGCGCGCACCGGCGACACGGTCTACGGCTACAACTCCAACGCCGACCTCGGCGCCTACGACATCCGCGTCAACCCCTACCCCATCTACTCGATCTGGGACGCGGGCGGGAACGACACGCTGGACTTCTCCGGCTCGAACGTCGCCGCCCGGCTCGACCTGCGGGCGGGCGAGTTCAGCGACACCATGGGGATGAAATCCAACATCTCCATCGCCTACGGCGTCACCATCGAGAACGCGGTGGGCACGAGCGCGGGGGACTCGATCACCGGCAACGAGGTGGCCAACTCGCTCCGGGGCATGGCGGGCGACGACACGCTCGTCGGCGGCGGCGGCAACGACACGCTGGACGGCGGCGACGGGAGCGACACGGCGCAGTACGCGGGCGCCTCCACCGACTACGACTGGTGGATGAACGCGGACGGGAGCTGGACGGTGGACGACGGGCGCACCGCCGCCGCGGACGGGACCGACCGGCTCCTCAGCATCGAGACGCTGAAGTTCGCGGACAAGTCCATGGCGCTCCAGGCCCCGACCACGGCTTCGGCGCTGGCGAACGCCTACCACGAGCTCCTGCGCACGGACGCCGCGGGGGCGGACGCCACGCTGGTGAGCTCGCTCGCGGCGGACGTATCGGCCGGGCGCAGCACCCTGGTGCAGGCCTACGCCCAGCTGGCGGCCAAGGCGATCGCCACCACCTCGGTGGCGACGCTGTCCTACGAGTTCTTCACGGGCATGACGCCGTCTAAGGTGGGGCTGGACTACCTGGTGTCCACCACCGGCGGCAACGCCAACAACCTGAACTCGGCCTACTACCAGACCTTCTCCACGGAGAACCGCTACATCAACTTCGCGGTGAACCTCGGCAAGCTGGGGGAGGGGGCGGCGGGCTTCAACGCCCAGTACGGCTCGCTCACCTTGTTCGACGCCACGCGCAAGGCCTACGCGGCGATCTTCGGCGCGACGCCGGACGACGCCAAGGTGCACGCCATCCTCGACCCCACCTTCCAGCTGAACGGGGTGACGCTCAGCCGGGCGGACTACTTCGCCTACTACGGGACCGACGGGCCGAACGGGATCGGGACCAAGGCCGCCATGGTGGGCTTCCTCCTGGTGGAGGCCGCCAAGGCCGACACGGGGACCTACGCCAAGGCCAACGACGCCTTCCTGCTCGACCTCGCCGACGGGGCGCACGCCCGGGTGGACCTGATCGGCGTCTACGGCGCGGGCCACGCGCCGGACGGGGTCGGCGGCTGATCGCGCGCCCCGCGCCGGGCCTGGGCCCGCGGGGCGGGGCGGGGTAGGTGTCGGGCCGTCCGCGAGCCCGCCATGCCCCGCCACCTCCCGCCACGTCCGGGTCCGCCTTGACCGAGGGGCGCGACCTCCCCGCCCGCGCCGCGCCCGCGCAGGACGTCGCCGCGCCCGTGCGCCGCTTCACCGTCTCCCCGGGCGAGGTGTGGGAGGCGCCAACGGCCCCGGCGCCGCCCCGGCCGGGGCAGGCCGCGCGCGAGCGCAGGGCCTTCCTGGCCCCGGTGATCACCGCCGTGCTGCTGTCGGCGGCGCTGCTCTACGGGGTGATCGGCCTCCTCGCCCTTCTCTGGGCGCTGCTGCGTTGAGCGCGCGGTTCCCGTGCGCCGCCCCGCCCGCTATCGTCGTCGCCTGACCGGCGGCCGAAGACCGCCGGCGGGCAGGGAAGGGCGGGGCGCATGCACGGCTTGATGCAGGACTGGCCGCTGACGGTGGACCGCATCCTCGACCACGCCGCCCTGCGGCACGGCGGACGGGAGGTGGTCACCCGCTCGGTGGAGGGGCCGCTGGTCCGCACCACCTACGGCGAGATCCACCGCCGCGCCAAGCAGGTGAGCCACGCCCTGGCCGAGTGGGGGATCCGCCCCGGCGACCGGGTGGCGACGCTGGCCTGGAACTCCGCCCGGCACATGGAGGCCTGGTACGGGATCATGGGCGTGGGGGCCGTGTGCCACACGCTGAACCCGCGCCTGCACCCCGACCAGCTCCTGTGGATCATGCGCCACGCGGGCGACCGGGCGGTGTTCACCGACATCACCTTCGCCCCGCTCCTGGCCGCCGCGCTGGCCAAGGCGCCGGACCTCGTGGAGCGCGTGGTGGTGCTCACCGACGGCGCGCACATGCCCGCAGGCCTCCCCGGCGCGACACCCTACGAGGAGCTGCTCGACGGGCGGCCGACCGATACGCCCTGGGGCGGCTTCGGCGAGGAGACGGCCTGCGGCCTCTGCTACACCTCCGGCAC
>CAXSHO010000012.1:8506-10020 GCA_964237305.1 uncultured Caulobacteraceae bacterium
ACGGGCGACCCCAAGGGCGTGCTCTACAGCCACCGCTCGAACTTCATCCACACCTTCATCACCCTGCAGCAGGACGTGATGGGCCTGGGCGCCGCAGACGTGATCCTGCCCGTGGTGCCCATGTTCCACGCCAACGCCTGGGGCGTCGCCTTCTCGGCCCCCGCCGTGGGAGCCAAGCTCGTCATGCCGGGCGCCCGGATGGACGGCGCGGCCATCCACGAACTCCTGGAGACGGAGGGCGTCACCTTCTCGGCCGCGGTGCCCACCGTGTGGCAGATGCTGCTGCAGCACCTGGACCGGACGGGCGACCGGCTGACCACGCTGAGGCGGGTGGTGATCGGCGGCTCCGCGTGCCCGGAGAGCCTGATCCGCGCCTTCCACGACAAGTACGGCGTGGAGGTGCGCCACGCCTGGGGCATGACGGAGACCTCGCCCATCGGCACCCTGGGCGCGCCGGACGCCAAGGTGGCCGCCCTCCCCTTCGCCGGGCAGATGCCCTGGCGCATGAAGCAGGGTCGCGTCCCCATCGGCGTCGAGCTGGCGCTGAAGGACGAGACGGGCGCACGCCTGCCGGAGGACGGTTCCACCTTCGGCCGGCTGATGGTGCGCGGGCCGACGGTGGCCGCCGCCTACTTCGAGAACGGCCAGCAGATCCTGGACGCCGACGGCTGGTTCGACACGGGCGACGTGGCCACCATCGACCCCGACGGTTTCATGGCCATCACCGACCGCGCCAAGGACGTGATCAAGTCCGGCGGCGAGTGGATCAGCTCCATCGACATCGAGAACATGGCCGCCGGCCACCCCAAGGCGCTGGTGGCCGCGGTGATCGGCGTGCCGCACCCCAAGTGGGACGAGCGCCCGCTGCTCCTCGTGCAGCTCAAGCCGGGGGAGGAGGGAACGCGCGACGAGTTCCTGACCTTCCTGGAGGGTCGCATCGCCAAGTGGTGGACGCCCGACGACGTCCTGTTCGTCGAGTCCATCCCGCTCGGCGCCACCGGCAAGATCGACAAGAAGGTGCTGCGGGCCAGGTACGGCGCGCACGTGCTCCCGGGGCTCGCGCCCGGCGCCGAGTGACCAAGAGGACAGTTCCGATGCAGGAAGCCCCGCCCCCGCCCGCCTCCGCCAGGTCCGCGCCGCCCGTGCGCGCGCATCGCAGCGCGCCGGAGACGCGGCGGGGCGTGGTCGCCGTCGCGGGGCTGTGCGCGGTGCTGTCGGTGGTGGTGTTCGGCCTGGCGGTGGTGGGCTTCCGGCAGGGCTGGCTCACCTACGGCCTCGCCCGGGAGGGGTTCGTGGGCGTGGCGGTTCCCGCGCTGGCGATCCTGGGGGTGGTGTTCGGCCTGATCGGCCTCGTCCTCGGCCTCCTGGTCAAGCCGCGCGCCGGGCTCGGCAACGCCGCGGCGGCGGTGGTGATCGGGGGCGCAAGCCTCTTTGGCGGGCGCGGCTCGATGATCGGCACGCTGTTCGGCGTGTTCATCATGGTGATGATCCGCAACGGGCTGAACCTTTTGGGC
>CAXSHO010000012.1:10030-11135 GCA_964237305.1 uncultured Caulobacteraceae bacterium
TGACCGCCCTGTGGATGTACGCCACCGCGGTGGACACCCGCGACCCGCCCGTCCACGACGTGGCCACCGACTGGTCGGACCCGCTCTTGTTCTCGCCCAAGACCAACCTCGCCCGGGGCGACAAGGCCAACCCCGTGGAGCGGGCGCCTGCGGTGCCGGAGGGGCCCAGCGCGGGCGGCTTCCTGGGCCGGCCGGTGGCGGAGGTGAACGCGCGCACCTGCCCCGCCGCGACCCCCGTGGTCCTCACGGGCGGGGTCGGCGACGCCTACGCCCGGCTCAAGGCGGCCGTGATGGCCGACCGCATGGCCGTGCTGGTGGACGATCCGGTGGGCGGCCGCATCGAGGCCACCGCCGCCCGCGGCCTGTGGGGCGTGCGCGACGACCTCGTCGGCCGCGTGCGGGCGGAGGGCGCGGGCGCGCGGGTGGACCTGCGCTCCATCTCCCGCGCGGGCCTGGGCGACGACGGCGCCAACTGCGCGAGGGTGGGGCGCGTCCGCAGGCGCGTGGCGGCCTGATCCCCCGGTCCGCCGCCGCCGCTAAGGCGCGGGCGTGTAGAGGCCGTCCAGCGTCGCGCCGCCCCGGGCGGCCACCTCGCCCCGGCCCGCCAGCCGGATCAGGTGCGCCCACACCGACCGCTCGGCCGCCGGATGCAGCCGCGGATCCACCGCCGCGTAGAGGCGCGCCGTCATCTCGGGGATGCGCTGGACGCCCGCCGACACCGCGGCGAGCACCTCCGCCTCGCGGTGCAGCCGATGCGCGCGGTAGGCGGCGAGGAAGGGCGCGGGCTCGTCCACCGGCGGTCCGTGCGCGGGGTGCAGGGCGGTGAAGCCGCGGGCGATCACCGCGTCCAGGCTCGCCAGGTAGGCGTCCATGTCCCCGTCCGGCGGCGAGACGATGGTGGTGGACCAGCCCATGACGTGGTCGCCGCTGAGGAGCGTCCCGTCCGGCAGGGCGTAGCACAGGTGGTTGGAGGCGTGGCCCGGCGTGGCCACCGCCTCCAGCGCCCAGCCGTCGCCCGCCACCCGTTCGCCGTCCGCCGGCTCGCGGTCGGGCCGGAAGCGGACGTCGCCGCCGCCCTCGCCGCCCTCCGCTCCCGGATCAGGGC
>CAXSHO010000012.1:11145-11453 GCA_964237305.1 uncultured Caulobacteraceae bacterium
ACGCCGCCCAGCGCCTCGGCCAGGGGGCGCGCCAGGGGGCTGTGGTCGAGGTGGGTGTGGGTGACCAGCACCGCCGCCACGCGCTCCCCCTCCACCGCGCGCAGCAGGGCGGCGAGGTGCTCCGGGTCGTGCGGCCCGGGATCGACCACCGCCACCTCGCCCCCGGCCGGGCCGACGATGAAGCTGTTGGTGCCGAGGTATGTGAACGGCCCGGGGTTGCGGCAGGTCACGCGCCGCAGGCCCGGCGCCACGGCCACCGACTCGCCGTAGCGCGGGTCCATGCCGCGCACGAAGGGGATGGCGGGCGG
>CAXSHO010000012.1:11463-36899 GCA_964237305.1 uncultured Caulobacteraceae bacterium
TCGTAGCCCGCCGCGCGGCCGAGCTCCACCAGCTCCTCGCGCGGCATGTCCTCCCCCGCCCGGCCGCGCGCCCAGGTGATGATGGAGCGCGTGCCCGAGCGGCAGAAGGCCAGCACCGGCCCGTCCGCCGACGCGACCGCGTCGCGCACCGCCTCCACCTCCGACGGCCCGGGCGCGCCGCGCACGGGCACGTAGAGGTAGTCGAGCCCCGCCGCCTTGGTCGCCGCCGCCATCTCGGCGCTGGTGGGCTGGCCGGGGGCCTCGCCGTCGGGCCGGTTGTTGATCACGAGCGCGAAGCCCCGGGCGGCGGCCTCCGCCATGTCCTGCGGCTCCAGCTGCGGGGCGGTGGCGAAGGCGGCGGTGACGGAGCGGATGTCGGCGGGCACGGGCGGGCTCCTCAGCGCTGGCGCATGCAGCGGACGGCGCGCTGCCCGTCCACGTTGCAGAAGTAGCTGCCGAGGGCGGCGCGCCGCACCTTCAGCTCCGAACCCTTGCGCGGCGCGATGTTGATCGCCTCGTCGTCCGTCTGCACCCAGTTCACGCCCTCCGTGGTGGCCAGCACCCAGGCGCCGGAGGCCGCGTGGCCCGCATGGTCGATCGCGTAGGTCACCCGGTCCACCAGCTCGTCGGAGGCGGCGCGCGCCTTGGGGTTGAACAGCGAGAAGGACGGCATCTCGAAGCCGAAGGCCTGGCGGCGCACGGTGCGCACCTGCTCGCGGTCGAGCACCACCACCTGCCCCCTGGCCTCCGCCTCGTCCAGGGCGCCCGCCGCCTTGTCGTAGCAGGCGAGCCGCACCGCGCCGTCCGCCTCCTTGCGGCACGACGACAGCGCCTCCAGCGCGGCGGCGCGGCGCGCCTGCTCGGCCTTGGGCGGGGCCGCCAGCGCCACGGCGGGCGCCAAGAGGGCGGCGGCGGCGATCACGAGGGTGGGGCGCAAGCTGTGTGTCTCGGCTGAAGCAGAGCGGAGGGAGAGGAGTGCGCCGCGATCCCTGCGCCGTCCACCTGCCGCTCCACGGGCGGGGGGTGCGGCACGCCGTCGCTGTGGCGGGAATGAGACAAGATGCTGAACCAATTGATACCGACCTGTAACGTGCATTGACCAGATGACAGCGTCCGAACATTTTCCGCAGCAATCGGTGCACGTGCGCCGGACTGGACCACGCGCCGCGCAAGCGACCGCACGCACCTCGGGGATCGTCAGCCACATGACCAACACGCGAAGCCGCCTCCTGGCCTCCAGCTTCCTCTGCGGCGCCGCCATGCTCGCCGCCGCGCCCGCCCTGGCGCAATCCACCGAGCCCGCCACCGGCCCGGGCCGCGTGGTGACCACGCAGAGCCAGGGGCAGGCCGAAGCCTCCTCCCGCGTGCAGACCGACGCCGCGGGGCTGAACAGCCCCGGCGACAACGGCACGCAGACGGGCGAAGTGATCGTCACCGGCTCGCGCATCGCGCGCCGCGACTACGTGTCGGACAGCCCCATCGTCTCGGTCGGCCCCAAGGCCATCGAGAACACCGGCGACGTGACGCTGGAGCGCACCTTCACCCAGCTGCCGCAGGTGGCGATAGCCACGGGTTCGCAGATCAACAACGGCGGCAACGGCCAGGTGAACGTGGCCCTGCGCAACCTCGGCACGACCCGCACCCTGGTGCTGGTCGACGGCCGTCGCGTGACGCCGTCCAACGCCAGCGGCACCATCGACCTCAACACGATCCCGCAGCAGCTGATCGAGAACATCGAGACGATCACGGGCGGCGCTTCGTCCGCCTACGGCTCGGACGCCATCGCCGGCGTGATCAACTTCAAGCTGAAGCACAACTTCCAAGGCTTGGTCGTCGACGCCCTGTACAACACCACCGAGAAGGGTGACGGCCAGGAGACGGGCATCTCGATCACCGCGGGCGGCAACTTCGCCGACGACCGCGGTAACGCGGTGCTGTCGTTCCAGTACGACAACCGCGACGCCGTCTTCTACGGTGACCGGCCCGACATCCTGCTCCCCGGCTTCCGCGATTTCGGCCTGACCGATCCACGCGTGCTCGCCGTCGGTGGCCTCTCGTCGACCATCCCGCAGGGCTCGGCCGCCGCGATCGCCAACCTCGCCGTCAACGGCACGGGCACCAACGTCGCGGGCGCCAACCCCTTCAGCCAGGCGGCGGTGAACGCCGTCTTCGCGCGCTACGGCGTGGCGGCGCCCACCGTCAACGCGAGCACGGCGTTCGGCTTCAACTCCGACGGCACGCTTTTCTATCAGGGCCGCAACTACAAGGGTCCGACCACCCTCGACTTCTCGACGATTCCGGCCACGACGGCGGGCAACGGCCCCGGCTCCTACAACACAGGCGCTCTCAATTACGCGCTGACCCCGCAGACGCGCTACAACGCCTACGCGTCGGCGGAGTACAAGATCAACGAGCATGTGAAGGCCTACGGCCAGTTCATGTTCAACCAGTACAGCTCCAACACGGTGCTTGCGCCGACGCCGGCCGCCCAAAGCCCGTCCACCGCGCTCGGCGCCCTGCCCACCAACGGCACGGGCTTCCTGGTGCCGGTGACCAACCCCTACATCTCCGCCGACCTGCGCCAGCTGCTGGCGTCTCGCGCCAACCCGAACGCGCCGTTCCTGTTCAACAAGCGCTTCACCGAGTTCGGCTTCCGCAACTCGCAGGCCATCTACACGACCTACCAGTTCCTCACCGGACTGCGCGGCGACATTCCGGATCCGGGCAACCACGACCTTCAATACGACGTGTACGCCACCTACGGCCGCACGACGCGTGACGAGATCCAGACGGGCAACCTGAACCGCTCGCTCTTCCGCCAGTACCTGGAGTCCCCCACGGGCACGCTGGGCGGCTGCTCGGGCTACAACCCCTTCGGTCAGAACGGCATCTCCGCCGCCTGCATCGCGGCGCTCAGCCCGACGACGAAGAACTTCTTCAGCAACACGCAGCGCGTCGTCGAAGGCGACCTGAACGGCCGCGTCTTCACCGCGAATTTCGCCGATCACTTCGGTGGCGACGTCCGCTTCGCTCTCGGCGCCGATTACCGCCAGGACCGCTTCAACTTCATCCCGGACGCGATCGCCGCCTCCTTCGACACGTCCGGCACGGTGGGTTCGAACACCACGCCGTTCAACAACTCGGTCGGTCTCGCCGGCTTCAACGCGGCCCAGCCGATCCGCGGCGTGACCGACGTGTACGAAGTTTACGGCGAGCTGCTGGTGCCGGTGGTCCACGACCTGCCGTTCGCCAAGCGCATCGACCTGGACCTCGGCGCCCGCTTCTCGGACTACAACTTCTCCGGCGCGGGCCGCGAGACGCAGCTCAACACGACCACCTACAAGGCTGAGCTGAACTGGAAGGTTTTCGACTGGATGTCGCTGCGCGGCGGCTACAACCGCGCGATCCGCGCCCCGAACGTGGGTGACCTGTTCACGCCGCAGCAGACCAACTTCGCGGCCATCGGCAACCCCACCGGCCTCGGCCAGGGGGATCCCTGCGACATCAACGGGGCCTACCGCAAGGGCCAGGGCGTCAGCGCCGCAAGCATCCAAGCCCTCTGCTTGGCCCAGGGCGTCCCCGCCGGCGCCATCGCCACCTTCCAGCAGGCCAACCAGCAGGCCCCGTCCACCAGCGGCGGCAACCCGCTGCTGCAGGAAGAGCGCGCGAACACCTACACGGGCGGCTTCGTCATCACGCCGAAGTTCTCCAACCCGCTGTTCTCGCGGATCTCGCTGTCGGTCGACTACTATAACATCTCTATCCAAGGGGCCATCGGGGCGATCGCGCTCTCGACTTCGCTGTCCAAGTGCTTCAACGCAGACGGCTCGAACCCGACCTACACCGTCAACAACATCTTCTGCCAGGCGATCGTCCGCGACCCGGGCACCGGCCAGATCACCAACGGCTTCGCCAACTCGCAGAATACGGGTGGCATCAAGACCAGCGGCATCGACTTCCAAGGGGATTGGGCCTTCTCGCTCTCGTCGATCCCCTATGTGGGTCTCAGCGACAAGTGGGGCACCCTGGGCTTCAACCTTATCGCGACCTGGCTGAACGACTACGATACGCGCTCCACCCCGACCGACCGCTACCAGAACAGCCGCAGCACGGTTGGCCTGCCCACCTGGAAGGCGCTGGCCGCGGCCAACTACTCGATCGGTGCGTTCGACTTCGGCGTCACGGAACGCTACATCGGAGAGGGCGACGATCCGTCCTGCGTGGGCCTGACCTCGGTCTGCACCGCGCGCGGCGTCTTGCCGACCTTCTACACCAACCTGACGGCGCGCTGGAAAGTCACCGATTTCCTCGAGCTCCGCACGGGCATCGACAACGTGGCCGACCAGGATCCGCGGTTCTTCGCCTCGGGCTCCTCCAGCCAGGCCTTCTCCGACGGCACCCAGTACGACTTCCTGGGCCGCCGCTACTATGTGGGCCTGAAGGCGCGCTTCTAGTGTGTTATAATTGGGAGCGGTAGAGCCCGCTCCCAAACATAACTAGTGGCTCCAATAGCCAAAGAATGGAGAGTCGTGTATCCAGCCATCAATATGAGTTCCTCCATCCGGCCCTCTAACCCCACCAAAGTTATAGGTGCCGTCACTAAGGATCCATTGGCCTTCAGTATCTGAGGACTGAGAGAATGCGTCGTAGATATTCACTACGCCGCCGTCTTCTTCGCCGTTTTGGTCTACATCGTGGGCAACTCCGTTCCGATCCACCCACCCACCATGTGAGTATATCTGTGCAACGAATTGTGCGGCTTGATCGCTCAGCCTCGGCATCTCTTCCTCCGATGGGACACCATGCCCGGTCGCAATCTGCTGAGCGCGGCGAGTTCAGTCGAATCACAGGTTTGTGAGCGAGAGAAGCGTAACTTCTCAGCGGCGGTGGGCGGCCAGGAAGGCGTCGGCTTCGCGCACGGGGAGCGGCGGGGCGAAGCCGAAGCCCTGGCCGTAGCGGCAGCCCAGGTCGCGCAGGGCGTCGGCGGCGGCCGGGCCTTCCACGCCCTCCGCCACGATGTCGAGCTTCAGGTCGCCGCCCAGCGCGATGACGGAGCGGATCACCGCGCCCGCCTCGGCGCTCGCCCCCATGGCGCGCACGAAGTAGCGGTCGATCTTCAGAATTTCCACCGGCAGGCGCGTGAGGTAGGAGAGCGACGAGAAGCCCATGCCGAAGTCGTCCACCGCCAGCCCCGCCCCCGCCTCGCGCAGGGCGTGCAGGGCGGCGGCGGCGGCGTCGGGGTCGCGCATCACCTCGCCCTCCGTGAGCTCCAGCTTCAGCGCGCCCGCAGGCAGGGCGGCCCCGGCGATCACCTCCGCCACCTCCGCGGCGAGGCCGGGGCGCTCCAGGTCGCGGGCGGTGAGATTGACGCTGACGAACAGGGCGGCGTCCACGTCTCTGCGCCACCGGGCGAGCTGGGCGGCGGCGGCGCCCACCATGCGCCGCCCGAGCGCGCCCAGGAGGCCGGCGTCGCCGAGGAGCGGCAGGAACTCGTCGGGCGCCAAGAGGCCGAGGGAGGGGTGGCGCCAGCGGACCAGCGCCTCGAAACCCGCGACCCGGCCGGTCGCCAGCTCCACCACCGGTTGGAAGAACGGCTCGAACTCGTCGCGGGCCAGCGCGGTGCGGCAGTCGGCCTCCAGCGCCAGGCGCGAGAGTCCGTGTCCCTCCAGCCGGCCGTCGTAGGCGGCGCTGCGGCCGCCCACGCCGCGGGCCGCCTCCAGCGCCAGGCCGGCGCGCCGCAGGAGCTCCGGCGCGGAGGCGTCGCCCCCGCCGTAGCGCACGGCGCCCACGGCGAGGACGGGGTGCACGTCGCAACCCGCCACGCGCAGCGGGCGCTCCATGGCCGCGCGCAACACCACGGAGGCGTCCTCCTCCCCCTCGTCCAGGAGCACGGCGAACTCGTCCTCGCCGACCCGGGCGGGGGCGCAGCCCGGGCCGAAAGCCTTGGACAGGCGGCCGCCGAGGGCGGCGAGGACGAGGTCGGCGCGCTCCGGCCCCAGCGCCTCGTTCAGCCGGCTGAAGCGCGCGAGGTCGGCCACCGCCACCCGCCCGCCCGCCCGTCCGTCCAGCCGTTCGGACAGGGCCTGGAGGAAGCCGGCCCGGTCCAGGAGCCCGGTGAGCCGGTCGCGCGGGGCGGCGAGGGTCCGCGCGGGCTCGGCCAGGGCCACCCCGCAGGCGGTGAGGCCCGCCGCGTCCCACGCCCCGCGCCAGATGCTGCGGACGCCGGACGACCCCCTGAGCCGCAGCTGCACCGGAGCGCCGGCGGCGGGGCGCCGCAGCTGGGCGTCCAGCTGGGGGAGGTCGGCCGGGTCCGCGGCGGCCATGAGCTCGGGCAGGAGGTCGTCGCCGGGCGCCTCCACGCCCAGGCCAAGCTGGCCGACGTCGCCGGCGAGCGACAGCCCGCCGGAGGCGGGGTCGAAGCGCCACAGGCAGGCGAAGCTCATCGGCTGGGCCGCAGGCGGGTCGGCCGGCGTCGCCTCCTGCCCTCCCATCCGTTCCTCCCGCCCCCGGGGCGCGGGCGGGGCCCCGGTCAGGACCGCAGCCGCGCGAAGAGCAGATGATCGCGCCAGGAGCCGTTGATTTTCAGATAAGACCGGGCCAGCCCCTCGTGCTCGAAGCCCGCCAGCTCCAGGAGGCGGCGCGAGGCCGCGTTCTCCGGCACGCAGGCCGCCTCCAGCCGGTTCAGCCCCAGCCGCCCGAAGGCGAAGCGGGCCACCGCGCGCACGGCCAGCAGCGTGTGGCCGCGCCGGGCGTGGGCGGCCCCCACCCAGTAGCCCACCGCCCCGCTCTGGCTCACGCCGCGCTTCACGTCGCGCAGGTTCACCCCGCCCACCAGGGCGCCGTCCTCCGCGCGGAACACGAAGAAGGGGTAGCCCTGCCCCCCCTCCTGGTCGCGGCCGTAGATCGACAGGCGCCGGCGGAAGGCCGCGCGCGTCAGGTCGTCGGCGGGCCAGGTGGGCTCCCAGGGCTGGAGGAAGCCGCGGCTGGCGCGCCGCAGCTCCGCCCAGGCGGGGAAGTCGGCCATGCGCGGGGGGCGCAGGCGCACGCCCCCCTCCTCCAGGTGGAGGGCCGCATCCGGGGTGATCCAGTCCAGAACCGCCATGCGGGCGCAGCCTAGCCCGAAGCGGTGCGGGCGGTCTTCCCCCCCGCCTGCGCGCCCCCCGCCTTGGCCTCGTCGCAGCCGCGGCGGGCGAGGGCGTCCGCGCGCTCGTTCAGGGGATGGCCGGCGTGGCCCTTCACCCAGCGCCAGGTCACCTCGTGGCGCTGGCGGGCGGCGTCCAGCGCGCGCCACAGGTCGTCGTTCTTGACGGGCGCCTTGGAGGCGGTGCGCCAGCCCCGCGCCTTCCAGCCGGGCAGCCACTCGGTGATGCCCTGGCGCACGTACTGGCTGTCGGTGTGCAGCTCCACCCGGCACGGGCGGGTCAGCGCCTCCAGCGCCTGGATGGCGGCGGTGAGCTCCATGCGGTTGTTGGTGGTGAGGCGCTCGCCGCCCCACAGGTCGCGCTCGTGCGCGCCGAACTGCAGCACCGCGCCCCAGCCGCCGGGGCCCGGGTTCCCGCTGCAGGCGCCGTCGGTGTAGATGGTGACGCCCGGGGTCATGGCGTCGTCGGCGCGGCGGCGCGGTGGAAGGCCAGCTTGTCGGCGTACTCCAGCGGGTCCTTGCGCACCACGAGCGCGTCCGCGGGCGTGGCCTCCCAGTCCGCCAGCCGCGTCAGGAAGAAGCGCATGGCCGCGCCGCGGGCGAGCACGGGCAGCGCCGCGCGCTCCTCGGCCGACAGCGGGCGCACCGCGGCGTAGCCCTCCACCAGGGCGGCCGCGCGCTCCGGCTCCGGCGCGCCGTCTTCCCGCGAGGCCCAGGCCCCCAGCATCACCGCCAGGTCGTAGGCCAGCGCGTCGGTGCAGGCGAAGTAGAAGTCGATGGCGCCCGCGAACGCGTCGCCGTCGAAGAAGACGTTGTCGGGGAACAGGTCGGCGTGGACCACGCCCTGCGGCAGGTCGCGCGGCCAGCGGCGGTCCAGCGCACGGAGGTCGTCGTCGATCAGCGCGGCGAGGCCCGGGCGCAGGTGCTCGGCGGTGTCGCGGTGCGGCGTCCACAGCGGCCGCCAGGCGTCGAGGCCCAGCGCGTTGGCGCGTCCGCCCGGGAAGCCCTCCGCCGCCAGGTGCAGCCGGGCGCAGCCCTCGCCCGCCGCGCGGCACTGCGCCGTGGTGGGCAGGGCGGCGGACAGGCCGGTGAGGAAGCTCTGCACCGCCGCGGGCCGTCCGTTCAGCCGGTTGAGCATCGCGCCCGCCCGGTCGGGCTGCGGCCGGGGGCAGGGGAAGCCGTGCGCGTCCAGCCATCGCATCAGGTCGAGGAAGAAGGGCAGCTCCGCCTCCGCCACCCGCCGCTCGTAGAGCGTCAGGATGAACCGCCCGCGGTCGGTCTCCAGCAGGAAGTTGGAGTTCTCCACCCCCTCGGCGATCCCCTTCAGCGCGCGCGGGCGGCCGAGGTCGTAGCCCGCCAGGAAGGCGGTGAGCTCGGCGTCGCTGACGGCGGTGTAGACGGCCACGCGCCCGTGTGCGGTCGCGGCCCCGGAGCGTCAAGCCGGAGCGTCAAGCGAGAGGCGGCGTGGTAAGGAGAGGGCGGAGGTGTCGGATGACCGCGTTGAAGATCCAGCAGGTGGGCGGCGAACTGGGCGTGACGCTGCCCGCCGAGATGGTGGAGAGGCTTGGTCTCGCGCCCGGCGGCGAGCTTTTCCTCACCGAGGCCGAAGGTGGGTACACGCTTACGACGCAGACTGCGGAGTCCGCGCGCCAGTACGCTCTCGGGCTCCAGGTCATGCGCGACTTCGACGCGACCTTCCGCGAGCTTGCGAAGTGACCGAGCCCGTCTGGCTCGACGAGCCGGCGATCCTAGCCCTGCACGCGGAGGGCGTGAGGATCTACGGGGGTCCGCAAGGCGTCCGGGACGCTGGTCTGCTGTCGTCGGCTCTGCAGCGCGCACCCAACCGCTGGGCCTACGAGGGCGTGGACGACCTGCCCGAGTTGGCCGCGACCTACGCCGTCGCCATCTCAGGCAACCACCCTTTCATCGATGGCAACAAGCGGGCGGCGTTCCTGACGCTCGTGCTGTTTCTCCGCAGGAACGGTCGCACCCTGGCGGTGAGCAACGATGACGCCGTGAGGACGATCCTGGCCGTCGCGGCCGGCGAGTGCGACATCGCCCGGCTCGCCGACTGGGTGCGGCGCAACAGCTCGGCCGACTGAGCCCCTGCATCCCGGGCGGTGCGGGACATGGGGACGCGACAAGGCGGGACATCGCGGGACAAGGCGCGACAGGCGGGACGGCGCGTCCCCGCCCGCCCCGGCGGGCTTACCATGCGGGATGCAGACCGCTCCCGTTCCGCAGAAGCCGAGGCGTGCAGGGGCCGCAAGGCCGGCCCCGCCCGCCCGCAGCCCCGCCGCCGCCCGACGCCGGGCGCCGCGACCGCCCCGCCGAAGCCGCGGGGATGTCGCCCATGTCGCAACGCGACATCCCCCCGCGCCGGCGCCGCGTTGCCGCCCCGGCCCGCCCGGCCTATCTTCCGCCCGACTCCGCGCGCCTCCTGGCCGCTCGCTCACGGACACCGCCCATGCGCCGCCACCTCTTCGTCGCCCTAGGCGTCGGCCTCCTCGTCTCGTCCACCGCGCTGCAGGCCGCGGCGCAGTCGCGCAAGGAGCAGGAGGACGACCAGCGGCGCGCCGCCAAGGAGGAGGGCGACCGCAAGAAGAAGCAGAAGGACAAGGACTGGAAGCTGACCAACGCGCCGCTCCCCACCGTCAAGAACGCGGGCCCGTGCCCCTACGTGAAGGTGCTCTACGACGCGAGCCGCTACGTGGAGCTGAAGGACCAGAAGGAGGCCGCGGCCTCGGTGGGCTGGACCGGCGAGATCGAGAACATCAACTCCGACTGCCGCTACAAGGCCGACGACCCGATCTCGGTGAAGATGAAGGTGAACTTCGCGCTGGGCCGCGGGCCGCAGGCGTCGGGGCAGAGCCACGACTACCGCTACTGGGTGGCGGTGGTGGCCAAGGGGCGCGACCTCGTGCTCGCCAAGGAGTACTTCGACCTGCCGGTGCGCTTCGAGCCGGGGGCCGACCGCACGGCGGTGTCGGCCGCGGTGGACTCCATCCAGATTCCCCGCGCGGGCAAGAAGATCACCGGCGAGTTCTTCGAGGTGCTGGTGGGCTTCGACGTGACGCCCGAGATGGCCGCCTTCAACCGCGACGGGAAGCGCTTTCGCCTGAACGTCGCGCCCGCGCCGGTGGACACGGCCTCCACCGCCCA
Source organism: uncultured Caulobacteraceae bacterium (assembly GCA_964237305.1). Classification (GTDB taxonomy): domain Bacteria; phylum Pseudomonadota; class Alphaproteobacteria; order Caulobacterales; family Caulobacteraceae; genus JASLDZ01. The sequence goes on from CAXSHO010000012.1 coordinate 21,767, forward strand.
GCCCTGACGCCCGCATGACCGATCTCGCGGGCCGCCTGGGCGAGGCGGCCGCCGCGGCGTTCGCGGCCGAGGGGCTCGACCCCGCGCTCGGCCGCGTGCGCCCGTCGGACCGGCCGGACCTCGCCGACTTCCAGTGCAACGGCGCGCTCGCCGCTGCGAAGGCCGCGCGCGCCAACCCGCGCGAGATCGCCGGCCGCATCGCCGCGCGGCTGGCGCAGGACCCCGCCGTGGCGTCGGTGGAGGTGGCGGGGCCGGGCTTCGTCAACCTGAAGCTGGCCGACGCGGCGCTCACCGCCCGCGCCGCGGAGATCGCCGCCTCGCCTGACGGCGGGCTGGAGCGCGTGGCCGCCCCCCGGCGCGTGCTGGTCGACTATGCGGGGCCGAACGTGGCCAAGCCGATGCACGTGGGCCACCTGCGCTCGTCGATCATCGGCGAGAGCCTCAAGCGCCTGTTCCGCGCCCGGGGCGACGAGGTGGTCGGCGACGCACACTTCGGCGACTGGGGCTTCCAGATGGGGCTCCTGATCACCGCGCTCGGCGACGAGCGACCCGACCTGCCCCAGCTCGCGCCCGACTACGCGGACGGCCCCGACGCCACCGCGCCCGACGTGACGCTCGACGACCTGGAGCGGCTGTATCCGCTGGCCGCCGCCCGCGCCAAGGCCGAGCCCGACTACCGCGACCGCGCGCGCCGGGCCACCGCCGAGCTCCAGGCCGGCCGCCCCGGGCACCGCGCCCTGTGGCGCGGCTTCGTGGCGGTGAGCCGCACCGCGCTCCAGCGCGAGTTCCACGCGCTGGGCGTCGACTTCGACCTGTGGCGCGGCGAGAGCGACGCCGACCCGCTGATCCCCGCCATGGTGGACGAGCTCGCGGCCAAGGGACTCTTGGAGGACGACGGGGGCGCAAGGATCGTGCGGGTGGCGCGCCCCGGCGACAAGCGCGAGCTGCCGCCGCTTCTCGTGGTCTCGTCGGAGGGTTCGGCCATGTACGGCACCACCGACCTCGCCACCGTCGTCGACCGCCGGAACACCTTCCGCCCCGACCTCGTGCTCTACGTGGTGGACCAGCGCCAGGCCGACCACTTCGCCCAGGTGTTCCGCGCCGCCGCCCTGGCCGGCTACGCGCCCGAAGGATCGCTCGAGCACGTAGGCTTCGGCACCATGAACGGCGCGGACGGCAAGCCCTTCAAGACGCGCGAGGGCGGCGTGCTCAAGCTGCACGACTTGATCGCCACCGCCACCGACAGGGCGCGCGAGCGCCTGCGCGAGGCTGACCTCGGCGCCGGGCTCCAGCCTGACGCGTTCGAGGCCACCGCGCGCAAGGTGGCCGTGGCGGCGCTGAAGTTCGCCGACCTGCAGAACTTCCGCGGCACGAGCTACGTCTTCGACCTCGACCGCTTCACCAGCTTCGAGGGTAAGACCGGGCCGTACCTCCTCTACCAGGCGGTGCGCATCAAGAGTCTGCTGCGCAAGGCGGAGGGGGAGGGCGCCGCCCCCGGCCCGATCACGGTGGAGGCGCCCGCCGAGCGCGAGCTGGTCCTGACGCTGGACGCCTACGCGCAGGCCGCCGAGGAGGCGTACGACCGGCGCGCGCCCAACGCGGTGGCCGAGCACGCCTACCGATTGGCGCAGAGCTTCTCCTCCTTCTACGCCGCCTGCCCGGTGCTGGCGGCCGATACGCCCGGGCGCCGCGGCTCGCGCCTGGCGCTGGCCGGCGCCACGCTGCGCCAGCTGGAGGCCGCCCTCGCCATCCTGGGGATCGAGACGCCGGAGCGCATGTGACCGCCGCAGCACCGCCCCCGCCCGCCGCCGCGCCCGCCTCCGCCCCCACCGTGGTGTCGCTGCGCTGGCGCAAGCGCGTGGTGCTGGCCTTCGCCCCTACGGCCGACGACCCGCGCCTGCTGGCGCAACGCCGCGCGCTGGAGACGCTGCGGGGCGCGGCCGACGACCGCGACCTTGTGTTCGTGGCCGTCTCCGAACGGGTGGAGGGCGCGGCGGACCAGGCGGAGGACCTGCGCCGCCGCCACCATGTCGAGCCCGACGCCTTCGCCTTGGTGCTCGTGGGCAAGGACGGCCACGCCGCGCTCCGCCGCGACGCCCCCGTTTCCGCGGCCGAACTCGCCGGCGTCATCGACGCCATGCCCATGCGCCGCGACGAGAGGGGGAGATGACGGGCCCTCCCCCGGCACGGGGGAGGGGGACCGCGCGAAACGGGGTGGTGGAGGCTGCGCCGACGCCGGGCAGGTCGCGCCACCCCCTCCGTCGGCTTCGCCGCCACCTCCCCCATGCAGGGGCAGGACTAAGCGGTCGCGGCCTCCGCGAAGGCTCCCCTGCGGAACTGGCCGAACAGCATCACCGACAGCGCGGCGACCACCAGGCACCACACGGAGGTGAGCGCGTAGGCCTTGACCGCCAGCACCAGGGCGAAGCCGGTGAAGGCCAGCACCCCGAACATCCGCACCACGCGGTGGCTCGACAGGGCGGGCGCGCCGCAGGTGGGCAGGGCGTAGAGGAAGGCCACCCAGGGGTGGTTGGTCACCGGGTTGCGGAAGGCGAGGCACCGCCCCTCCAGCGCCACCGTGTTGGGCGCGCTGAGCAGCGCGTGGGCCGCCCACAGTCCCAGGGCCGCGCCCACCGCCGCCGCCGCCCACATGGCGGTGCGCCTGGGGCCCACGGGCTCCAGCAGCGCCACGGCGGGCGCCACCAGCACGGGCAGCAGCGCCTGGGCGTAGAGCATGAACAGGAAGGTGGCGCGGTGCAGGGCGTCCACGCCGATCCGGCCGTCCACGCCCAGCCAGACGAACCCCTCGGTGAGCTGGTGCAGGGCGAACAGGGCGGGCAGGGCGGCCAGCGGCAGCGCCTCGGGCCGGCGCGCCTGCAGAAGCGTGGCCGCACCCACCGCGCCGATCACCGCCGCGGCCGTGAAGTCCGCCTCCGCCGAGAAGCACATGCCGCGCGTCGCCTCCGTCCCGTCGCGGAGATTAGGGCCTCAGCGGCGCTCCACCACCATCATGTAGTTGACGTCGGCGTCGCCCGAGGTGCGCCACTCGTCGGACAGCGGCCGATAGGTCACACCCACCGGACCGCGCACCGTCACCCCCGGCTCGTCGGCGAGGAAGGCGCGCAGCTCGTCGGGCCGCAGGAACCTGCGCCAGTCGTGCGTGCCGCGGGGCAGCCAGCCGAGCACGTACTCCGCGCCGACCTTGGCGAGCGCCAGCGACTTCAGCGTGCGGTTCAGCGTGGCGACCACCATGGCGCCGCCGGGGGCCGCCAGTCGGGCCGTGTCGCGCAGGAAGGCCGAGGGCTCGGCCACATGCTCGATCACCTCCATGTTGAGCACGAGGTCGAAGGGTCGCTCCCCCGCCTCCAGGAGGCTCTCGGCGGTGGCGCAGCGGTAGTCGACGGCCAGGTCCTGCGCCTCCGCATGCGCGCGCGCCACGCCGATGTTGCGCTCGGAGGCGTCCACCCCCGTCACCTGGAAGCCGAGCCGCGCCATGGGCTCGCACAGGAGGCCCCCGCCGCAGCCCACGTCCAGGAGGCGCAGGCCCTCGAACGGGCGCGCCGCCCCGGGGTCGCGGGCGAAGCGGTGCAGCGCCAGCTCGCGGATGAAGCGCAGGCGCGTGGGGTTGAACTTGTGCAGCGGCGCGAACTTGCCGCGCGGGTCCCACCACTCGGCGGCGATGCGGCTGAAGCGGGCCACGTCCTCCGCGTCGACGCTGGCGCCCGCGGCGTGCGCATGGGTCTCGGTCATGGCCGCGATTAGCACGGCCGGGCTTTGACGAGGCAAGCGCAGCCGCTATGCGCTCACCCCGACATGACCTCCCGCCTCGTCATGAAGTTCGGCGGCACCTCGGTGGCCGACCTCCAGCGCATCGCCCGCGTGGGTCGGCTGGTGGCCGCCGAGACGCGGCCGGGCCGGGGGATCGCCGTGGTGGTGAGCGCCATGAGCGGCGAGACCAACAAGCTCGTGGCCTGGACGGACGCCATCGGCCCGGCCGCCGCCGGCCTCGCGTCGTCGGACGACGAGTACGACGTGGTGGTGGCCTCGGGCGAGCAGGTGACGGCGGGGCTCCTGGCCATGACGCTGCGGGCCATGGGGCTGGACGCGCGCTCCTGGCTCGGCTGGCAGGCCCCCATCCTGTGCGACGACGCCCACGGCCGCGCCCGCATCGAGGACATCCCCGCCCAGGCGCTGGCCGAGGCGATCGACAGCGGGCAGATCGCGGTGCTGGCGGGCTTCCAGGGCGTGACGCCGGGCGGGCGGATCACCACGCTCGGCCGCGGCGGGTCCGACACCAGCGCGGTGGCGATCGCCGCCGCCCTGCGCGCCGAGCGCTGCGACATCTACACCGACGTGGACGGCGTCTACACCACCGACCCGCGCATCGAGCGCCGCGCCCGCCGCATCCCGCGCATCAGCTACGAGGAGATGCTGGAGATGGCGTCGCTCGGCGCCAAGGTGCTGCAGACGCGCTCGGTGGAGCTGGCCATGGCCCAGCGCGTGCCCGTGCGCGTGCTGAGCTCCTTCACCGAACCCGAAGACCTGGCGGGGGCGACCGACGTCGGCACCATCGTCTGCGACGAGGAGACCATCGTGGAGAAGCGCATCGTGTCGGGCGTGGCCTACAGCCGCGACGAGGCCAAGATCACCCTGTTCGGCCTGCCCGACCACCCGGGGATCAGCCAGAAGATCTTCGAGGGCCTGGCCGACGCCGACGTGAACGTGGACATGATCGTGCAGTCGCGAGCCCGCGTCAGCGACGTGGCCAACATGAGCTTCACCGTGGGCAAGCGCGACGCCGCCCGCGCCATGGTGATCGTGCGCGAGCACCAGGCCGCCATCGGCTTCGAGGGCGCGGAGCTGGACGAGGACGTGGCCAAAGTCTCCGTGGTGGGCGTGGGCATGCGCAGCCACACGGGCGTGGCCAGGACCATGTTCGGCGCCCTGGCCGACCGCGGCGTGAACATCCAGGTGATCTCCACCAGCGAGATCAAGATCAGCGTGCTGATCGAGGCCGCCTACACCGAGCTCGCCGTGCGCGCCCTGCACGCCGCCTACGGCCTCGCCGACGAGGGCTGAGGAGTCGGGATCGCCGGCATGACACCGGCGCCCGCCGCGTCGTAGGCTCGGAGCCCGTCCCGGAGGTCCCCTTGCGCCTGTTCCCCCTTCTCGCCGCCGCCGTGCTCATCGCCACACTCGGGGCCGCCGCCGCCCAGGACCGGTCGGCGCTGGACGGGGCGGTCGACGCCACGGCGTCGCAGGGCTTCGCGGGCGAGGTACGGGCCACCGGGCCCGCCGGCCGCAGCTACGTGCGCGCCGTCGAGGCGCCGGGCAGGCCGCACAGGGCCGGCGAGCTGTGGCGCTGGGCCTCCGTATCCAAGCAGGTCACCGCCGTGCTCGTCATGCAGGAGGTGGCGGCCGGGCGCCTCTCGCTGGACGACACGCTCGACCGGCGGCTACCGGCCTTCAAGGGCCCCACCGCCGGGCGGGTGACGCTGCGCAGGCTGCTGCAGCACACGAGCGGCCTGCCCAACCCCGACGACACGCCTGCGGGGGCGGGCGGTGCGCCCGGCTTCTACCTCCGCGACACGCCGGAGGTGGGCGGCGCGGCCGACGCGCTCGGCTTCTGCGCGGGCGCGCCAAAGGCCGAGCCGGGGGCCGGCTTCTCGTACGACAACTGCGACACCATCGTCCTGGGGGCCGTGCTGGAGCGCGCCACGGGCCGCTCCTTCGAGCGGCTCCTGCGCGAGCGGATCACCGGGCCCGTCCGCCTCGCCTCCGTGCGCCTCGCCCGCGGCGGCCGCCCCCCGCCCGCCCCGGCGAACGGCCGCGGCGAGGACGGCGGCCCGGAGGCGCCGCTGGTGACGGCCACGTTCGGCCCCGCGGGCGCCCTCTACGGCTCGGCGGCCGACCTAGTGGCCTTCGACCGCGCGCTCCTCGACGGCCGCCTCCTGCCGCCCGACGCCCGGGCGGAGTCGTGGCGCGGCGATCCCAAGCTCGGCTACGTGGCCCTGGGCGTCTGGGGGTTCTCCGCGCCCTTGAAGGGCTGCGCCGGCGGGCCGGTGCAGCTGGTGGAGCGGCGGGGCGAGGTCGGCGGCGTGGAGGTGCGCAACCTCCTCGCGCCGGCGCTCGGGCGGGTGCTCGTGGTGTTCGCCGACCGCGCGGGCTTCCCCTTCGGCGAGCTGTGGCAGGGCCGCGGCTTCGGCTACGACCTGGCGAGCGCCGCCTTCTGCACGTGACGCCGCTCGGCCCCGCGCTGCGCCCGTGCGGCCCGGTGGCGGACGCCGCGGCGGCTGGGACGGTGCGGGCGCGGCTGGACGGGGCGGAGGGCGCGTTCTGGCCGGCGCTGGAGCCGTCGTTCGCCGCCTCGCCCTACCTCGCCTCGCTCGCGGTGCGCGACCCGCCCCGGCTCGCGCGCCTGCTGGGCGGCGATCCCGACGAGCGGCTGAGGGCGCTCGTCGCCGAGGCGCTCGCCTGCGGGGCCGAGCCGGACGGGGCGGCGGCGGGCGGCGGCTTGCGGCGGCTCAAGGCGGAGCTGCACCTCCTCACCGCGCTGGCCGACCTCGGCGGCGTCTGGAGCCTGGACGAGGTCACCGCCGCGCTCTCCCGCTTCGCTGACGCCGCGGTGGGGGCGGCGCTGGCGCAGGCGGCGGCCGCAGAGCGCGCGCGGGGGCGGCTCCTGCCCGATGGGGGCGGCGGGCGCGGCCCCGTCCCCGGCCTGTTCGTGGTGGCGCTGGGCAAGCACGGCGCGGACGAGCTCAACTACTCCTCCGACATCGACGTGTGCGTCTTCTACGAGCCCGCCGCGCTGCCGACGGCGCCCGGGGTCGAGCCGCAGAAGGCGGCGCTCAGGATCGTGCAGTCGCTCGTGCGGACGCTGTCGGAGCGCACCGCCGAGGGCTACGTCTTCCGCACCGACCTGCGGCTGCGGCCCGACCCCGCCTCCACCCCGCCCGCCACGCCCGTGGAGATGGCGCTGCGCTACTATGAGACGGTGGGGCAGAACTGGGAGCGGGCGGCGCTGATCAAGGCGCGCGTCTGCGCAGGCGACCGGGCGGCGGGCGAGGCCTTCCTCCAAGCGCTGCAGCCGTTCGTGTGGCGCCGCGCGCTGGACTACGCCGCCATCGCCGACATCCACAGCATCAAGCGCCAGATCCACGCCGCCCGCGACCTCGACCCGGCGGTGTTCGAGCCCGCGGGCGCCGACCTGAAGCTCGGCCCCGGCGGCATCCGCGAGATCGAGTTCTTCGTCCAGACGCAGCAGCTGATCCTGGGCGGCCGCTTCCCCGCGCTTCGCCCCCGCCGCACCCTGGACGCGCTGGAGGCGCTGCGGGCCGACGGCCGGGTGGAGGATGACGCCGCCGCCGAGCTCGCCACGGCCTATCGCCGGCTGCGCGGCTGGGAGCACCGGGTGCAGATGCTGCACGACGCGCAGACCCACGTGCTGCCCGCCGAGCCGCAGGCGCGGGGCGCAGTGGCGGCGCTGGCGGGCGCGGACCTCCCCGCCTTCGACGCGGAGGTGCGCGCGACGCTTTCGGGCGTGAACCGGCGCTACGCCGCGCTGTTCGCGGGGGAGGAGCTGCTGTCCTCCCCCGCCGGGTCGCTGGTCTTCACAGGCGTGGAGGACGATCCGGCCACCCTCGCCACCCTGGCCCGCATGGGCTTCGCCGAGGGCGCGTCGGCGTCGGCGCGGGTGCGCGCCTGGCACCACGGCCGCATCGCCGCCACGCGCACGCCGCGCGGCCGTGAGCTGTGGACGCGGCTGGCCCCGCGGGTGCTGGAGGCGTGCGCCGCCACGGGCGCGGCGGACACGGCCTTCGCGCGCTTCGCCGAGTTCTTCTCCGGCTTGGCGTCGGGCGTGTCGCTGCAGTCGCTGCTGCTGGCCCGGCCCCGCCTCCTGGAGCTCGTCGTCGGCGTCCTGGCCGTGTCGCCGCGCCTTGCGGCGGTGCTGGCGCGGCGGCCCTCCGCGCTGGACGCGCTGCTGGACCCCGCCTTCTTCGCGCCGCTGGACGCCGACGCCTCGCGCGCAGCGGTGCTCGGCGCGGCGGAGGCGGCGGGCGGGTTCGAGGCGGCGCTCGACGCCGTGCGCCGCATCCACCGCGACGAGAGCTTCCGCATCGGCGTGCAGGTGCTGGAGGCGATCACGGACGCGCAGGCCGCGGGCGCCGCCTTCGCCGGGCTGGCCGACGCCTGCGTCGTCGCGCTCGCCCCCCTGGCCCTGGCGGAGGTGGAGCGGCTGGGCGGCGCCTTCCCGCAGGGCGAGGTGGCCGTCGTGGGGCTGGGCAAGCTCGGCGGCCGCGAGATGACCGCGGCCAGCGACCTCGACCTGATGACGGTGCACCGCGCGCCGCCGAACGCGGTCTCCGCCGTGAAGGGCTGGACCGGCGAGACGGTGGCCGCGCGCTTCACCCAGCGGCTGACGGCGGCGCTGTCGTCGCCCACCGCCGAGGGCGGGCTGTACGCGGTGGACCTGCAGCTGCGCCCGTCCGGCACCGCCGGGCCGGTGGCGGTGAGCCTCCCGGCGCTGGAGGCCTACTACGCGGGCGAGGCGCAGACCTGGGAGCTGCTGGCCCTGACCCGCGCCCGGGTGGTGTGGTCGAACTCGGCCGCGCTCGCCTGCGACGTGGCGGGGGCGACGGAGGCCGCCCTGCGCCGCCCGAGCGACCCCGCCTCCACAGCCGCCGACGTCCGCGACATGCGCGCGCTGATGACCCGCGAGCGCCCGGCCGCCGGGCCTTGGGACCTCAAGCTCGCCCCCGGCGGGCTCGTGGACGTGGAGTTCGCCGTGCAGCACCTTCAGCTGCGCGGGGCCGCCGCGGGAGGGCCGCTGGAGCCGAACACCGGAGCGGCGCTGCGGGCGCTCGCGGCGGCCGATGTCGCGCCGGACGACCTCCTCGCCCTGGAGGCGGCGTGGCGGCTGCAGCAGGGGCTGAGCCAGGTGCTGCGCCTCGCGCTTCCGGCCGGGGCCGCCGATCCCGCCGACCAGCCGGCCCGGCTGCGCACCCTGCTCGCCGCCGCGGCGGGGGTGGAGACGTGGGAGGCGCTGGAGCCGGAGCTGGCGCAGGCCCAGGCCCGCGCGCACGCCGCCTTCCTCCGCATCACGGGCGGCTGAAGGAGGGGCGGGCCTGCGCTAGGCCGCCGCGGCGCTGCGGCTGCGGGCGCGGGTGGGCAGGAGCACGGCGGCGGTGGTGCCCCGGCCGAGCTCGCTGGCGAGCTGGAACTCCCCCTCGTGCAGCGCGGTGAGCGCCCTGACCAGGGCGAGGCCCAGGCCCGAGCCCTGCACCGTCTTGGACTGCTGGCTCTCCACCTGCTCGAAGGGGCGGCCCAGCCGGGCGAGGTCCTCCGGCGCGATGCCGATGCCCGTGTCCCGCACCGCCAGGCGCACGCGGTGGCCGTCGCGGGAGGCGGCCACCGTCACCCGGCCTCCGGCGGGCGTGAACTTCACCGCGTTGGACAGGAGGTTGAGGAGGATCTGCTTGAGGGCGCGCTCGTCCGCCCACACGTCGGGCAGGCCGGGGGGCAGGTCCAGGGCCAGCTCGATGGCGCCCGCCTCCATCCGGGTGCGCACCAGGCGCACCGAGTCCTCCACCATCTCGGCCGCGTCCAGCCGCTGCGGGCGCAGCGTCAGCTTGCCCGCCTCGATCTTGGCCATGTCGAGGATGTCGTTGATCAAGGCGAGGAGGTGCTGGCCCGAGTCGCGGATGTCGCGGGCGTATTCGTCGTAGCGCGCATCGCCCAGCGGCCCGAACATGTGGGCGGTCATCATCTCGGAGAAGCCGATGATGGCGTTCAGCGGCGTGCGCAGCTCGTGGCTCATGTTGGCCAGGAACTCGCTCTTGGCGGCGTTGGCGCCTTCGGCCCGCACCTTGGCCTCGTGGTACTTGCCCGCGAGTTCGGTCAGCTCGTCCTGGCTCGTCTCCAAGCGGGCGACGGCCTCGCGCAGCGCGGTGTCGTTGGCGCGCAGCGCGGCTTGCTGGCGCTTGATGGCGGTGACCTCCGTGGCGGTGACCACCACGCCGCCGTCGGCGGTGCGGCGCTCGTTGATCTGCACCCAGCGGCCGTCGGCCAGCTCGTGTTCGCGGCGGGAGACGGCGCGGCGCTCGTGCGCGGGCCGGCGCGAGTCCTTGAAGGCGAGGCGGGCGAAGCGCTCCACCGTCTCGCGCGAGGCGCCGGGTTTCACCAGCCCCGGCTCCAGCTGGAAGAAGTCGCGGTAGGCGCCGTTGCAGAGCACCAGGCGCCCGCGGCGATCCCACAGCACGAAGGCCTCCGACACGCTCTCGATGGCGTCGCTCAGCCTCCCCTCCGCCGCCTGGGCGCGCACCTGGGCGGCGCGCTCGGGGGTCACGTCCACCGCCACGCCGATCAGGGTGCGGTAGCCGCCGTCGGTGCGGGGCTCGCTGGACTGGCCGCGCGCGTCGATCCAGGCCGACCCCCCGCCCGCCCGCGGCGTCGCGAAGGACACGTCGAAGGCGCCGAAGGCGGCGGCGGCGGTCAGCGCCTGGCGCACGCGCTCGCGGTGCTCGGGCGCGATGCGGGCCAGCACCTCCCTCCCGTCGGCCACGCCCGCGCCGCCCCAGCCCAGCATCGCGCCCGTGACCTCGGAGAGGAAGACGCGGTCCTCCACGAGGTCCCACTCCCAGATGCCGCAGCGCGCCGCGTCCACGGCCATCCGGTAGCGGCGCTCGCTCCTGCGCGTCTCGCGGCCCTCGCGCTCCGAGCGCTTCACCCTCCGCAGCATCAGCGCGACAAGCGCCGCCCCCGCCGCCAGCGGCGCCAGGAGGGCGACGACGTCTCCCAGCCGGCCGGAGCCTTTCGGCGCGGCGGCCACCGCCAGGACCTCGCCCGCGCGGGCGGCGATCACCGGCCCGGCGCCTCCGTCCCCGCCGCCCGGCGCGGCCAAGGCCCGGGCCGTGGTCGCCACGACGCTCGGCGGAGGCTCGGGAGCGCCGCCCAGGCCCCGTCCCGCCCGGTCGAACAGCCAGACGCCGGGAGCCGTCGCCGCCGCGGCGGCGCCCGCCACCACCCAGGTGGCCTCCGCGGCGTCGCCGACGCGCGCCGCACCAAACACGCGCGCTCCCGACGCCCCCGACCACACGCCGCCGCCTGAAGCCGCCGCGGCTGCGGCCGCCGTCGCCAGCCCGGGCTCGGTCCGCCCGCCGGCGAGGGCCGCGGGGCGTCCGCGCCTGACCACCGCGCCCGTGGCGCCTCCGGCTCCCGCGCGGGCGGCCGCGGCCTCCGCCGCGTCCAAGGGCGCGCCCGGGTCGGCCGCCAGGGCGGCGGCCCCGGCGCGGGCGGCCGCCTTAAGGGCGGTGAGGCGGGCGTCCGTCGCCGACGCCGCCTGCTGCAACGCGGCCCGCCCACGCTCCCTGGCCGCGTGGTCCTGGAGCGGCTCGCCCGCGTCCGCCAGCCGGTGCAGGCTCCAGGCGGTCGACCCCGCGAGCAGCGCCACGGCGAGCACCGCGACGGCGCGCGGCCCGTCCAGCCGCAGGGGTCTGGCCACGACCGACTTGGCGCGCGTGCGTTCACGGCCGCCCAAGCGGTTCCCCTCCCCACCGTTCGCGTCGAATCTAAGCCGTGTCGGGCCGTCCTGTCACGGCTCTGCGGCGCTTCGACTCAGGGGGCGGCGTCCAGCGCCTTGGCCGCCAGTTCGCCCACGTTCTTGGACAGGCCCGGATGCTCGGCGATCCGCGCCAGTTCGCCGCGGAGGCTGTCGGACACGGCGGGGACGTAGCGCCGCCAGCCGCCGAAGGGCTCCAGCATGCGCGCGGCCGTCATGGGGTTCACCGCGTCTGTGGCGATGACCTGGTCGGCGACGAAGCGGTGGCCCGAGCCGTCCGGCTCGTGGAAGCGCGCCGGGTTGAAGGACGCGAATGTGGCCACCAGCGCCCGCAGCCGGTTGGGGTTGGCGCCGTCGAAGTCGGGGTGGGCGGTCAGGCCCATGACGCGACCGAGCGCGCCGTCCGACGGATCGCGCGCCTGCACGGCGAACCATTTGTCGACGACCAGCGGTTCCGCCTTCCAGCGGGCGTGAAAGGCGGCCAGCGCCTCGTCGAAGCCTGCGCCCCCCGCCTGCGCCAGCGCCGACAGCCCGCCCATGGCGTCCGTCATGTTCCCCGCCGCCTCGAAATGGCCGCGGGCGCGCTGGGCCGAGTCGGCGGAGCGGTCGGCCATCAGCAGGTCCAGCACGGCGTTGCGCAGGCCGCGACGGCCCGCCGCCTCGGCCCCGGCGCTGAACTCGCCGTCGGTCTGCAGCGCGCCGTGGCGCTCGCGCAGCGTGTCGCCGAGGTGGACGGCCAAGCGGCCGCGCAGCCTTTCGCGCGCCTCGTGGATGGCGGCGGGGTCGGCGGCGGGCGCCATGGCCAGCGACAGCTCGCCCTCCGAGGGGAGGGCGAGGAGCTGCGCCTTGAAGGCGTCGGAGCTGTCCGGGTCGGCCAGGGCGCGGCCCAGGGCCTCGGCGTAGCGCTCCTCGTTGACCTCGTCCGGTGCGCCCGAAGCGCGCGCCAGCAGCAGGCGCCGCGCGAGGCTCTGCCCCGCCTCCCAGCGGTTGTAGAGGTCGGGGTCGGCGGCGAGGCGGACGTGGGCGTCCTTCTCCGGCTCGTCGGTGGTCAGCGACACGGGGGCGGAGAAGCCGCGCAGGACGGAGAGCACGGGCAGGCGCGCCACCTCCCGCAGCACCACCGTCGCCGCGGCGTCGGCGAACACGACCACCTGCTCGGCGGCGGGGGCGCCGTTCCCCACGGCGAAGCTCTGCGGCGCCCCGTCCTCGTCCAGGAGGCCGATGCGGATCGGGATGGGCAGCGCGGTCGGCTCGGGGGAGGCCACCGTGGCGCGCGTGGCCTGCGCCAGATCCAGGGTGAGCGTCCGCGCGTCGGTGTCGTAGAGCGCGCGGATGTCGAGCGCCGGCGTTCCCGCCTGGTCGTACCACCGGCGGAAGGGGGAGAGGTCGCGGCCCGACGCCTCCGCGAAGCCCGCCCAGAAGTCCTCCATGGTGGCCGCCCGGCCGTCCTGCCGGTCGAAGTAGAGGTCCATGCCCGCGCGGAAGGCGTCGTCGCCGATCAGGGCGCGCATGACGCCGATCAGCTCGGCGCCCTTTTCGTAGATGGTGGCGGTGTAGAAGTTGTCGATCTTCACGTAGCTCTGCGGCCGCACCGGGTGGGCCAGCGGGCCCGCGTCCTCCGGGAATTGGCGGGCGCGCAGCTGGCGAACGTCCTTGATCCGCTGCACGGCCGCGCCCCGCTGCGAGGCTGAGAAGCCCTGGTCGCGGTACACGGTCAGGCCCTCCTTCAGGCACAGCTGGAACCAGTCGCGGCAGGTGATGCGGTCGCCCGTCCAGTTGTGGAAGTATTCGTGCGCCACCACCGCCTCGATCCGCTCGTAGTCGGCGTCGGTGGCGGTCTGCGGATCAGCGAGCAGGAGCGAGCTGTTGAAGATGTTCAGCCCCTTGTTCTCCATGGCGCCGAAGTTGAAGTCGCGCACCGCCACGATCATGAAGAGGTCGAGGTCGTACTCGCGGCCGTACTCCGTCTCGTCCCAGCGCATGGCCCGCTTCAGGCTGTCCATGGCGTAGGCGGCGCGCGCGCTCATGCCGGGATCGACGTAGATCCGGAGGTCCACCGCGCGGCCGCTCGCCGTGGTGAAGCGGTCCTCCAAAACGTCCAGCTCGCCGGCGACGAGGGCGAACAGGTAGGCGGGCTTGGGGAAGGGGTCCTCCCACACCGCGAACCGGCGGCCCTGGCCCGCGTCCCCGTGCTCGACGAGGTTGCCGTTGGACAGCAGGCGCTCGTAGGTGCGGTCGGCCTCCACCCGGACGGTGAAGCGGCTCAGGACGTCGGGCCGGTCCGGGTAGTAGGTGATCTTGCGGAACCCCTCCGCCTCGCACTGCGTGCAGAAGCGGCCGCCGGACATGTAGAGCCCCTCCAGCGCCGTGTTGGCGGCGGGGTCGATCTCCACCTCCGTCTCCAGCACGAAGCGGTCGGGTGTGGCGGCGATCGTCAGCGTCTCGGGGGTGAGCAGGTGGTCGTCGGGCGTCAGCACCCGGCCGTCGATCGCCGCCGAGAGCAGCTTCAGCCGGACGCCGTCGAGCACCAGCGGACCCTCGCCGGTGCGCACGATCTCCAGCCGGGCGCGCACGCGCGTGGCGGAGGGCTGGAGGTCGAAGGCCAGATCCGTCCGCTCCACGACGAAGGGGAAGGGACGGTAGTCGGCCAGCCGGACGGGGCGGGGCTCTTCGGTGCGCATCCCGGCGGTGTAGCGGCGGGAGAGAGGTGTCGCTAGGCCGCGCGCTCCTCCTGGGCGGCGGACCCCGCCGAGGGGGGCGAGGCGGGAGCGCCGGGTTCGCCCGTCACGTCGCGCAACACCCCGCGGGCGTGGCGGGCCAGCGCCTGGAGGTCGGCGGACGTGTCGTCGGCCATCTCGGAGACGGCCTCGTGCAGGGCGCGGGCGAGGTCCAGCAGGCGGGGCGCGGCGGCGATCAGGCGCGCCTGGCGCTCGATGCGCTGGGGGTCGCGGTCGTATTCCGCGCCAGGGGTGCGCCAGCCGCCCCAGTCGTTGGGATCGGTCACCACCACGGGGAAGGTGCCGGGCAGAGGATGGTGCGCGCAGTCGTCGGCCGACTGCCACTTGTTGCGGGCGCGCAGGAGCCGCCAGCCGCTGTGGGCGACGCTCGTCTCCGTCGACTCCGCGCGCAGTTCCTGGCCCTGGAACTCGCGCCCGAGCCCGACGTCGTAGCCTATGCGGACAGGCTCATCGAAGCCCTTGGCCCAGGTGGGCGAAAGCCGCTCGACCACGGCCCAGGCGCCCACCGAGTCGACCCACACCCTCTGGCCCCTGTGGAACTGCGCCTTCGCCACGTCCGCAACCCTCGCCGCCGATGCACGCCAGGGTGGCGGATCAACCTTTACGGCGCGTGCACGGTCCCTTGCTCAGTTCGGCCTGGAGAGCGGCACGACCTGCCCCGCGGACCGGCCCGACAGCTCGGCGTAAAGGTCGGTGAGGCCGCGGAAGGTGGCGTCCCAGCCGTAGCGCTCTACGGCGCGGGCGCGCGCGGCCGCCCCCACCGCCCGCCAGTCGCGCGCGAACAGCGCCTCCACCGCCTCCGCCAGGGAGGCGGGGGTGGCGTGGGGGGCCAGTTGGC
>CAXSHO010000013.1:0-14992 GCA_964237305.1 uncultured Caulobacteraceae bacterium
CTCGTCAGGCTCATAACCTGAAGGTCACAGGTTCAAATCCTGTCCCCGCACCCAGTGATCCCCCACAGTCGCCCGGCCCCTCAGATACCCTGAGGAGCCGGGCCGGCTCGCCCTCCACGTGCCGATCAAACGCGCCCTTGCCGGAGCAGCGTGAACACCACGCCCTCGATCACCTCGCGCAGATCACCCCGCACCTCCACGCCGTTGGCGCCTTAGAGGCGAGATGCAGCTGGTCCGCCATCCGCGCATAGGCCTGCGCCACGGGCGCGAACGGACCGATTTTGGTCGGCGGCTTAGTGTCAGCCTGCGCGAGTTGCGAGCGGAGGCGTTCGTGCTTGGCCATGAGCGGCTGGTTGCGCCGCTCACCTCCTCCCTCTTCATGAGCGGCTGGTTGCGCCGCTCACCTCCTCCCTCTTCAGCAGCCACGTAGGAGGTCCTGCGTTCGGCCGAGACGCGCTCCGCCCCAGCCAGGTCGCGCTCGCGTGGACATGCGCTGCATGGAGTCGCCAGCGCCGGCCATGCGGACAGGTCGACGTCGTCCCGCACCGCAGTGCGCAGGATGGTGTAGGTAGCATGGAGCTCCCCTACGGGAGCCGCTGCTTCCCGTTTGGCGTTCGCACTGGGTGATGTTCTGCGCCAAGCCATGCCCGACTGGATGGCCTATGACATGCGCCTGACGAGCGACCGTTTCCTCAGCGACGGCAGCCGTCCGACCGGCGACGCGGAGCGTCTTACCGGGCTCCTGGCCGCCTGCACCCCTCCAATCCAAGGAGCACGACGTTGATCTACTCGACCGCCACCGTTTCGGTGAACCCGGCCGGCGAACCTCCCCTCACCCGCGCGCAGGCTTGGGCGGGCCTGGTCCTCAAGGCCCGGGACGCCCGCGCGTTCCTGCCGCCCGGCGTGTGCACGCGCTGCGACGTCGTGGAGGAGAGCTCCACGCATATCGTCCGCGAAGCCACCATCGCCGGCGACGACCTGCGCGAGATCATCGCCTTTGAGCCGGAGTCCAAGGTCACCTTCTTCCAGGCGACCGGCCCGCGCGAAGGCGCCATCGTCAACGTGCTGTCCGAGGACGCCCAAGGCGCGCTGCAGCTGCGCTTCTACGGTCTGCTCGCCCTCCGCGGGAAGGCGCCGGACGGGCCGGAGGAGCGGGCGGAGAAGGCGCAGCTCGACGGTGACCAGGGCTATCGCAGCGCCCTGCTCTCGACGCTGGAGCGCACGCGCGAACTGCTCGCCGAAGGACGGCTTTGACCGCGCTTTGACCGCGGGTCGGAGTCGGCCGGGCGAGCGGCCGCGGCCGTAGGCGGAGGCGCTCTGCGGCGGGCGAATGGTCATCCCACGCCTTGGCCCGCCTGCCTCAGCCGCCGGCCGACCTCCTCCACCACCCAGGCGGTGAACCGCCGCAGGCGGGGCGAGGGCTGGCGACCGCCGGGGTGCAGCAGGTAGACGGGCGTGGACGTCGGCGGTTGGGCGGCCAGCACCTCGACCAGGGCGCCCGTCGCGACCTCGTGCTGCACGCGGTAGCGGGGCACCTGGATCAGGCCCAGGTCGTGCTGGGCGAGGCACACATAGGTCGCCGCCGCCGCCACCGTCACCGAGTACGGCAGGGACAGTCTGCGCACCTCGCCGTCCGTCTGGAACTCCAGCGGCAGCACGGCGTGGGTGGAGGAGGAGTCGAAGCCGATCATGCGGTGGCCCGCCAGGTCGTCCAGCGTGGCCGGCGCGCCGTGGCGCTCCAGGTAGGCCGGGCTGGCGAAGGTGCCCTCCTGCAGCACGCCCAGCTTGCGGCCGACCAGCCCGCTGTCGGCGGGCTCGCCCACGCGGATCACGCAGTCGACGCCCTCGCCGATCAGGTCGACCAGCCGGTCGCCCTCGCCGACGTGCAGCCGGATGTCGGGGTGGCGCTGGAGGAAGTCGCGGAGCTGCGGCAGGAGGAAGCGGCGGGCGAAGGTGCCGTGCACGTCGATGCGCAGGGGACCGGCGGGAACGCTCGTGGCCACCACCGCGTCGGCCTCGTCCACCTGCGCCAGGATGGCCAGCACCCGGCGGTGGTACTCCTCGCCCTCCGGCGTGGGGGCGACCTGGCGCGTGGTGCGGGAGAACAGCGCCACGCCCAGCTCCCGCTCCAGCTGCTGGATCGCCTCCGAGACGCGCGAGCGCGGCACGCCCATGTCCCGTGCGGCCTGGACGAAGCTGCGGCGCTCCGTGACGCGCACGAAGGCGCGCATGGCGTCGATCCTGTCCATCGTTCCGGAATCCCGACCGGTGAAACCTGAGAATGGCGTCTAAAACCGTCCCGTGTCGATCCTCAGGTGGAGCGCCGCTTCAGCGGAGAGACACATGACCAGCCAGACCAAGGTCGCCATCATCACCGGTTCCTCGCACGGCATCGGCGCGGCCGTGGCCGAACGGCTGGCGCAGGACGGGCTGGCGGTGGTGGTCAACTACACGGGCGAGGCCGAGCCCGCCGACCAGCTGGTGGGCAAGATCACGGCGGCGGGGGGCCGGGCGACGGCGGTGAAGGCCGACGTCTCCGAGCCTGCGGCGGTGGTGTCGTTGTTCGACGCGGCGGAGGCGGCGTTCGGGCCGGTGGACGTGCTGGTCAACAACGCGGGGATCATGAAGCTCGCGCCCCTGGCGGAGGCCGACGACGCCCTGTTCGACGGCCACGTGGCGGTGAACCTGAAGGGCGTGTTCCTCGGCATCCGCGAGGCGGCGCGGCGCATGCCGGACGGCGGGCGGATCGTCAGCTTCTCCTCAAGCGTGGTGGGGCTCTACCAGCCGACCTACGGCGTCTACGCCGCCACCAAGGCGGGGGTGGAGGCCCTGTCGCACATCGCGGCCAAGGAACTGGGCGCCCGGGGCATCACGGTGAACGCCATCGCCCCCGGCCCGGTGGCCACCCCCCTGTTCCTCGACGGCAAGAGCGAGGCGCAGGTCGTGGAGGTCAAGGAGATGATCCCGCTCGGCCGGCTGGGCGAGCCGGAGGACATCGCGCGGGTGATCTCGTTCCTGGTCGGCCCCGACGGCGGCTGGGTCAGCGGCCAGGTGCTGCGCGCCAACGGCGGCGCGGTCTGAGCGCCGCGGCCGGCTCGAAGGAGATCCCCATGCAGAAGAACGTGATCCTCGTCACCGGCGCCTCGTCCGGCTTCGGGATGTCCGCGGCCAAGGCGCTCGCCCAGGCGGGGCACACCGTCTACGCCTCGCTGCGCAAGGTGGACGGCGAGGGCGCCGAGACCGTCAAGGCGCTCGCCGACTGGGCCGCGCAGGCACGCGCCGACCTGCGCACCGTGGCGTTGGACGTGCAGTCGCAGGCGTCGGTGGATGCGGCGGTGGCCACGGTCGTGGCCGATGCGGGGCGGATCGACGTCCTCGTGCACAACGCCGGGCACATGGTCTACGGCCCGGCGGAGGCGTTCACGCCCGAAGAGCTGGCCGCGCAGTACGACGTCAACGTGCTGGGCACGCAGCGGCTGAACCGCACGGCCCTGCCCGCCATGCGCGAGCGGCGCCGCGGCCTCCTGGTGTGGATCGGCTCGTCCTCCACCCGGGGCGGCACGCCGCCCTACCTCGGGCCCTACTTCGCGGCCAAGGCGGGAATGGACGCCCTGGCGGTGTGCTACGCCGGCGAGCTGGCGCGGTGGGGGATCGAGACCACCATCGTGGTGCCCGGCTCCTTCACCACCGGCACCAACCACTTCGCCCACGCCGGCCATCCGGGGGACGAGGCCGTGGCCAAGGCCTATGCCGACGGGCCCACCGGCGCCCTCGACGACCAGGCGATGAAGGGGTTGGCCGGCCTGGCGCCGCCCGACGCCGACCCCGAAGAGGTGGCCCGCGCCGTCGTGCGGGTGGTGGACGCGCCCATCGGCGAGCGGCCCTTCCGCGTGCACATCGACCCCGCCGACGACGGAGCCGAGGCGGTGAACGGCGTGGCCGACCGGATCCGGCGCGAGTTCCTCAAGGCCATCGGCCTGGGCGACCTCCTGAAGCCGGCGGGCGCGTGAGCCCGCCCGCGGCGGGGGGCGCCGTCGACGTCCACCACCACTTCGTGCCGGATCACTATCGTGAGGCGCTGCTCGCGGCGGGCGTGGTCCACCCCGACGGCATGGCGGAGATCCCCGCCTGGAGCGAGGCGGAGGCGCTGTCGGTCATGGACCGCCTGGGCGTGGCCAAGGCGATCCTGTCCATCTCTTCGCCGGGGGTGCGCCTGGGCGATCCGGCGGCGGCTGCGGCCCTGGCCCGGCGCGTCAACGAGGACGCGGCGGGCCTCGTGCGCCGCCACCCCGGCCGGTTCGGCTTCTTCGCGGCCACGCCCCTGCCCGACGTGGACGCCGCCCTGGCCGAGATCGCCTACGCCTTCGACGTGCTGGGCGCCGACGGCGTGGTGTTCGAGAGCAATTTCGACGGCGTCTACATGGGCGACGCCCGGCTCGACCCCGTCTACGAAGACCTCGACCGGCGGCGCGCGACGCTGTTCGTCCACCCCACCAGCCCGCACTGCCGCTGCGGCGTCCACGCGGGCGGGGGAGGGGGCGACATCGCCCTCGGCTACCCCCGGCCCATGATGGAGTTCCTGTTCGAGACGACGCGCACGATCGCGGACATGATCCTCTCCGGCCGGCTGGAGCGCCACCCCGGCCTGACGGTGATCGTGCCGCACGCGGGCGCCTGCCTGCCCGTGCTCGCCAGCCGCATCGCGCTCCTGAAAGACGCCGGAGCCGAACCGCCCGCCGACGCGCCGGCCGACTTCCGCGCGGCGCTGCGGCGGCTGCACTACGACCTCGCCGGCGCCCCCGTGCCCGAGGCGCTGGCCGCCCTGCTCTCGGTGGCCGACCGCGACCGGCTGCACTACGGCAGCGACTGGCCCTTCACGCCCGTGGACGGGTGCCTGAAGCTCAAGGCGGCGCTCTGCGGCTCCGGTCAGCTGAGTGCGGTGGAGCTCGACGCCGTGCTGCACGGCGCCGCCGAGGCGCTGTTCGGCCGCGCTTGAGACCGCCGATCCGCGCGTCGTCTCAGACCGCGACGAGCCCCAGATCGGCGAGGCTGCGCGCGGTCGCAACGATCGCCTCGGCGCTCGAGCGGCGTCTCCCCGGCTGGACGCATCGGAGTGGCTCGTCAACCCAGCCCCCGGTGCTCGGCCGTGCCCGAACTTGTGCGAGCGCACGTTCGCTATACAGATGGTTGGTGAATGTCGCTGCGTGCGGCGTCGGGAGCCTGCACCATGCCCTCGCCCGCTCCCGCCGCCCGCCCGCCCGCCCTGCCTCTGGCGCGCAAACTCGCCCTGGGAGCTGGCGACTTCGGGTTCAACCTCTACTGGACGACGACGTCGCTCTTCCTGCTCTACGTCTACACCGATGTGCTGAAGCTCCCGGCGGCCACGGCGGGGCTGATCTACATGGTGGCGCTGCTGTGGGACGCGACCATCGATCCCCTGATCGGGGCCGTCGCCGACCGCACGCGCACCCGCTTCGGCCGCTACCGGCCCTACCTGATGCTGGGAGGGGTGCCGCTGGCCTTCTCCTTCGCGCTGGTCTTCATGGGGCCGGTGTGGCCGGCCGCGGGGGCGGCGCTGTTCGCCGGCGCCACCCACCTCGTCTTCCGCACGCTCTACTCGGTGGTCTCCATCCCCTACACGGCCCTGTTCGCCCGCGTGACGCGCGACAGCGGCGAGCGGGCGGACCTCGCGGGCGTGAGGATGGTGGCGGCGACGCTCTCCGCCCTGACCATCGCCCTCCTGACCCTGCCGCTGGTGCAGACGCTCGGCCACGGCGACGCGCGGCGCGGCTGGGCGATGGTGGCGGCCCTCTACGGCGCGGGCGCCCTGGCGCTGTTCTGGCTCGTCGCCTGGGCGGCCAGGGGGTTGGACGCCGTGGACGCCGCGCCTCGCGCCGCCGCGCCCTGGAGAGACACGGCGCGAGCCGTCGGGACGAACACTCCGCTCCTCATCGCGCTGGCGCTGTTCGTGGTCTCGACCTTCGGCAACACCTTCTTCCAGAACAACCTCATCTACTACTTCAAGTACGTGCTCGGGGCCGAGAAGCTGGCGAGCCTAGCCTTCGCCCTGATCGCGCTTGTGCTGGCCTGCCTCGTGCCGGCCTGGGTGTGGGCGGCCAAGCGGTTCGGCAAGCGCCGGGCGTGGCTTGTGGGCGCAGGCTTCCACCTGGCCGGGCTGGTCGCCTGGCGGCTGGCGGACGGGCACGGGACCGCGGGGCTGTTCGGTGCGCTCGCGGTCTCGGCCGTCGGCACCGCCTCGGCCATCGTGTGCCTGTGGGCGATCCTGCCGGACACGGTGGAGTTCGGCGAGTGGCGCTCGGGCGTGCGCACCGAGAGCCTGGTCTTCGGCCTCGTGACCCTGGGCCAGAAGGCGGCGCTCGGCCTTTCCGGCTGGTCGCTCGGCTTGGCGCTGAAGGGCGTCGGCTACACCGCGGGGGCTACGCAGACTCCCGCCACGCTGCACGGCCTGAAGGACCTGATGCTGTTCGTGCCGGTGGCCGGCGGGCTGATCGGCGTGGTGCTGATTTGCTTCTACCGCCTGGACGGCGACACCCACCGCCGCATCGTCGACGAGATCGCCGCCCGCGAGGCGGCGGCCAAGGTCACCGCTTCGCTCTGAAGCCGCGACAGGGCGCGCGCGGGACGCTAAGCCTCGCCGTCGAACGGACAGGCGACGCGCGGACGGACGGTGCATGGGCGAGACCGCGGCGACCGAGCCTGAGGCGAGCGCGCCAGCCGACCCCGTCGCGCGCGCGCCCTACGGGTCCGGCGGCATGCGCGAGCGCCAGCGGGACGCCACCCGCGCCGCCATCCTGGCCAGCGCGCTCACCGTCTTCTCCGAGCAGGGCTTCGAAGGGGCGAAGACGCGCGACATCGCCGCCCGCGCGGGGGTGAACCACGCGATGATCCCCTACCATTTCAAGAGCAAGCTCGAGCTCTGGAAGGCGGCCGTGCGCTTCATGTTCGAACGCCTCGCGCGCGAGGTGTCGTTCGACCTCGGCCGGATCGAGCGCGAGTTCGGCGGCGACACGCGCGCGTTCGCGCGGGCGGCCTTCACCGAGTACGTCCGCTACTGCGCCCGACACCCGGAGCATTCGCGGCTCGTCATGCAGGAGAGCGTGCGCGACGGGGATCGGCTGGATTGGATCTCGCGCCACTTCACACGTTATAATCGCAAGGCGAGCGAGGCGCTGCACCTCCGCCTGATCCAGGACGGCGTCCTGCCGCAGGTGGACCTGCCGAGCCTGACCTACATCATGGTGGGCGCCAGCCAGCTTTTCTACGCCCTCGCGCCCGAGGTCCGGCGCGTCTGGAACCTCGAGCCCGGGCGTGACGCCCAGATCGAGGCCCACATCGACGCGATGTTGAAACTGTTCATTCGCTGAGAAAAGGCGGGGCGGCCCGTCGGTCGGACCGCCCCAGTAGGGGAGAGGTCAGTAGCGGAAGTCCAGCGCGACGCCGACCGTGCGGAAGGCGCCGATCGGGATGAACTGCGACGTGCCTCCGCGTGACGTGGGTGAACCCGTGTCGAACGGCGTGTCGAAGATGGACTCGGCGTAGCGCTGGTCGAAGATGTTCTTGGCGTAGACGCTTAGCGTGACCCGGTCACGCAGCGTCACCCCCAGCTGGCCGTCGACGAGGCTGTAGGCCTTCTGCAGCGACAGCGGGTCCTGGTTCTGGGCCAGGAGCGCGTCGCTGCGATAGGTCCAGCCCAGCGAGCCGAAGGCGGAGACTCCGGTTCGCAGGTCGCGTTCGTAGCGCACGTTCACGATGGGGTTCCAGTGGGGCGTGTTGGGCAGCCGCCTGCCGGACAGGTCCTGCGAGTAGACGCCCGGCGAGGTCTGGATGCAGCCCACGCCGTTGACGGCCTGGCCCGTGTAGCAGTTCGCCACCTTGAAGCTGTCGAAGGTGGCGTCGAGATAGCTCAGGCCGCCGCTGACGGTCAGGCCGCGGACGGGCACCGCCGTGAAGTCCAGCTCGACGCCCTGCGTGACGACCGACCCCGCGTTCGCCGTGTCGAAGGCCAAGCCCGCCGTGGTGGTGACCAGGGTCTGCGCCTGGTAGTTCTCGAAGTCCGTGCGGAAGGCCGACACGTTGAGCACCAGGCGGCGTGCGAACAGCTCCGACTTGATCCCGACCTCGTAGTTGGTGGGGATCTCCGCCTGGACCACCCGGATGTAGCTCTGATCCAGGCCGACCTCGAAGCCCTGGCCCTTGTAGCCTCGCGCGATCGTGGCGTAACCCATGATGCGGGGCTGGATGTCGTACTGCGCGCCGATCCGCCAGGACGTCGCGGTGTCGCTGGTCCGGCCGGTCCCCGCGAAGGGCGGCAGGTTCGGCCACTGCAGGTTGCCCGGCGGGGTGAAGCGGTTGAAGCTCGTCGCCAGCTCCTCGTGCGTCTCGCGCAGCCCGCCGAAGATGCGGGCGCGGTCGAAGACGTGCCAGGTCACGTCCCCGAACGCGGCGTAGTTCTCGGTGTTCACCTTCAGGATGGCGTCGCGGGAGAAGGTCAGGCCGCGACCCGCCGGGATGACGCCCAGGAGGTCGAGGCCCAGCGATCCGCGCTGGACGGAGTCGTTGCGCGTGCCCTGGTTGAAGTAGAAGACCCCGACGACGTAGTCGATGCGGCCGCCGGTGGGCGACGCCAGGCGCGCCTCCTCACTGAACTGCCGCTGGTTGATGGCGCCGTGGTTCAGGTCGAGGATGTTCAGCGTGGTCTGGTCGGCGTCGTTGTTGTCGACCTCGTGCCAGCTGCGGGCGGCGGTGATCGAGGTGAAGGTGAAGCCGCCCGGCAGCTTCCAGTTCAGCTCGCCGACGAGCCCCCGGGTCTGCTGCCGCTCGTAGTTGGGGGCGTCCTCGCGCACCGTGAGGTTCTCGGGGCCTGCGACGATGCCGTTGGCGATCTGCTGCGTCCGGATGATGTTGAAGCCGCTGGCGAACAGCCCCGACCCGTAGGTGCGCGTCGTCCACATGCAGCACTTCACGTCACGGTCGGTGTAGTCGGCGGTGACCAGGAGGTTGATGTCGGAGGTCAGGTCGACCTCGACCTTGCCGCGCAGGCCGTACTCGCCACGCTCGTTCAGCTTCTCGCCCGTGGCCTGGTTGGCGATGTAGCCGTCGCGGGAGGTGTCGTAGGCGGAGAGGCGGCCGCGGACTCGGCCGTCCCAGCCCAGCGGGCCCGAGACGTCGGCGCGCACGTGCAGGTCGGCGTCCTCGCCGTAGGACACGCCGCCGTCGAAGGTGAACGCCTTGGACGGGCGCTTGGTCACGATGTTGATGATGCCGGCCGAGGCGTTCTTGCCGAACAGCGTTCCCTGCGGCCCGCGCAGCACCTCGACGCGCTCCAGGTCGGCCAGGTCGGTGAAGCCCGCCCCCTGGCGACCGATGGGGACGCCGTCCAGCACGATGCCGACCGATCCCTCGATGGCGTCGGAGAAGCTGACCGTGCCGACGCCGCGCACCGCGACGCCCGCGCCGCGCGGCGTGTTGGAGCCGCTGAAGCTGAGCCCCGGCGTCAGCTTCTGCAGTTCGGAGAAGTCGGTGGTGCGCCGCTGCGCCAGGGCGTCGCCGCTGACCGCCGAGATGGAGATCGGCACGTCCTGGAGCGACTGCGACCGCTTCTGCGCGGTGACCACCACCTCCTCGACGGTGGACTGGTCCGCAGCCGTGGTGCGGGGCGCGGGCGCCTCCTGGGCTTGGGCGGCCGATGCCGCCGACGCCAAGCCGATGATCGAGGTCGTCAGCGCCGTGGTGCGCGCGAGCCGTCCCAGCATGTCAGCCTCCCCGTGCGGCTCTACGTCCGCCTGCCCGCCAGTCTGTTGACCAACCGGTTGGTCAACAGACTGGCGCAGCTTGGCCGGCCTTGCAAGAGGCGGTGTCGGGCGCGAAGGAGGTCAGGAGTTCGCGGCGGCGACGCGCGCCTGCAGTTCGCCGAACACCGTCGCGGCACGGCCCGGGTCCTCGGGCCGGACGAAGGGGATCATCACCTCCTCCGTCCCACGCCAGGCGTAGGGGTCCTCGCCGGCGATCATGACGATGTCGCGGAAGTCGTCGCGCGAGGCGCCGGGCGCGCCGATGTTCCAGGGCAGCATCGAACACGCGTTCATGTAGTGGGTGACCAGCGCGCGTCGGAAACCGGCGGGCGCGCGGTTCGGCAGCGAGCGATGGAGCACGTAGCCGTTGAAGAAGGCCACGCCGCCGGCCTTCAACTCTATCGGCACGCCGCCCTCGCGGTCGGCGCCGAACTCGTAGGCCTCGTCCGAGGTGTCGAAGCGCGGGTCGCCGTGGGGCTTGGTGGGGTGCAGCACGCCGGGCCGGTGCGTGCCCGGCAGCATCCACAGGCAGCCGTTCTCGATCGTGGCGTCGTCCAGCGCGATCCACGCCCCGCAGAGCGAGCGGTCGCGGGTGGGGATGAAGTGCTCGTCCTGGTGCCAGGCCTGCCCGGGCTTACCCGCCCGCTTGACGAAGAGCATGGTCTGCATCGCCTTCACGTCGGGCCCGATCAGGGCGGTCAGGACCTCCACCACCCGGGGGTGCGCCATGGCGGCGTGCATGGCGGCCGAGGCCTTGTGCGGGAAGTGGATGGCGAGGAGCTCGCCCATGACCGCATCGTCCGACCGTCCCTGCGCGGGGGCCGCCCCGATCACCTCCCCGCGCTCGCCGCGGGCGATGGCTGCGGCCTCGGCCTTGAGGTCGTCCACCTCCTGCGGCGTGAGGAGGCCGTCGACGGCGACGTAGCCGTCCCGTTCGTAGGCTTGGGCCAGCTGCGCCCGGTCGAACTCGGCCATCGTCCTGCTCCTCTTGCGTGATCCTGCGTCGTCGCCCGCCGCAGATTCCAGCCTGGGGGAGTTGCACGTGTCAACCAGTTGGTTGATGAATATCGCTCGTCGGCGGCGTCCGGTCGGGCGGAGCGCCGGGTGCGGGGGGACGGACGAGTGCACCTTGGCTTGGATCCCGAGACCTCGCCGCCGCGGCCGTGGACGGCCGGGCGCACGGCGTCGGGTGTCGCCGGGTCGGGCGCGTGGTGAGTACGGCCGCGCCCAGGCGCTTGCCCGTCTCGCCCGAAGGCCTGGCGGGTTTGGCGCAGGTCCGCGCGCTGCTGGCGGACCGGCCGCGGGACGAGACCCTGACGGTCGGCGAGCGCCGCGCCGGCCTGGAGGCGTACGCCGCGCGCACGGCCCACCTGCCCGTCGAGCGTCTCCAGATCGCCGGCGTGCCCGTCGAGCGCCATGCCGGCCCCGAGGACGCCGGAGTGATCGTCCACGCCCACGGCGGCGCCTTCGTCCTGGGCTCGGCGGCGACGCACCGCGGCCTCTCGGCCATGCTCGTGGAGGCGGCGGGCGCGACCGTCTGCAGCGTCGACTACCGCCTCGCCCCCGAACACCCTTTCCCGGCGGGGCGGGACGACGTGGTGGCGGTCTGCGCGGCGCTGGCCGCCGAGCACCCCCGCTTCGCCCTGTTCGGCGATTCGGCCGGCGGCGGACTCGTGATCGACGCCGCATGCGCCCTGCGTGACGCCGGCGGCCCGAGCCCGGTCGCCCTAGCCTGCACGAGCCCCTGGATGGACCTGCGGCTCGCCGGGGAGAGCCTGCGGTCCAAGGCGTTCGTGGAGCTCATCCTCACCGTCGAGGGCCTGGAGCTCGACGCCGAACGCTACGCCGGGCGGGCGGGCCGGGCCGCGGCCTCGCCCCTGTCGCGCGACCTGCACGGCCTGCCGTCGACCTTGGTCCAGGTCGGGGAGGACGAGGTGCTGCTGGACGACGCCTTCGCCCTCGCCGACCGCCTCCTCGCCGCCGGCGTGCCGGTCGAGCTGGAGCTGTGGGAGCACATGACCCACAGCTGGCACGCCTTCCGCGGCCTCGTTCCGGAGGCCGAGCAGGCCACCGCCCGCCTCGGCGCCTTCCTCTCGCAAGCCCTCAAGGACCATCCATGACCGACCTCGCACCCCGGAAGGGCTGGACGCCGCAGGAGATCGACCGGGCGGTGGACGCGGTGCTGGTGCAGGCCACGCTTGCGGAGAAGGTCGCCATGATGAGCGGCCACGGCTTCTACGAGAGCTACCTCCGCTCCGACCGCCGCTGGGGCGCGGAGCCGTATCGCGCGGGCGGCGGCTGCGAGCGGCTGGGCGTTCCGGCGCTGTGGTTCACCGACGGCCCCCGCGGCGTGGCGCGAGGCGAGTCCACCTGCTTTCCCGTCACCATGGCCCGCGGCGCGAGCTTCGACCCCGACCTGGAGCGGCGGGTCGGCGAGGTGATGGGCATCGAGGCGCGGGCGCAGGGCTGCAACCTCTCCGGCGCGGTCTGCATCAACCTGCTGCGCCATCCCGCCTGGGGCCGCGCGCAGGAGACCTACGGCGAAGACCCGTTCCACGTCGGCGTCATGGGCGCCGCCCTGGCGCAGGGCATCCAGACCCACAACGTGGTCGCCACCGTGAAGCACTTCGCGTTGAACTCCATCGAGAACGCCCGTTTCAAGGTGGACGTCCGCGTCGATGCACGCACCCTGCGCGAGGTCTACCTGCCGCACTTCAAGCGGGTGCTGGACGCCGGCTGCGCCTCGGTGATGAGCGCCTACAACAAGATGAACGGCGAGTACTGCGGCCAGCACCGCGAGCTTCTCACCGACATCCTGCGCGGCGAGTGGGGGTTTGACGGCTTCGTGCACTCCGACTGGGTGCGCGGCGTCTACCAGCCCTACGGCGCCGCCGCCGGGCTGGACGTGGAGAATCCCGAGCCGTCCGTCTTCGGCGACAGGCTGGTGGCCGCCGTGGAGGCCGGCGCGGTGGAGCCGCGGGTGGTCGACCGCGCCTGCCGCCGCATCCTCACCACCCTCTACCGCTTCCTGGCCGCCGAGGATCCGCTGGAGGTCTACGGCCCCGAACTCGTCGCCTCGCCCGCGCACGTGTCGGTTGCGCGAGAGGCGGCCCTGAAGTCGGCGGTGCTGCTCACCAACAACGGTCTCCTGCCGCTGAAGGCCGACGTCTCCGCCGTCGCCGTGTTCGGGCGGTTGGCGGACATCGAGAACACCGGCGACTTCGGCTCGTCCCGCGTGCGGCCGCCGCACGTGGTGACCCCGCTGGCCGGGCTCGTCGGCCGGTTCGGCCCGGAGGTCGTGCGGTTCGGCGGCGACGAGGCGGATCCTGCGGGGGCCGCCGCCGCGGCGGGTGCGGCTGAGGTCGCCGTCGTGGTGGCGGGCTACACGCGCGAGGACGAGGGCGAGTACATCCCGGGCGACATCGCGCTGGAGGAGGACGTGGCCGCCGCCGGCGGCTCCGAAGCG
The DNA here is from genome assembly GCA_964237305.1 of uncultured Caulobacteraceae bacterium. Classification (GTDB taxonomy): domain Bacteria; phylum Pseudomonadota; class Alphaproteobacteria; order Caulobacterales; family Caulobacteraceae; genus JASLDZ01. Next base: position 13,279 of record CAXSHO010000013.1, read on the forward strand.
GCCTACCGCAGCGGCCGCGCCCCGGTGGGCGGCGACCGGCTCTCGCTGCGCCTGCCGGACGAGCAGGTCGCGCTGATCCGCGCGGTGGCCGCCGCCAATCCGCGCACGGTGGTGGTGGTGGTCGCCGGCTCGGCCGTGCTCATGGGAGAATGGTGCGACAGCGTTTCGGCGGTGCTGCAGACCTTCTACAGCGGCATGGAGGGCGGCGCCGCGCTGGCCTCGCTCCTCGCGGGGGACGTCCCGCCCTCCGGCAAGCTCCCCTTCACCGTCGCGCGGGACGAGGGCGACTACCCCTTCTTCGACCGCGACGCCGACGCCATCGCATACGGCCCGCTGCACGGTTACACCCTGTTCCAGCGCGAAGATCGCCGACCCCACTTCGCCTTCGGCCACGGCCTGTCGTACGCGACGTTCAGCTACCGGGCGCTGCGGGCGTGGCCCACCGCCAGGGGTGTCGAGGTGCAGGTCTGCGTCCAGAACGACGGCGCGGTCACGGCCGACGAGGTGGTGCAGCTGTACGTCGGACTGCCGGACCACATCCCGGAACAACCGGCCATGCTCCTGCGGGGCTTCCAGCGGGTGACGCTCCATCCCGGTGAGAAGCGCACGGTGCGGTTCACGGTGGCGACGGAGGACCTGCGCTGGTGGTCGCCCACCGCACGCGACTGGCGCTTGGAGCCGGGATCCTACGGAGTGTACGTGGGAGGTTCATCGGCCCGAGATCGCGCGTTGTTCACCAGCACACGCCTCTGACCCTTCTCTACCCTCCTGAACGAAACGGCGTCTCGGGGTCACGCCGGCCGCCACGTAGACCCGGCGAGGGGGAGCGCCGATCCCGCCACGTCCCGCCCTGAGCGCCTCTGCAGGAGCCCGTGGGTGATCTGTCACACAGGTCAGCGTCGGCCCGGTGTGTCGAGGGGGGCGGGAGGCGAGGCGCCTGGAGGGCGTCGCCGGTCCTGGTCGACGCGCGCTCGTGGGATGGTACGGTCGAGGTCCGCCGGCTTGGTTCCAAGCCGCCGTCGCCGCGTGATGGAGCGAGCCCGCCTTGATCTGGATCGTGCTGATCGCGCTCGGTCTGTGGGCCTGGGCGCAGCAGCGCGCCCTGTCTCGCCTGCGTGGGGACGTCGGGCGCCTCCGGTCCCAGGTGGATCGGGCGGCTGAAGCACGGGCCGGAGCGGTCACGCCCCTTCCGGAGGCCCCCGCCGCGACCCCGCCGGTCCTGCGGGCGGTCGAGCGCGTCGAGGGCGCGCCCCCCACGGCGGCGCCGGACATCGCCGACCCCGCGCCGGCCGGACCCGCGGTCCTCCCCGCCGATGCGGCCGCGCCCGTCCCGGCGCGTGAGCCCCTCGCACCGGCCCGGCCGCGCCTGTCCGCGGCCGACTGGCTGTCGGAGGCCGGCCTGGCGTGGCTCGGGGGCGGCGTGCTGGCCCTGGGAGGGCTGCTGCTCGTGGCCTACGCGGCGGCGGAGGGCCTGTTCACCCCCGCCTTCCGCCTTGGGGCCGCCCTCGTCACGGGGGCGCTGGCGCTGGGCGCGGGGGAGGTGCTCAGGCGACGTCCCGGGCGGGCGGGGGGCGGGGGAGACGCCGGGCTCGTCGCCGCCCTCCTCACCGCCGCGGGCGCGACGACGCTGTTCGGGGCCGTGTGGGCCGCCCACGGGCTGTACGGCTTCATATCCGGCGCGGCGGCCGCCGTGCTGCTCGCGGCGGTGTCCTTC
>CAXSHO010000013.1:15002-30413 GCA_964237305.1 uncultured Caulobacteraceae bacterium
CGCGCTGCACGGCCGCGCGCTCGGCCTGCTCGCCGTCGTGGGCGCCTACGCCACACCCGCGGTGAGCGGCGCGGGCGCGTGGACCGCCCCGGGGACCGACGGCTACCTGCTGCTGGTCCTCGCCACCGGCATGGCGGTGGGCGGGCTTCGGGGAGGGGGCGCCGCCTCGGCCGTCACGCTCGCGGGCGCCGGCGTGTGGGCCCTGGCGCGCTGGGGGGCGGCCGACGTGGTCGGCGCCGCGTCGCTGGCCGCGGCGGCTCCCCTGCTGAGCCTGTGGAGGCCGTCGCGGGCGGCGGCGGCGGACCCCCGGCTCACGACGGCGGCGCTTGCGGGCGCCGCCGTGATCGCGGCCGGGATCGGGTGCGGCGTGTCGCCCCACGCCCTGGCCGCGTCGGCGACCGCCCTGACGGCCTGCGCCGTGGCGGCCGCCGTCACGCTCCGCCGGGGCGGCGGCGCCCTGGCCCTGGCGCCGGCCGCGGCGGGCCTGGTGGTGGTCGCCGCGGGCGCCGGGCTGCACCCCGTCCTCCCCGACAGCGTCCTGTGGCTCGCGGCGCCCTTCGCGGCGCTGGTGGGCGCGGCCCTGGCCGGGACGGCCTCCGCCTCCGATCCCCGCCGGGCGGCGGGCCTGGGCGCGGCGGGGGCGGCCCTGGCCCTGACGCTCGCCGACGCCGCCCTCCACCGGGAGCTCGGGGCCGGACGGTCCCTCGCCGAGGCGCTCGGGGGGGCGGGCCTCGTCGGCGCCGCGATCTGGACGGCGCGGCGGAGCGCGACGCCCACGTCGGACCTCGCCCTGGCCGCCTGGGTGCTCGCCGCGGCGGAGGCGCCCGGCCTCGTCCTGCACGGGATCGCCCCGGGGGGATGGGGAGCCGTCGCCTACGCCGGCCTGGGCGCCGGGCTGGCGGCCCTGGCGTTGCGCCCGGCGTGGCGCGGGTTCGCGGAAGGCGCCGCCTTCGCCGCGCTGGCCGCCTTCGCCGCCCTACTCGGTCCGCAGGTGGCGGGCGCCGCCCTGGCGCGTCCTCACGACGCGCTGGGCGTGGCCGGTGCGTGCGCCGCGGTGGTCGGGCTCGGCGACCCGGTGCGCGTCCACGCCCTGCTCGACCTGGGCGGCGGAGGCGGTGTCGACCCTGGCGCTCCTGAGCGGCCTCCTGGGCGCCGTCCTGGTGCTTCGGGCGCTCGTGGCGCGCGGCGCCGCGCCGCTGGACGCGTTCACGGAGGCGTCCCTGCGAAGCCTGCTCCTGCTCGCGGCGGGGCTCGTGGCGGGCGGCGGCGGGCCGGGGGGATCGCGGCTGTGGCGTTGGCGGGGGCCGGTGCTGCTGGGCGCGGGCCTCCTCCATGCGACGCTGCTGCAGCTCCTGGTGCTCCATCCGTGGTGGGGTGTCGGCCGCCCCGTCCTCGGGCCGCCGGTCCTGGACGGCCTCCTTCTCGGCCTGGCGGCTCCGGCCCTCCTGCTGGCGGAGGCCGGCCGGCGACGGGCCGCAGCCGCGGGCGGAGGCGCGCGTCCGCTCGCGGCGGCGGCGCTGGTCTTCTGGCTCGCCTGGATGTCCAGCGAGCTCCGGCGGCTCTTCCATGGCCCGGTGCTCGGCGGGGGCGCGCTGGGCTACGCCGAGGCCGCGTCCTACGCCCTGGCCGTGCTCGCGACCTCGCTCGCACTGGAGAGCCCGGGCCTCGGCCGGCGCATCCGGCGGGCGGCTCCCGGCGCGCCTGGGGCCTTTGGTTGGGCGGCGGGCGGCTCCGCCCTCCTGACGTTCGGCTGGATCTCCAGCCCGTGGTGGGGCCCGTTGCGAGGGGATCTCCGGTCACCCCTGATGCTGGCCGCGGCGTATGCGGCGGCGGTCGGCCTCACGGCGGCGCTCGCCGCCTGGGCGGGGCGGCGGGGCGACCTGCGGCTGGCCGCCGCCCGCCGGGTCGCGACCGTCCTCACCGCCTTCGCCGGCCTGACGCTCCTGATCCGCTTCACGTTCAACGGCGGCGCCATGCGGGCTCCCCTGAGGGAGGAGAGCCTGGAGACCTGGGTGTTCTCGGCGGCCTGGGCGGTCTGCGGCCTGGCCGTGCTCGCCTACGCGGCCCGCCGCCGGGACGACGCCCTGCGCTGGACAGGGCTGGGCCTCCTGCTCGTCACGACGCTGAAGGTGTTCCTCTTCGACCTGGACCGGCTGAGCGGGATGGCGCGGGCGGCGTCCTTCCTCGCGCTCGGCTCGGTGCTGCTGGCCGGAGCGCTCGCGGCCCGCCGCCTGCGCCGGGGACCGTCTCCGCCCCGGCCGGAGAGCGGCGGGGGCTCGCTTTGACCTTCACGCCCGCCGCGGCGGGCTCAGCGGGGGAGCTGCGCCTTGGCGAAGCCCGTCCAGCAGTCGTCGTAGTCCAGCTGCATCAGCGGCGTCTCCACCGCCCAGCGGGTGGGGCGCAGCACGAAGCGTGTCTCGAACATGAAGGCCATGGTCCCGTCGATCTTGTGCGGGGCGAGGGAGGCGACCGAGGCCTTCTCCCAGCTCGCCTGGTCCGGCCCGTGGCCCGACATCTGGTTGTGCAGCGAGGCCCCGCCGGGAGCGAAGCCGCCCGCCTTGGCGTCATAGGCGCCGTGCACCAGCCCCATGAACTCCGTCATGACGTTCCTGTGGAACCAGGGCGGGCGAAAAGTGTCCTCCGCCACCATCCAGCGCGGCGGGAAGATCACGAAGTCGCAATTGGCCGTTCCGGGCGTGTCGCTGGGCGAGGTCAGGACCGTGAAGATCGACGGGTCCGGATGGTCGAAGCTCACCGTGTTGATCGTGTTGAAGCGGCGCAGGTCGTAGCGGTACGGCGCGAGGTTGCCGTGCCAGCCCGCCACGTCGAAGGGCGAGTGGTCCAGCCGCGTCGACCACAGGCCGCCCTGGAACTTGAGGACGACCTCGTGCGCCTCGTCGCGGTCCTCGCACCAGGCGGCGGGGGTCTCGAAATCGCGAGGGTTGGCCAGGCCGTTGGCGCCGATGGGGCCGAGGTCGGGCAGGCGGAAGGGCGCGCCGTAGGTCTCGCACACGTAGCCGCGCACCGGCCCGTCCACCAGCTCCACGCGGAAGCGCAGGCCGCGGGGGACCACGGCGATCTGCTGCGGCTCCACCGTCAGCCGGCCCAGTTCGGTGACGAGGCGGATCGCGCCCTCCTGCGGCACGATGAGGAGCTCGCCGTCGGCCGAGGAGAAGGCGCGGCGCTCCATGGACATGTCGGCGGCGTAGGCGTGCACCCCCACCCCCGTCTGCGCCGCCGCGTCGCCCGCCGCGCCGTAGGTGACGAGGCCGTCCAGGAAGTCGGTCGGCTCCGCGGGCGGGGGCAGGGGGTCCCACCGCATGCGGTTGGGCGAGGGCGCGGCCTCGCCGATGGGCGCGGTGCGGAGCAGGCTCGGCCGGGCGTAGGGCGCGTAGGCGCCGTGGTTGGCGGTGGGCCGCAGGCGGTAGAGCCAGGAGCGCCGGTTCTCGCCGCGGGGCGCGGTGAAGGCCGAGCCGGACAGCTGCTCGGCGTAGAGGCCGTAGGCCGGCCGCTGCGGGCTGTTGCGCCCGACGGGCAGGACGCCGGGCGCCACCTCGCTGGCGAAGTGGTTGCCGAAGCCGGTCATCACCGGCTCCTCCCCCGCCGTCGTCACGACCGGGGAGATGGCGACGGGGGCGGCCACGGCGGCTACGCCTCGACCTTGATCACGCCCCGGCGGATCTGGTCGAGCTCGATGGACTCGAACAGCGCCTGGAAGTTGCCGGCGCCGAAGCCCTCGTTGCCCTTGCGCTGGATGATCTCGAAGAAGATCGGGCCGAACAGGTTCTCCGTGAAGATCTGCAGCAGCAGGCCCTCGTCGCCCGCGGCGCCGTCGATCAGGATGCGGTTGGCGCGCAGCCGCTCCACGTCCTCGCCGTGGCCGGGCACGCGGTCGTCCACCAGCTCGTAATAGGTGTCGATGGTGTCCTGCAGCGTCACGCCGCGGGCGCGCAGACGCTCCACGGTGTCGTAGATGTCCGGGGTGGTGAGCGCCAGGTGCTGGATGCCTTCGCCGTTGTACTGCCGGATGAACTCCTCGATCTGGCTGTGCTCGTCCTGGCTCTCGTTCAGGGGGATGCGGATGGCGCCGTCCGGGGCGATCATCGCCTGGCTGAACAGGGCGGTGGCCTTGCCCTTGATGTCGAAATACTTCTGCTCTTCGAAGCCGAACAGGCGGCCGTAGAAGCTCGACCAGGTGCGCATCTCGCCCCGGCGCACGTTGTGCGTCAGGTGGTCGAGGAGGTCGAGGCCGACGTTGTTGGCCGCCTCCGCCGCGCGCCAGCCCTCCACCTCCACCCAGTCGGCGTACAGGCCGCCCTCGCGCCCGTGCGCGTCCACCAGGTACAGGTTGGAGCCGCCGATCCCCTCGATCACGTGGGAGCCGGGGCCCAGCGAGCCCTGCGCCGGGTCGCGGGGCGTCGCGCCCTCGGACAGGGCGTGGGCGTGGGCCTGCGCGGCGTCGCGCACGCGGAAGGCCATGCCGCTGGCCGAGGCGCCGTGCGCCGAGCGAAACTCCGCCGCCTGGCCCTGCGGCTCGCGGTTGAGCAGGAGGTTGATCCGCCCCTGCTTGTAGCGGACGATGTCCTTGGTGGGGTGATGGTGGGCGGCGACGAAGCCCAGCTGCTCGAATTGCGCGGCCATGGCGGCGGGGTCGGGCGAGGTGAACTCGCAGAACTCGAAACCCTGCAGGCCGAGAGGATTGTGCGCCTGGTCCATGTCGCCCGCCAGATGGTAACAGATGAAACGATCTAGCGCCCGAGCCGCTCCCGAGTCAACGCAGGCTCCGGCTGCGGAGGCTCCGCGCCTGCGGCTGGACGAGTTCACGCCCTACCGCCTGTCCTTCACCTCCAACCTGGTGAGCGAGACGATCGCAGGCGCCTACCAGCGCCTGTTCGGCCTCTCCATCCCCGAGTGGCGGCTGGTGTCGGTGGTGGCGGAGCAGCCGGGGATCACGCAGCAGGAGATCGGTCGCCGCACGCGGATGGACAAGGTCACCGTCAGCCGCGCCGCCGCCGCGCTGGGCCGCCGCGGCCTCGTCGACCGGGCGGCGCGGCCGGAGGACGGGCGCTCGCACCGTCTGTCGCTGAGCCCCGTCGGCTGGCGGCTGTACGCGGAGGTGGCCCCCAAGGCGCTGGAGCTCGAGGCCGGGCTGTTCGACGGCTTCACTCCCGGCGAGCTGAAGCAGTTCACCGCGCTCCTCCGCCGCATCGACGCCGCGGCCCTGCGCGCCCTGGGCGCGGAGGAGGGGGCGGCGCGACCGGGCGGCTGAGGCGTCGGCGGCCCCCGGCTCAGAAGTGGTAGCCCAGCGTCACGCCGAACTCGCGCGGCCGGCCCAGCACCTGGTAGACGATTCCGATGCCGTTGCTGTCGCCGACGCTGTTCAGGTAGCGCTTGTCGGTGAGGTTGGTGACGTAGCCGCTGAGCTCCCAGTTCCCCTGCTCGGGCTGGTAGGCCACCCGCGCCGACACCAGCCCGTAGCTCGGGATGTAGGAGAAGCTGGTGTTGGAGGGCGTCACGTAGACGTGGGAGCGGAACGCGTAGTTCACGCTGGGCGTCAGCACGCCGTGGCCCGGCAGCTCGATGGCGTACCGGGCGGACAGGCTGGTGGTCCACTGCGGCACGTAGGGAATCTGCGAGTGCGAGGTCACCACCGCGCCGGGCTGCACCTCCGTGTACTCGTTGTCGGTGTAGCCGAACGAGGCCTGGAGGATCAGGTTGCGCACGGGCACGGCGGTGAACTCGCCCTCCACACCCTGGATGCGCGCGGCGGCCACGTTGTTGGTGTCGCTGATCAGGCCGAGCGGGCCCAGGATCTGCCGGGTGAGCTGGATGTTGTCGTAGTCCGAGTAGAAGTAGGCCAGGTTGGCGCGCAGGCGGTGCTGGAAGAATTCGCTCTTCACGCCGGCTTCGTAAGACCACAGGGTCTCGGGCTCGAACGAGGTGAGCGAGGCGAGGGTGGACGGCCGCAGGTTGAAGCCGCCGCTCTTGAAGCCCTTGGTGGCGGAGGCGTAGGCCAGGATGGTGTCCGTCGCCTGCCAGGTCGCGGCGAAGTGCGGGGTGACGTCCGACCAGCTGTCGTTCAGGAACCGCTTGGAGACGTAGGTGATCCCCGACTCCGGGCTGATCACCCGCACCGAGTCGTCCTTGCGCTCGTCGGTGTAGCGCACGCCCGCGGTCAGGCCGATGCTCGGGGTCAGCCGCCAGGTCGCCTGGCCGTAGCCGGCGTAGCTGTTCAGCTTCTGCGTCTCGAAGTCGGTGCGGCCGATGTCGAAGTTCGGGATGCGGGTGGCCTGGAACAGGCCGGGCACGATCACGGAGGCGTCGATCTGGTAGCCCTGCTCGCGCAGGTAGAAGAAGCCGGCGATGTAGTCGATCTTGCCGTCCAAGAGCTTGCCCGCCAGCTGCAGCTCCTGCGTGAACTGGTAGGAGTCGCTGGCGCGCGAGATCTCGATGTACACGGGCGCGCTGCCGTCGGCGTCGCGGGAGAAGAACTGCTGCACCTGGCGATAGGCGGTGATGGACTTCAGCTGCGCCCAGCCCAGGTCGTAGCCGACCGTCACGCTCTCGCCGCTGAGCTCGTCGCGCGCCGGCTGCTTGTTGAGGGAGAAATTGTCGTAGTCGCCCGACCTGGAGGTCGCCTGCGCGATGGGCTGGCCGCGGGGCGCGCCGATGCGCAGGTTGTCCAGGTTCAGGATGTTGGACGGAACGATCAGCGTCTGACCGGGCGTGGCCGTGTCGTGGTACTGCGTGTAGTCGATCGTGGCGTCGACGGAGAGCTTGTCCGTCGGCTTCCAGGCCAGGTTCACCCGTCCCGACAGGTGGCGCTGGTCGCCCAGCTGGCCCAGCACCGACCCGTCGGAGGCCAGCCGGTCTCCGTAGCCGTCCTCCTTCCGGTAGGCGGCCGACGCGGTCAGCGCCAGGGTGTCGGACAGCTTGACGTTGGTAAAGCCGCGCAGCTGGAACAGGTCGTAGGAGCCGGCGGTGACCTCCACGCGCGACTCCGGGTTGCGGCCGGGGGTCACGGTGGTGATGTTCAGCGCGCCGCCCACCGCGTTCTTGCCGAACAGCGTGCCCTGCGGCCCGCGCAGCACCTCCACCTGGCCGATGTCCGGCAGGTCGATGGCGCCGCCCGCGGATTTCGAGATGTAGACGCCGTTGACGTAGACCGGCACGCCCGGGTCGGTGTTGATCGCGGGGTCCTGCTGGCCGATGCCGCGGATGAAGATGATGGGCACCGTGTTGGTGGGCGCGGTGTAGCCGGAGGCGCTGATGGCGAGGTTGGGGGTGACCCGGCCCACGTCGGCGAGCTGGACGATGTTCTGGTTGCGCAGGTCGGTGGCGCTGAGGGCGGTGACGGCCACCGGCGTCTTCTGCAGCGACTCCTCGCGGCGCTGGGCGGTGACCACCACCTCGCCGATGGCGTCGGAGGGCTTGGTGTCGGCGGCCGCGGGGGGCGTGGCCGGCCCCGCGGCGGACGGCGGGGGTCCGGGCTGGCCGGCCTGCGCTGCGGCCGTCGCCGGCGCGGCCAGGAGCGGCAGGGTCGCCAGGCCGCCGGCCACAGACGCGCACAAAGACAGCTTGCTCATCGTTCCACCCCGGGTCAGCCGATCCTTGTCCAGGCGGAGCCTGGCGGGCCGGTCTCGTTCACCCGCCGATGCTACGCTCGCGCGACCCTCCGCAGCCAATTCGGCCGCCCGGGCGGATTGATGGGGGTTGAGGATCAAAGTCCGGGCTGCAATTGGCTTTGCAGCGTGGTGACGGATCAGTCCGCCGCCGCCGCCTTCGCCCGCAGGCGCGCGGCGTGGAGCAGGGGTTCGGTGTAGCCGCTCGGCTGGGCGGCGCCCGCGAACACCAGCGCCCGGGCGGTCTGGAAGGCGAGGTTGGCCTCCGGCGCGTCCGACATGGGCCGGTAGGACGGGTCGCCCGCGTTCTGCCGGTCCACGCGCGCGGCCATGCGGAGGAAGGCGGCGTCCACCTCCTCGGGCGAGGCGACGCCGTGCAGCAGCCAGTTGGCCATGTGCTGGGCGGAGATGCGCAGGGTGGCGCGGTCCTCCATCAGCCCGACGTTGTGGAGGTCCGGCACCTTGGAGCAGCCGATTCCCTGGTCGATCCAGCGCACCACGTAGCCGAGGACGCCCTGGGCGTTGTTGTCCAGCTCCGCGCGCACCTCCTCGCCCGAGCGGTTCACGCCGGGGGCGACGGGCGGGGTCAGGAGGTCGGACAGGGGCGGCGGTGCGACGGTCGCCAGGTCGTGCTGGCGGGCCGTCACGTCCACCGCGTGGTAGTGCAGGGCGTGGAGCGTGGCCGCGGCGGGGCTGGGCGTCCAGGCGGTGGAGGCCCCGGCGAGCGGGTGGCCCACCTTCTCGCGCAGCATGTCGGCCATGCGGTCGGGCGCCGCCCACATGCCCTTGCCGATCTGCGCCCGCCCGGCGAAGCCGCAGGCCAGGCCCGCGGCCACGTTGCGCGCCTCATAGGCCTTGATCCACGCGGCGTCGCGCATGCGCGCCTTCTCCACCACCGGCCCCGCGCGCATGGCGGTGTGGATCTCGTCGCCCGTGCGATCGAGGAAGCCCGTGTTGATGAAGACGATCCGGTCGCGGAGCGCGTGGATGCAGGCGAGGAGGTTGGCGGAGGTGCGGCGCTCCTCGTCCATCAGCCCGATCTTCAGCGTGTGGCGGGGCAGGCCGAGCACATCCTCCACGCCGTCGAACAGCTCGCCCGCAAAGGCGGCTTCGTCCGGCCCGTGCATCTTGGGCTTGACGATGTAGACCGAGCCCTCGCGGCTGTTCCTGAACCGGCCGAGGCCGCAGAGGTCGTGGAGCGCGATGACGGCGGTGAGGAGCGCGTCCAGGATCCCCTCGGGGGCCTCGCCCCCGTCCGGCAGGCGCACGGCGGGCGTGGTCATCAGGTGGCCGACATTGCGCACGAACAGCAGCGAGCGGCCGGGCAGGCTCGCCGGGTCGCCCGCGGGATCGAGGAAGTCGCGGTCCGGCTCCAGGGTGCGGACGAGCTCGCGGCCGCCCTTGTCGAAGCGGGCCTGGAGGTCGCCGCGCATCAGGCCCAGCCAGTTGCGGTAGGCGGCGACCTTGTCGGCGGCGTCCACCGCGGCCACCGAGTCCTCCAGGTCGACGATGGTGGTCACCGCCGACTCGAGCACCACGTCCGCCAGGCCCGCCGGGTGGGCGGCGCCGACGGGGTGCGTGCGGTCGATGGCGAGTTCGGCGTGCAGGCCGTGGTGGCGCAGGACCACCGCCGAGGGCGCGTCGGGCGCGCCGCGGAAGCCGATGAACTGGCCGGGGTCGGCCAGCGGCGGGGCGAGCCGCCCATCCTCCACGCGGTACTCCTCCACCCGCGCGTGCGAGCCGTCCTGCAGCGGGAAGGCTTCGTCCAGGAAGGCGGCCGCGCGCTCAACCACCTGCGCGCCGCGCGCCGCGTCGTAGGGGCCGGGCGGGGGCGGAGCGCCCAGGGCGTCCGTGCCGTAGAGCGCGTCGTACAGGCTGCCCCATCGCGCGTTGGCCGCGTTCAGGAGGAAGCGGGCGTTCAGGACGGGGACCACCAGCTGCGGCCCGGCGGTGGCCGCCACCTCCGCGTCCACCTTGTCCGGCGAGATGCGGAACGGCGCCGGCTCCGGCCGGAGATAGCCGATCTCGCGCAGGAAGCGCGCATGCGCCTCGCCGTCTCCGCCGCCGCCCTGGGCGTACCAAGCGTCGATGCGCGCCTGCAGGTCGTCACGCACGGCCAGGAGCCCGCGGTTGCGTGGCGCCAGCCGGGCGAACAGGTCGGCCGCGCCGCGCCAGAAGGCGCCCGCCTCCAGGTCGAGCCCCGGCAGCACCTCGTCTTCGATGAAGCGGGCCAGCGCGGGGGCGACCGCCAGCCCTGCGCGCGCCTCCATGGCCGCATCCCCGCTCACGGCCGCACCGCCAGGCCGGCCGCCGCGGCGCCGGCGAGCGCGCAGGCCTCGTCGTTGTCGGAGGTGTCGCCGGTGACGCCCACCGCGCCGATCACCACCCCGCCCGCGTCCACCAGGAGCACGCCGCCCGCCGCCGGCACGATCCCGCGCGGGGCCATGGCGGCCAGCGAGGCGAAGAAGGACGGCCGCTCGGCCGCCACGTCCGCCAGCTTGCGCGAGCTGATCCCCATGGCGAGCGCGCCGGCCGCCTTGCCCGTGGCGATCTCCGGCCGCAGCGTGGAGGCGCCGTCCTGCCGCTGGAGCAGGACGGCGCAGCCGCCCGCGTCCAGCACCGCCACCGTCAGCGGCTTGAGGCCGAGGCGCGCACCCTCGGCGAAGGCGGCGGCGGTCAGGGCGCAGGCCCCGTCGAGGGTCAGGGTCATGGCGGCGTCTCCCGGCGCGACGTCGACTGGCGCGACGTTCGCCCGATGTCTAGCGGAGAGGCGGCGCCGTCAGGAGCGCGGCGGTGATGGCGACGTCCAAACGTCAGCCCGGCTCGGCCGTGGCCGTCCGCGCCGCCAGGGCCGCCTGCGCCATGTGGCGGAAGCTGGTGATCAGGCTGCTGGCCTCCCCCGCCCGGCAGGCCAGCACGATCTCGGTGAGGGCGTCGTCGTCGGCCAGCGGCTTGAACAGGACGTTGTGCACCCGGATGCACTGCAGCTCCGACGGCACCACCGCCAGCCCCATGCCGGTGGCCGCGAGCCCGATCAGCACGGAGGAGTCCCGCGCCTCCTGCACGATGTCGGGCGCGAAGCCCCGCTGCGCGCAGGCGGTGATGAAGAAGTCGTACAGCGCGACGCCCGAGTGCCGCGGGTAGAAGATCATCGGCCGGCCGCGCAGGTCTTCGATGGTCAGCCGCTCCGCGGTGCTCAGGACGTCGTCGGTGCGCATCACCACCGCGAGGCGGTCGCGCAACAGGCGCGTGTAGGTGACCCCCGACGGGGGCTGCGCCTGGAAGCGGCGCATCAGGCCGATGTCGATCCGCCGCTCCTTCAGGTCGGCCAGCTGCTCGGCGGAGGAGCGGTCGCGCAGCACCACCTGCACCTTGGGATAGCGCTCGCGAAAGGCGCTCACGACCTCCGGGAAGAAGCTCAACAGCGCGGAGGCGGCGGTGAAGCCGATCCTGAGCTGCCCCGCCTCGCCGGAGACGAGGTCGCGCACGTCGCCGAGCGTCTGGTCCACCTTCTCCAGGATGGCGAGCGCGTGGGCGCGGAAGGCGTGGCCGAGCTCCGTCAGGGCCACGCTGCGCTGGGTGCGGTGGAACAGCATGCCGCCGAACTCGCGCTCCAGCGTCTGGATCGCGACGGAAAGCGGGGCCTGGGTGATCTGCAGGCGCTCGGCGGCGCGGCGGAAGTGCAGCTCCTCGGCCAGCACCACGAAATAGCGCAGCTGCCTCAGGTCCACTGATCCACGCTCGCCATCAATCGCCTGCTGTGATGGCGATAGCATGCAGGCCCGGCCCCCGCCAATCTGGCTGCGGGCGAGGGTGGCCGACGGCCGCTCCGCCCCAAACGCCGGCTCCGCCGCAAGCGGTGACACGGCCTGAACGGGGTGGAACGGGTGAGCTACGCCGAGGGGAGGGAGGAGCCGGGCCGCCAAGTGCTGGCGCGCCTGCGGGCGGCCGAGCCGGTGCTGTCGCTCGGCCTGCGCAACGCCCGCACGCCCGAGATCGTCCGCATGGCGTCGGCCCAGGGCTACCGTGTGGTGTGGATCGACCTGGAGCACAGCCCCATGCCGCTGGACGCCGCGGCGTCCATGGCCTCCACCGCCCACGACCTCGGCATGGCCGCCTGGGTGCGCGTCCCCGAGCGGGAGTACGGGGCCATCGGGCGCCTCCTGGACGGCGGGGCCACCGGGATCATCGCGCCCAAGGTGGAGACGGTGGAGGAGGCCGCGCTGGTCGCCGCCGCCTGCCGCTTCCCGCCCGCCGGCGCCCGCTCGCAGATCGCGATCCTGCCGCAGTACGGCTTCGCCCGCATGCCCGCCGCCGAGCTGAACCGCCGGGCCGACGGCGGCGTGGTGCTGCAGATCCTGATCGAGTCGGCCCGGGGCGTGGCCGCCGCGGACGCCATCGCCGCGCTGGAGGGCGTGGACCTCCTCGGCGTGGGGCTGAACGACCTGTCCAGCGAGCTCGGCCTAACCGGCCAGCCGCGCCACCCGCGCGTGACGGAGGCCTGCCGCACGGTGGCCGCCGCCGCCGTCCGGCGCGGCAAGCTGGCCGTGGTGGGCGGCGCCGCCGACGCGGAGCACTTCGCCGAGCTCCTGGCGCTGGGCTTCGCCCCGCTGGTCTTCGCCGGCATCGACACGGACGTTCTGGCCACCGGCCTCGCCCAGCGCGCCGCCGACTGGCGCGCCCGCATGCCCCTTCCCGCAGCTTCGACCTAGGAGCCCCCGTGGCGACCCTGACCCTGGAAGAGCCCCTCGTCTCCCTGCCCATGCGGCCGGCGCAGACGCTGCAGCGCCCCGCCTTCGCCGTGCCCGCCGGCGCCTGCGACGCGCACATGCACGTGTTCGGCCCGCAGGACCGCTACCCGCGCGTGCCGCACCCGCACTACACTCTGCCCCCCGGCGACCTCCGCCACTTCCAGCGCGAGCTGATGCCGCTGCTGAGCCTCCAGCGGTTCGTGATCGTGCAGCCGAGCTACTACGGCGCGGACAACCGCTGCCTGGTGGACGCGCTGGGCGGAGCGGGCGAGGCGGCGCGCGGCGTGGTGATGGTCGAGTCCGACACCACGCCCGCCGAGCTGGAGCGCTTCGACGCCGCCGGCGTGCGTGGCGTGCGGCTGGACCTGTTCAAGCGCGCGGGAGAGCCGCGGGCCGAGATCGCGGCCTACGTCACCGCCATGGCCGCCCTCGTCGCGCCGCTGGGCTGGCACCTGCAGTTCTACGCGCCCGGCTACGTCGTGCGCGACCTCCTCCCCTTCTTCGGCGACCTGGAGACGCCGCACGTCATCGATCACATGGGCTACATGCTGGAGGAGGACGGGCTGACGGAGGCCGACTTCGAGCGGCTGCTCGACCGTCTGCGATCCGGCCACACCTGGCTCAAGCTCTCCGCGCCCTACCGCCTGGCCAAGACGCGCGGCTATCCCGCGGTGGAGGGCGTGGCCAAGGCGATCGTGGCCGCCGCGCCGGACAAGGCGATCTGGGGGTCGGACTGGCCGCACATCCCGGGCTCCGACCGCGACACGGGCGAGCTCCTGAACCTCCTGCCGATCTGGGCGCCGCGCGCAGAGGACCGGCAGGCGATCCTGGTGGACAATCCCCGCCGCCTGTTCGGCTTCAGCTGACCGTCGCGAGGAGACCTCCGACATGACGAGCACCCCGACCTCCGCGGCGGCGGCGGCCTCCGGCGCGGGCGCGGGGTCCGCCGCGGTCACCGCCGCCAGCTTCGCCATCGTCATGGTGGACGGCTACGACACGCTGATGATCTCCTACATCGCGCCGTTGCTGGCGCGGGGCTGGAGGCTCAAGCCCACGCAGATCGGCGACATCTTCGCCTCCGGCTACTTCGGCGCCATCGTGGGCGCGCTCCTGATGGGGGCGCTGGCCGACCGGTGGGGCCGCAAGCGCGTGCTGGCCGCGGCCATGGCGCTGGCCGGCCTCGCCACCCTGGCCTGCGCCGCCGCGCCCGACTTCCGGACGCTGCTGGTCCTGCGCTTCGTGTCGGGCGTGGCGCTGGGGGGCGCCCTGCCGGCGGTGATCTCGCTCACCGCCGAGCACGCCCGGGCCGAGCGGCGCAGCGCGGCGGTGACGCTGATGTACATCGGCTTCCCCATCGGGGCGGTGGTGGGGGGCTTCGTCACCGCCGCCTTCCTTCATGCGGGCTGGCCGGCGCTGTTCGCGGCCACGGGCGTCGCCTGCCTTCTCGCCGCGGGCGTGGCCGCCCTCCTGCCCGAGCCCGCCGCCTCGCCCCGTCACGCGCCGGCGCCCGACTCGCGCACGCCGGGCCTGGTGGCGGCGGTGGGCGAGGGGAGGCTCGCGCCCGCGGTGCTCCTGTGGACGGGGCTCTTCTGCATGCTGCTCCTCACCTACTTCCTGGTGAGCTGGACGCCGTCGATCCTGGTGGCCATGGGCGCGCCGCCCAGGACGGCGGCGCTGGGCGCGGCGCTCCTCAACCTCGGCGGCGCGGTGGGCGCGCTGGCGGTCGCGCCGCTGGTGACGCGCTACGGCCCCTACCGGCCTGTGGCGGTGATGCTGGCCGTCGGGGCGGCGCTGGTGTTCCTGTTCGGACGCCAGTCGGGCTCGGCGGCGCTGGGCTTCGTGCTCCTGGCGGGTTGCGGCGCCTGCGTGGTGGGGGGGCAGCTGAACGTGCCCGCCATGGTGGTGGACCTGTTCCCCGCGCGCGTGCGCGGGGCCGGCGGCGGCTGGACCATCGCCTTCGGCCGGCTGGGCTCGATCGCGGGCCCGGTGCTCGGCGGCGTGCTGCTGGCGCGCCACACGCCCGTCGCCGGCATCTTCGCCCTCGCCATGCTGCCCGCCCTGGCCGCCGCCGCCGCCCTGGCCGCGGCGGGCGTGCTGCGCCGCCGGGCGGCGGAGCCGGCGCCGAGCTGATCGCCAGCAACCCTGTTCCGCTGTCATCCCGGCCGAAGAGCCGGGATTTAGGACCACCCGCGCGTCCGTCACTCCCAAGTCCCGGATCGGCTGCGCCGTCCGGGATGACAGAGGTCGGAGCTCACCGCCGCGGGGTGCGGCGGGGGTAGTCCACGCCGGTGAAGCCGGGCACCGCCACCGCCCCCGGCCGGTCGCCGTTGGCGGCCAGCTGATCGACGATGTAGTGGGCGGAGGCGTTGGCCAGCTGCTGACCGGGATCCTCCATCACGAAGCGCAGCAGCGTCATGAAGGCGCGGCGGTCGCCCGGCCCCTTCACCTGCGGCGGGGAGGAGAGCGTCCGCGTCCCGTCCTCCACCACTGGCGCGTCGGTCACCTGGGGGCGGAAGGCGGGGTAGCCCTCGTACATGTGCCGGCCCATCTCCACGGTGCCGCGCGCGCTGTACCAGACGGTGCGGAAGCGCGCCTCCACGGCCGCTGCGGAGGCCGGGTCGTCCAGCTCCGCCAGCACCAGCCCGGGCGCGTGCGGCGCGATGTAGAGGCGCTCCGGCTGCAGCCGCTCGCCCGAGGCGCGCCACAGGAGGTGGCACAGGCTGTTGGACCGCCAGGTCAGCCCCGCGGTGGGCCGCCCGGCCCGGCCGCACAGGACCACCATCATCCGGTCCCAGTCGATCTCCTGGCCCTTGATCCAGCCGTTGATGCGGTGCGCGTTGTCGAGGAAGACGAGCGCGAAGGTGGCGGCCATCATGTCGTTCATGGGCACGGGCACGTCCGCCGAGCCCACCGGGTCGAGGAACTCGGCGCGCAGGCGGGCGTGGTCGAGGCCGCCGGGATCGGCGAGCAGGCGGCCGAGCCAGTCGCGCATGACCTCGCAGGCGTAGTCGACGAGGTCGACCACCTTCTCCTCCCAT
>CAXSHO010000013.1:30423-35063 GCA_964237305.1 uncultured Caulobacteraceae bacterium
AGCATGGTGCCGAAGGTCCACGCCGCCTGCACGGGGTCGAGCTGCGCCAGCAGCGCCTCCGCGTCCGCCCGCCAGCGCCCGTCACCCTCCGCGTGCAGCTGCACGAGGTAGGGGAGCGCCACGCCAAGGTGCGACACCGCCGTCAGCTCCACGAAGCCGCGGGTGGTGTTGCGGAAGCTGGTGGCCGTGGGCGGCCGTCCGCCGCCCGGGAAGACCACCACGTCGCTGCCCGTGGCCACCAGCAGCGGCGCGTCGGCCCCGCGCTCGGCCAGCCGCGCGTTCAGGTGCGCGCCGATGCTCTGCGGGCCGGCGGTGAAGATCTCGTACAGCCGCCGGAACTCCGGATCGGGCGCGTAGGGGCGGGGGGTGGCGGGAAGCGTGGTCACGGCTCCATCCGGTAGACGACCGTGTCCTGGCGGAAGCGGATGTCGGCGGTGAGGCTGTTGGACACCACCAGGTACTGCACCCCGTCCTCCACGAAAGGCTCGGCGTCGGTTCCGCCGAAAGTGGGGAAGTCCAGCACCTCCGCGAACCCGCCGCCCTCCCACCGGTACACCTGCGACAGGAGGTCGGTCTTGGGGGCGGTCGGCCGGCCCTCGATGAAGCGGACGCGCACCGCGTAGAGGTCGGCGCCCATCTCCACCAACGCCCACTCGCGCCCGCCGGGGCCGCCGAGCGTCTGTCGCTGCTCGAACCGCGCGCCCGTCCAGGCGTGGAGGGTGGAGTCGCCCTCGATGGCGGCGAACAGCAGCCAGTCGGCCCCGTCGCGGCGGAAGTGGCGGAAGGCGCGGCCCGTCCCCGCGTCGCCGAAGGTCTGCACCGTGGCGAACCGCGCGCCGTCCCACCGCATCAGCGGCGAGGGGCCGGCGTGGTCGGCGTAGGCGAGGAGGTGGTCGTCGCCGATGCGGAACGCCTCGAAGCCGTAGCCCCAGAGGCCGTCGAGCGTCTGAAAGAGCTCGAAGCGCTCCCCCGTCCACTCCAGGATGTGCGAGTGGGCGAGGTGGCGGCGCTCGGGTCCCGGCATGGTCACGCCGCCGGCGAGGGCCAGGAAGGCGCGCTCCCCCACCGTGAAGAAGGTCCACTGGCGGCCGGCGAAGGTGGGATGCTCCTGCGCCACCTCCCAACCTTTCCCCGTCCAGCGGCGGATGAGGGAGTGGGCGTTCATCTCGTAGGGGCCGCGGCCCGTGCGGATGCTGGCGGTGGCCAGGTAGGTCTCGCCGCCGAGGCGGAACACGTGCGCGTCCTCGCCGCCGGGCACGGGCAGGGCGCCGTCCTCCACGAAGCGGCCGCCCTCCCAGCGGTGGAGCGACGCAGCCACGTCGCTGTCGCCGCCGTTCATGTAGGCGGCCTCGCCGGGGACGTCCTTCGCCAGCTGGGGCACGATCAGGCGCAGCACCCCGTCACTCAGCCGGAACGGCAGGGCGGTGCGCGCGCCCGTGGTGGCGAGCCGCTGGTGTTCGATGAGCCGCATGGTCCTCCCCCCGGTGCGTGTTCCCGCGCCTTGCGGCCAGCCTAGCGCTCCGGGGCGGCGGGCGTGATCGGCGCGGCGCCGGCCATTGATCCGCCTCCGCCATCAGCCTGCGCCCGCAGGCGCTCGCGGTAGGCGCGGGGCGAGACGCCCTCCGCCCGGGTGAAGGCGCGGGTGAAGTAGGCGGCGTCGTCCAGGCCCAGGCTGTAGGCGATCTCCGCCACGCCCAGGGTGGAGTAGGCCAAGAGGCGCCGCGCCTCCAGCATGCGCCGTTCCTGCAGGAGCGCCAGCGGCCCCGCCCCCGTCACCGCCCGGCAGGCCGTCCGCAGGCGCGAGGCGGGCACACACAGCTCGGCGGCGTAGGCGGCGAGCGGCCGGGGCGTGCGGACGTGTCGCGCCGCCGCCGCCCGGAACCGCGCCACCAGCTCCGCCCGCCGGCCCACCGCCACGGCGGGCTCCGCCGCGGCGTGACGCAAGCGCAGGGCGGCGACCAGCACGGAGGCGACGCGCGCCTCCACCGCCAGGGCGTGGCCGGGCGCCGCCCAGCCGAGCTCGCGGCCGAGGGCGGCGAGGTCGGCCTCCAGCTCCGGCAGGGCGCCCGCCGCGTCCAGCGCCGCCGCCCGGGCGAAGACGGCCGCCAGCGCCGGGGTGCGCGCCGCCAGTTCGTCCAAGACCGCCACGGCGAGCGTCAGCACCGAGCCGGCGGACTCGGCCTCGTAGGCGAAGCCGTGCACCGTCCCGGCGGGCGCCAGCAGCAGGCAGGGCGCACGGAAGGCGAGCGCCGCGCCGTCCACCCGCATCACGCCCGCGCCCGTGCGGATCAGGAACAGCTGGTGCAGGGCGGCGTGGGAGTGGGCGCGGATGGTCCACTCGCTGGGGCGGCTGCGGTCGTCCAGCGCCTCCAGGTGCACGAAGCGGCCGTCCACCGCCCGCGGGGCCTCGCCGTACAGGTAGAAGCTGGGGATCGGCGGTGCGGCCACGCGCGATCCTGACGCGGACAGTGCGGAAAGTCCAAGTCTGCGTCCGCGCCGTCCATCGCCGGCCATGCGCCCCCGCCTGAAGCTCGCGCCGACGTCGCCCGCCGTTTCGGCCGAGAGCGAGGGTGGGAGGACGGCCTTTGCGCACGGAGGTGGCGATCATCGGCGCGGGCCCCGCGGGGCTGCTGCTGGCGCTTCGCCTGCATCAGGCGGGCGTCGCCGTGACCGTGATCGAGCGGCGCGACCGCGCCTATGTCGAGGGCCGGGTCCGCGCGGGCGTGGTGGAGAGCGGCACCGTCGACCTTCTGGCCGCGGTGGGCGTGGACGCCCGGCTGCGGCGCGAGGGCCTCGCCCATGACGGGACCAACATCGTCAACGACGGGCGCATGTTCCGCGTCGCCTTCTCCGAGCTGACGGGCGGGCGCACCGTCACCGTCTACGGCCAGCAGGAGGTGATGCGCGACCTGTTCGACGCGGCGGCGGCGCGCGACCTGCCCATCGTGTTCGACGCCGCCGACGTGGCGCTGCACGGGCTGGACACGGACGCGCCGTCCGTCACCTGGCGGCGGGACGGGGCGGAAGTGCGGCTCCACTGCGACTACGTGGCGGGCTGCGACGGCTTCCACGGCGTCAGCCGCGCGGCGATCCCGCCGGACGTTCTGCGCGTCTACGAGAAGAGCTACCCCTTCGGCTGGTTGGGCGTTCTCGCCGACGTGGCGCCGTGCTGCGACGAGCTGATCTACGCCAACCACGCCCACGGCTTTGCGCTGGCCTCCATGCGCTCGCCCACGCGCAGCCGCTACTACCTGCAGGTGGGCGCCGACGAGCCGGTGGAGGCGTGGTCCGACGCGCGGTTCTGGGACGAGCTGGCCGTGCGGCTGGGCGAAGAGGCCGCCGCCCGGCTGGAGCGCGGGCCCTCGTTCGAGAAGTCGGTGGCGCCGCTGCGCTCCTTCGTGGCCGAGCCCATGCGGTGGGGGCGGCTGTTCCTGGCGGGCGACGCCGCGCACATCGTGCCGCCCACCGGAGCCAAGGGCATGAACCTCGCCGCCTCCGACGTGGCCTACCTGTCGCAGGCGCTGATCGCCCGCCACCGCGAGGGGACGGACGCGCTCCTGGACGGCTACAGCGCCCGCGCCCTGTCGCGCGTGTGGAAGGCCGAGCGCTTCTCCTGGTGGTTCACGAGCCTGACCCACCGCTTCCCCGGCGCCCCGGAGATCGACCGGCGGCTGCAGGTGGCGGAGCTGGACTACCTGCGCCAGTCGCGCG
Source organism: uncultured Caulobacteraceae bacterium (assembly GCA_964237305.1). GTDB lineage: Bacteria > Pseudomonadota > Alphaproteobacteria > Caulobacterales > Caulobacteraceae > JASLDZ01. The sequence goes on from CAXSHO010000013.1 coordinate 34,135, forward strand.
CGGCGCAGACCGTGTTCGCCGAGAACTACGTCGGCCTGCCGCTGGAGGCGGCCTGAGCGTGGAGGAGGTCGTCCCCTACGGCCCGGAGCAGGGGCAGCCGCCGTCGCTGTTCGCGCCCTACCGCTCCACCGTGCTGCGCGCGCCGTCGCACCCGCCCGTGCGCATCCCGCAGACGCTGACGGAGGTCACCGGGCCCGCGGGGGCCTGGGAGCGGCTGATGGGCCCGGCGCGCGCCGACCTCACCCGCCAGCACGGGGGCGAGCCCATCGGCCAGCGCATCGTTGTCTCCGGTCGGGTGCTGGACGAGCGGGGGCGGCCCGTTCCCCACACGGTGGTGGAGATCTGGCAGGCCAACGCCGCCGGGCGCTACATCCACAGCCGCGACCAGTGGGACGCGCCGCTGGACCCGCACTTCACCGGGGCGGGCCTGGTGGTGACGGACGGGGAGGGCCGCTACGCCTTCACCACCGTGCGGCCCGGCGCCTATCCCTGGGGCAACCACCCCAACGCGTGGCGGCCGGCGCACATCCACCTGTCGCTCCTGGGGCCCGCCTTCGCCACCCGGCTGGTGACGCAGCTCTACTTTCCCGACGACCCGCTGATCGAGATCGACCCCATCGCCAACGCCGTGCCCATGCCCTACCGCCGGCGCATGGTCGCGCGCCTCGACATCGCCACCACGCAGGCGAACCGTGCGCTGGGCTACCTGTTCGACGTGGTGCTGCGCGGCCCGGCGGCCACGCCCTTCGAGGAGGGCGGGCATGACTGAGCCCAACCCCTTGGGCGTCGACCAGCCCGCGCCGCGGCGGGACAACCAGGACCCGGCGCTGTTCGGCCAGACGCCCTCGCAGACGGTGGGGCCCTTCTTCCACTACGGCCTGCCGTGGAAGGGCGGGGCGGACCTCGTGGGCGCGTCCGGCATGGGCGCG
>CAXSHO010000014.1:0-3422 GCA_964237305.1 uncultured Caulobacteraceae bacterium
TGTGCGCGGTCTTGGGCGGCACGGTGCGCCAGGTGGAGAACGCCGCGGAGATCGGTATGGAGCACAACCTGGGCCTCACCTGCGACCCCATCGGCGGGCTGGTGCAGATCCCTTGCATCGAGCGCAACGCCATGGGCGCCATCAAGGCCATCGACGCCGCCCGCCTGGCGCTCCTGGGCGACGGCCAGCACTCCGTCAGCCTCGACAAGGTGATCGCCACCATGAAGCGCACCGGCGCGGACATGAAGGAGATCTACAAGGAGACCTCGCTCGGCGGGCTGGCGGTGAACAGCATCGAGTGCTGAGCGCTCACGGAGAGGGTTAAGGCCGCCGAAACGTATGGGTGGCAAGGTCGCCCCGAGGTCCGCCGAAGAGGAGGCCGGCCGCGGAGTTCCGCCCATGGCGCACGTCCTGTCCCCCGCTCCCAGCTCCGGCTTCGCCTCGCGCGGCCTGCGCCGCCGCCGCGGCGTCGATTGGAAGATCGTGGGCCTGACCGGCCTCAGCGCCGTCGTCCTCGTCGCCGCCCTCGGCCGCCCCGCCGACGCTTGCGAGCGCGGACCCGGCGCCCTATCGACGCCCCTCGCGCGAGTCCTTAGCTCAGCCGGTTAGAGCATCTGACTTTTAATCAGAGGGTCCTGGGTTCGAGTCCCAGAGGACTCACCACGCGCGGTCCCTGCACAGACAGCAATGAATCGGCGCGCGACGAGCTCACCGACGTGGACAGGAATGGACCGTGAGACTTGTGGGCAAGTCTCACGTGAGACTTGTGGCGGCTCGCGTCACGCCCGGAAGGCGCCCCAGACGCGCGGGGCCGGAGCTTGGCCGTCTCCCGCGGCGTGGTGAAGAACGCTGCGGCTCCGCACGGCCGGGCCTTGGGGGCGCGCCGGTCCGATGAGCCGGTTTCGCCCCCATTTCACCTCTTACCGGCTCTCGCGTTCGATGAGCGAGGCGACACCTTCACGAGCACTTTCGCTCGAAGCCCCGGATCGATTTGCGACGTGGCGACGCGCAGGCGGTAAGCGCCGGGCGTGACGGTCCAGGTCTGGGCCGAGCTGTTCCAGGTCCCGAGCGGATGATTGGCGGCTGTCGGGTCGATCCCGATCTTCACGCGCCTCGCCTCTCCGGGTTGCAGCCAGACCTTCTCGAACCCCACGAGCCGGCTGGGCGGCTCTCCCGCGGGGCTGGGCAGCGAGACGTAGACCTGGGGCGTCTCCGCTCCCCGCCGCGCGCCCGTGTTGCGGACGGTGACGCTCACCTGGACCGGCGCGCGCCCGTCCGTCGTCCTGGGCGTGACCTGCAGGTCACTAAGCGCAAATGTGGTGTAGGACAGGCCGTGGCCGAACGGGAACAGGGGCTTGATCCCCCGTGCGTCGAACCAGCGGTAGCCGATCTCCAGCCCTTCCGAGTACTCGACGGTGGTGGGGACGTTGCTGCTCTTCGCGGTCGGAACAGTTCGGCCCGCAGCGTCGATGCCCGGCCACTGCCGCGGCGAACGGACCGGCAGGTCGTCGGCCGCCCGTGGGAAGGTCACCGGCAGCTTGCCGGAGGGCGTGGCCTGCCCGAACAGGAGCCGCGCGACGATGTCGCCGTCCTCCTGGCCCGGAAACCAGGCTTCGAGCACGGCGGGCGCCTCATCGATCCAGGGCAGGAGGGCCGAGGCGTTGTCCTTCAGCACCACCACCGTGCGCGGGTTCGCCGCCAGGAGCCTGGCGATCATCTCGTCCTGGCCCTGTTGCAGCGCCGTGCTCGGCAGGTCGCGGCCTTCGTCCGACAGGGTGCCGGCGAGCACGATCACCACACCCGCCGAGCGCGCGGCCGCCACCGCCTCCGCGAGGTTGCTGTTGTCGTCCGCCACCACCACCAGCCGCGCGGTCGCTTTCGACCCCAGGTCGGCCAGGCTCTTGCGCACGCCGTCGAGCGGGAGCGAGGTGCGCAGCGGGATCACGTCCGAACTGCCGGAGCAGCAGCCCGCCACGGCGGTGGCCGCATAGGCGGCCTTGCCGACCAGGAGGATGTCGCGCACGGCGCCGGCGTCGAGGGGGAGGAGCCGCCCCGCGTTCTTGAGCAGGACGGCGGACTGCTCGCCGATCTCGCGCGCGTCCGCGCCGTCCCGCACGGCGTCGATCGGGGTCTGGACGAGCGGCCGGTCGAAGACGCCGAGCCGGAACATCTCGCCGTACCGCCGCGCCAGCGCCCGGTCGATGTCCGCCGTCGTGATCCGCCCGGACGCCAGCGCGGGCTGGAGGTTGGCGGGCGTGAACCAGGGCCCCGTGATCGGCGGATCGGCGAGCGCGACGGGGACGCCCGGCATCTCGTGGTCCATGCCCGCCAGCAGCGACGGCGCGGCGCTGTGCACGGCGAAGAAATCGGACTGCACGTAGCCCTGGAACCCCCACTGGCCTCGCAGGACGGTGTTCAACGTGTGGGCGTCCTCGCAGGCGTGCGGCCCGTTGACGGCGTTGTAGGAGCACATGACGCTGGCGACGCGCCCCTCCTTCACCGCCATCTCGAACGGCAGCATGTAGAGTTCGTGGAGCACGCGGTCGTCGATCACCTCGTTGACCGTGAAGCGGTTGGTCTCCTGCTCGTTGGCCACGAAGTGCTTGGCCATGGCGATCACGCCGTGGCCCTGGATCGCGTTGATCTCCGCCACGCCGAGGGCGCCCGTCAGGTAGGGGTCCTCGCCGAAGTACTCGAAGTTGCGTCCGCCCTGCGGGACGCGCGCGAGGTTGAGGCCGGGCCCCTCCAGCACGTCGAGCGCCAGGTTGCGCGCCTCCCGCCCGAGCACGTCGCCGAACCGGGCCGCCACCTTGCGGTCGAAGGACGCGGCCACCGCCATCGCGGACGGGAGCGCCGTCGCCTTGGCCGAACTGCGGCTGCTCAGGGCGGCGAGCGGGAGGCCGGGCGCGCCCGGCGGCACGCAGTCGTTCTGGCCGATCCCCACGGGCCCGTTGGTGACGCGCAGGGTGGGGATGTGCAGGCGGGGCACGCCCGGCACGTGCCGCACGCCGTAGCAGGCCGGGATCCCCGGGACGACGCCGGCGGCCCCGACGAGCTGCTGGAACTTCTCGGCCGTCGTCATGGCCGCGACCAGCCGCTCGCTGCGGCGCTCGGGCGCGAGCTTGCGGTCCATCCATGGCGCCGGCTCCGCGCTCTCGACCCTCAGCGGCGCGACGAGGACGGCTGTGGTGAGGCAGGCGCTGACGAGCTTCAGGATCCTGGCGGTCACGGTGAGATCTCCATACGCGTCGGAACTGGGCGCCCCAGGTGGTGGCGCGGGGAGATGATGCGCCACGTTCGTCAGGCCTACGCCGGTCAGGAGACCGCCGTCCATCGCCGCCGCAGGTGGTGCGCGGCGAGCTTGGGACGGCGGTCGCGGGTGAAGACGCCTTTGTGGTTCAGGCCGGCGGCTCGCAGGATGC
>CAXSHO010000014.1:3432-19179 GCA_964237305.1 uncultured Caulobacteraceae bacterium
CCTGCCCGGTCTTGAAGTCCGCGAAGTTCCAGACGTGCGCCCCCACGACGAAGGGACGCGCCTCGATGGCGTCGAGGTAGAGGTCCAGAAGCTCGGCCTGGTACTCCTCCGTCCACATCTCGCCCACGGCGGCGTGGGCGCCGGGCAGGGTGTCGGCCCCGAACTCGGTGACCAGGATCGGCTTGCCGTGGCGGGCGTGCAGGGCGTCGAGCTCGTCGGCGAAGATGCGGACGCCCGCCGCAAGGTCGCCCCCCTGCGTGTACCAGCCGTGGTAGCGGTTGACGGCGACGATGTCGCCGAGGTCGAGGAAGGCCTCGGGCTGGCCCTGCGCGCCCACCACCATCGCGGGGCGAGAAGGGTCGAGCGCGCGGGCGTCGGCCACCAGCGTCGAGAGGGTGTGGAGCCCGGCCTCCAGCGCCTCCGGCGCGACCGGCGCGCTGAAGGCGAACACGGGCTTGGCGAAGGGCTCGTTGGCCACGCTCCAGGCGATCACGCTGGGGTGGTTGCGGTCGCGGCGGATCATCTCGGCGAGCTCGGCGCGGGCGTAGTCCAGGCGTGCGGCCATGCTCTGCGCCCCGTCCCAGAAGTTCAGGCCGACCGCGGAGGTCTCGCCCACGACCAGCAGCCCCGCCCTGTCCGCCAGCTCCAGCGCCTCCTCGGCGTAGGGATAGTGCGACGTGCGATAAGAGTTGGCCCCGATCCAGCGCATCAGCTCGTGGTCGCGCACGATCACCGCCTCGTTCAGGCCGCGCCCGTTCACCGGAAAGTCCTCGTGCTTGCCGAAGCCCTTCAGGAAGACCGGCGCGCCGTTCAGCAGGAGTTGCGAGCCCTCGACCTGCACCGTGCGCAGGCCGAAGGGCTGCGCGTAGGCGTCCACCACCTCGCCGCCGTCCAGGAGTTCGATCTCCAAGGTCTCGAGGTGCGGGTCGGCGGGGCTCCAAAGGCGCGGGTCCGCCCACTCCAGCCGACCTTGCGCCACGCCTTCGACCACCGGCAGCCGCGCCTCCGCGCCGGGCCGATCCCTCAGCCGCAGCCGCGCCTCGCCGGAGAAGCCCTCGCTGACGCCGAGCCGGACGTGCGCCCCGCCGCGGGGCGACAGCGCGTCGGGCGTTACGCTCACCGTCTGCACGTGCGCGGCGGGCAGGAGGAGCAGGCGCACGGGGCGGATCAGCCCGCCGAAGGGGAAGAAGTCGTAGGAGGTGGGCGGGGAGCCCTGGAAGCCGCCCGCCGCGGGGCGTCCGCCCACGGGCGTGCGGTGGGTGGAGAGGCCATGCTCCACCCGCACCACCAGCCTGTGGCGACGCCCCGGCGACACCCGCTCGGTTATGTCGAAGCCGAACGGCAGGAAGCCGCCCTCGTGCCCGCCGAGGTGGTCGCCGTCGAGCCAGACGTCGGCCACCAGGCTCGCCGCGTCGAACCGCAGGAGCACGCGGCCGCCGGCGGCGCGGGGCGGGACCTCGATGTCGCGCTGATGCCAGGCCGCGCCCACATGCCCGGCCGCGGCCACCACCTGCTCGGCCCAGGCGCCGGGCACCGCGATCAGGGCCGTCGGCGCGAAGCCGCCCGACCTGTCCGCCCCGCTCCCGTCGTTCAGCGCGAACTCCCACACGCCGCCGAGGTCGAGGTGGGAGCGCGTGGCGGAGATGCGCGGGCGCAACCATGCGCCGGGCGCGAGGCGCGAGGGGTCGGTGGTCATGCGCTGTCGGTCCCATCGCCTGCGATCAGCGCGAGGCCGGCCAGGGCCTCCGCTCCGGTCGCGGTGTCGGAGGTCTCGCCGCGACAGCGGGCGAAGAAGCCCTCCAGGGTGTCGGCCGAGGCGCGCGCGAAGCCCTTGCGCAGGTCGCCCAGGCCCTCAGGCGCCTCCACGGAGGGCGCGCCGTCCCAGTAGCGGTAGACGCGCAGCGGCCTGTCGGCGCCGTAGAGCTGCGGCGCGAAGTCCAGGCCGCCCTCCGCCCCGATCACCTGGATGCGCAGCTCGTCGGGACCGTGCCACGCCCACGCCGCCTCCGCGCGCAGGCGGACGTCGGCGGTGCGGGCGTCGAGCGCGAAGCCGTCGTCGACGTCGCACGGGACGGCGGTTGCGCCCGCGGCGAAGCCGAGGCCCCTGGAGGCGTGATCGAACGATGACTCGCGGTCGACCACGCGCGTGGGGGCGAAGCCGGTCAGCCAGAGCGCGAGGTCGACCATGTGGCTGCCGAGGTCCAGCGAGGCGCCGCCCCCGGCCTGGGCGGACTGCACGAACCACGCCCCGTGCGCCGGCGCCCCCGCGCGGCGCATCAGCCGGGCGCTCATCGACCGCAGCGGGCCGAGGCCGCCGTCCGCGATCCGCGCCGCCATGGCCTGCACGGCGGGCAGCCGGCGGTAGTTGAGGTTGACGGCGAGCACGAGGCCGCGCGCCCGGGCCAGGTCGACCATCGCCCGCGCCGCCGCCACCGACGTGGCGACCGGCTTCTCCACGAACACGGCCTTGCCGGCCTCGAGCGCGGCGGTGGCGACCTCGGCGTGAGAGGCGTTGGCGGTGGCCACGACCACGGCGTCCACGGCGGGATCGGCGGCGACCGCGCGCCAGTCCCGCTCGACCCGCGCGACCCCGAAGCGGGAGGCGAGTTCCGAAAGGTCCGCCTCGCCGCGGAAGCTCGCCAGGGCATAGGGCCGCGCGGCGGCGGAGGCGGCGAGGTTGGGCAGGTGCGCGTTGCGGGCGATCGCGCCGGCGCCGATCACCCCGACCCTCAGCCGCCCGGCCTCATCCACGCGCGGACGGCTCCAGCGCCAGGGTGTCGAGGTAGAGCAGGCTAGCGGTGGACCACGCCTGGGGGCGGCAGCTGAACGGGTCGGGGATGGGCGGCAGGCCGGGCTCCCGCGCATAGCCCGACACCAGTTCGGGCAGGCGCCGGTCGGGCAGGCCGGCGGCCAGGTCGCGCAACGCGCGCCGCACCTGGCCGAAGCTCTCGTCCAGCCCGTAGCGGTGCCGCCCGCGAACAGGGCGGTGTCGGGCGGCCAGATCCCGCCGTTGTGATAGGAGATCGGGTTGTAGCGCGCCTCGCCCGAGCCGAGCGTGCGAAGGCCCCAGCCGCTCCACAGGGCGGGGGCCAGGAGGGTCGCGGCGAGCCGCGGGGCCAAGTCGTCGTCCACCGCGCCCGCCCACAGGAGGTGCCCGGGGTTGGACGACAGCACCGCCAGCGGCCGATCCTGAGCATCGAGCGCCATGGCGAAGGTCTGCAGGTCGTCGAGCCAGAAGCTCGCGTGCAACCGGTGCTTCAGCTCGGCCGCCTCGTGCGCCGCGCGCGCGACCAGGTCGGTGTCCTCCGGTTGGGGCAAGAGGTCGGCGGCGCACAGCAGGGCGCGGTGGACATAGCCCTGCACCTCCACCGGGGCCATGGGCGCCGCCGCCAGCTCGCCGGTGGCGTGGCTCATCGAGTCGGGCGAGTCCTTCCACGACTGCACCGCCAGGCCGCGTCCCGCGGGGGCGAACCGCACGAAGCCGCCGCCCTGCTCCAGCTTGGCCAGGCACCAGCCCACCGCGTCGCGCACCGCGGGCCGGATCCGGTCGGCGAAGGCGTCGTCCCCCGTCTGCGCGCGGTAGGCGGCGGCGGTGATCACGAACAGCGCGGTGGCGTCCGCCGTGCCGTAGTAGCGGCCGAAGGGGACGCGGCCGGTGCGGGCCAGTTCGCCGCGGCGGAAGTTGTGCCCGATCTTGCCCGGCTCCTCCTCGCGGAAGGCGTCGGTGGTGCGCCCCTGCGAGGCTGCCAGGGCGAGGCAGACGTTGCGCGCCAGCCAGGGCGCCCAGCGCAGCAGCATGAAGGCGGTCAGGAGCGAGTCGCGGCCGAACAGCGTCACGAACCAGGGCACGCCGGCCACGATCACAGGCTCGCCGCGCCAGCTGGTCAGGAGCGCGGCCACGTCCTCGAGCGAGCGTCGCGCCACGGCGTCGGGCGGCTCCACCGCGCGCGCATAGGCCTCGGTCAGCTCGTCCAGATTGGGCAGCACGGCGGCTTCGCCGGCGTCGAGATCGGAGGCCACGGCGATGTCGAGCGAGAGCGTCAGCTGCTCGCCGGGAGCCAGCGACAGCGACCATGCGCCGCGCGCGGGCGGCGAGACCTGCAGGGTCACGCGGGTCGTCACGCCGTCGGACGCGACGTGCTCGATCGTCGCCTCGCCGACCGGCGACAGCGGTGCGGGGCGGGACGGGGGCGGCTCGAAGCCCCAGATGGGCGAGGCCTCGTAGATGTCGGCGAACTGCGTCTCCACCTCCAGCCTCACCTCGATGGCCTGGGGGGCGAGGGAGGTGTTCTCCAGGTCGAGACGGTCCCGCAGGCCTTCGGGCGTGACGGTGAGCGCGCGCCGCAGCCCCACGTCCTGATCGCGCCCCTTCAGCCGCGACCAATGCTGGCGCAGGCAGGCGCCGTCCGCCGTGCTCGCCACGAGGTCGAAGCCGGGCAGGCTCCAGCACAAGCGAGACAGCAGCCGCGTGTCGTAGCGGAACAGGCCGGTGCGGCCCCCCGAGACCATCCCCTCGGCGTCCAGGAGGGCGTAGCTGTTGTCGGCCTTGAGCGGGATGTTGAGCACCGGTCCGCTCACGTGCGCACCTCCGGAACGTTCGTCGCCGAGGTTGTGCGCGAGGCCTCGATCTCGCCACGCACCCGCTTCTGCAGGGCGGCGGTGAGCGGATAGGCCCACAGCAGGGGCACCGCGCCCAGCTTGATGACGTCGGGAACCCAGGCGTAGACCACAGCCAGGCTGAACAGCGCGCCCGGCGTGTTGGCGTGCGAGGGCTCGAACCCGAAGCGCGCGGGGATGGCCGTGCCCGCCAGCACGCCCAGCGCCACCGCCAGCTTCTGCGCCATGAGCAGCAGCGCGAAGTAGACGCCCGTGCGCTGGCGGCCGCTGGAGGCGGTGTCCACGTCCACCACGTCGGCCAGCATGGACAGGAGCAGCACCACGAGCCCGCCGGAGCCCAGGCCCCGGATCACCACCATGCCCAGGAACAGGTGGAGCTGGGAGGGTCCCATCAGCGGGAAGGGCAGGCTCCACAGGATGCTCCAGGCCGCCGCCAGCGCCGCGGCGCGGTGCTTGCCGACCCGGTCGGAAAGCTTGACCCACAGGGGGATGGCCACGAGCGAGGCCAGCGCCTCGCCCAGGATGGTGATCGGGAACAGCTTGGGCGCCTTGAACACGTGCTCGATGACGAACAGGTGCAGCGCCGCGGTGATGGAGGCGCCCGCCACGAACAGCGTCGCGGCGGCCAGGAGCTTCAGGAACGGGCGGTTGCGCGACACCGCGGCCAGGCCCTCGCGCCAGCGCAGGGGCTCGCGCCGCAGGTCCTCGGGCGGAGGCTCCTTCAACACGACGAGCGGGACGGCGAAGCCGAGCGGGACAGACAGGCAGGCCGCCATCGCCAGCCAGAACATCACCCGCGGCGTCCCCGTCTGGCCCAAGAGCGGCAGCAGGCCGGCGATGGCCAGGGCCAGCATACTGCTCACCTGCGCGAAGCCCTGCTTGAGCCCCTGGATGCGCGAGCGCGTGGCGTAGTCGGTCGAGAGCTCCGCCCCCCAGGCCTGGTAGGGAATGTCGATCAGCGTCAGGCCGATGTAGAGCAGCGATATCCAGACCAGGAGGTGGAGCGGCCCCACGTGCGCCGGCGGGTTGAACGTCATCCAGCAGCTCAGGATCACGAGCGGCAGCCCCGCCAGGATCCAGGGCTTGCGCCGGCCGATCCGGGTCCGCGTGCGGTCGCTGAGCCAGCCGATCAGGGGATCGGTGAGCACGTCGGTGAACCGCGAGGCGAACAGCATCGCACCCACCATGGCGAACGGCAGCCCCCGGTGTTGCGCATAGAGGCTGGGCACGAAGGTGGTGAGCGGCGTCGTCACCAGCGCCAGGAACAGCGCGGGCAGCGCGTAGACGCCGATCCGGCCGACCGGCGCGCGCGTGGGCGCGGCGTTCAAGGCACGCGTCCTACGTCATCGACCCGCACGCTCATCAGAAGTTCAGCCGAAGGTTCGCGCCGACGAAGCGCGCCGAGTACCGCGACAGGTACTGGCCGAAGTTGCCCGTCGGGCTGTTGTTGACGGGAGCCTCGAAGATCGCGCTGGCGAAGTTCTGGTCGAACAGGTTGCGGGCGAACAGCGTCAGCTCGTAGCGGCCGTCGCGGTCGCGCACCCCGACCGAGAGGTTGGCGGTGGTGTAGTCGGGCTGCACGCTTCCCGGGTTCTGGTTCAACGCGAACTCGGTCGAGCTCTGCGTGACCACCCCGCCGTCGACGAAGCCCCGGAGCGGCAAGGCGCCCAGCGGATGCTCGTAACGGGCGTTGAAGGTGAAGCGCCAGTCCGGCGAGTTGGGCAGCCGCCCGCCCTTCAGGTTCTGCGTGTCGTCGCCCGTGGCGGCGGTGCCGTTGTTGGCGCAGGTGAGGGGCGCGCCCTGCCCCGGGGCCGTGGCGACCACGGTCTCGCCCGCGTAGCAGGGGCCGCCGGGGAAGTCGCGCACCCGGGCGTGCGTGTAGGCCAAGCCCGCCGAGAAGCTGAGGTCTTCGATCGGCTTGTAGGTCGCGTCCACCTCCACCCCTTCCGTCCTGACCGCGCCCGCGTTGAGGAGCCGGAAGGCCGCCGCCGTCGTGTCGAAGGCCTGGACCTGGAAGTTGTCGTAGTCGGTCAGGAACAGCGCGGTGTTGACGCTCAGCCGGCGCCCCAGCATCTGCGTCTTGAGGTTGACTTCGTAGGAGTTCGAAGTCTCGGGCAGGATCGGCTGCTGCGTGGCGATGGTCGGGGTGAACGAGGTGGTCAGGTCGAAGGCGTAGCCCTTGTAGCCGCGCGAGTAGACGAAGAAGAGGTTGGTGTCGCGGGCGAAGGCGTACTTGAAGCCCGCCCGACCCAGCGCGACCGTGTCGTCCACCGACTTGGCGTCGGCGAAGCGCACGGTCACGGGCCGCAGCGCCGCCGCGGTGTTGAAGACGCTGAAGCTGTAGTCCAGCGTCTCGTAGTTCAGGCGCACGCCGCCGATGGCCGACAGCCGGTCGGTGACCGCGTAGGTCAGGTCGGTGAAGCCCGCGACGCTCGTGCTGTGCACCTTGGCGTCGAAGCCGGCGGGCAGGTTGGCGAAGGTGGCGCACGGCGTGCCGATTGGGCGCGTGGCCGTCGCGCCCAGGAAGCAGACGCTGGCCTGCCGCGTGAACGGGCGGTGCTGGTCGGTGTCGAACACGAAGACGCCCGCGACGTAGTCGAGCTTCTGGTGTCCGACGTTGGCGATGCGAAACTCCTGGGTGATGGTGTCGGACTCCGCCTTGCCGGCGTTCACGTCCAGAAGGATGTAGTTCGCGTTCTGGCCGACGGTGGGCGCCAACAGCGGCGTGCCGTCCCCGTCCGAATTGTTCGCCTCGAAGAAGCGGCGGTACGAGGTGATGGAGGTCAGCACCACCTTGTCGAGGGCGTACTCCGCCGTCAGCGACGTGCCGAACTGTTCGGTGCGGTTGTAGACGTTGGCGTTGACGTTGGCGGTGCGGTTCTCAGGCCCGGCGACCTCGGGACTGATGAAGACGGGCGTGGAGGGGTTGACCAGGGTGCGGAAGGTGTACTGGCAGCAGGTGCCCTCGCTCTTTGAATAGTCGAAGTTACCCGTCAGCTTGAGCCGGTCGGTGGCGTCCCACACGAGCTTGACGCGGCCTCCCTTCGAGTCCGAGCCGTTGATGTCCTTGCCGTTGAAGGCGTTGTGGATGAAGCCGTCGTAGTGGTCGTCGTACGCCGAGACTCGGAAGCCCAGGGTGGGGCTGATCGGGCCTGAGACGGCGGCCCGGTATTCGCGATCGCCGTCCTCGCCGAGCGTTATGGAGGCGCTCTCATGCAGCTCGCGCGTGGGCCCCTTGGTGACGATGTTGATCACCCCGGCCGAGGCGTTCTTGCCGAACAGCGTGCTCTGGGGGCCTCGCAGCACCTCGATCCTGTCGATGTCGAAGAAGTCGCCCAGGGCCTGCGCCTCGCGGGCCAGCACGACGCCGTCGACGACGTAGGAGACGCTCGGCTCCACGCCGATGCTGAACACCTGCGTGCCCACGCCCCTGATCTTGACGGAGGAGCCGTCCTCGCCCGCGCCCTGGGTGAAGTTGATGGAGGGGATCAGCTCGTTCAGCTGCGAGATGTCCTTGACCGCGCTGCGCGCGAGGTCGTCGCCGCTGACCACCGAGACCGCGGCCGGCACGTCCACCAGCCGCTGCGTGCGCTTCTCCGCGGTGACGATCACCTCCGAGACGGCGCCGGGCTCGACCGTGGAGGCGGGCGTCGTGGGCTGCGGCGCGCCGGAAGGGCCCGACTGCGCGTGCGCGCCGACCGCCAGGACGAGGACCCCCGACGCCACACCTGACGCCAACGCACGACGACGACACCGTACATTTCGCTTGGCCATCTTCTCCCTCCCTCTCTTCTTGTTTTGCTTTGATGTTGTTCGCGGGCGTCAAACTCGGGCGAGGGCCGAGGCGACCTGTGTCCGCCATCGCGCCTCCCGGTCGGGATCCGACCGCGCGAAGAGCAGCGTCTGGAGATCGCGCGGCGCGGCGGGATCGTGGTCGGGCGCTGCGCGCATGACCTCGCTCTCCAGCGGGAAACGCGAGACGACGTGCTCTTGACTGTGGAAGGCCTTCAGCGCGGCCGCCTTGAGTTCACGTTGCCGGGCCGAGAGGACGATCGTCGTATGCGGTGCCCGCCCGGCCGCGAAACGGTTCAGCTCGACCGCGCCGTCGATCAGCGCGTAGATCGCGAACTCCAGCCGCACCGGAGGTCGTCCACCGCTCGCCAGGATCGCGGAGCACGCGAGCTGCACGGCGATGGCGCACGCGTCGTGATCGGGGTGGCCACCTTCGAAAGCGTGCGTGATGACGACCTCCGCACCGGCGAGTTCTTGCGAGAGCCGGTCGGAGACAGTCCGCATGTGCGCGGCCAGCCGGCCGTCGGGATGATCAAGCCGGACCGAACAGTCCGGCCGGCAACCAAGGATCGACAGGGCGGACCCAAGCTCGGCGAAGCGCCCGCCTGCGACCTCGGCCGGTTCCCCCGCGCCGCCCGCCGCGCCGTCCGTGGCGTGGATCAGCTTGAGATGCTCGAGGCGGGCGAGGCTGGCGCCCAGGCCCAGCACCTCGTCGTCGGGGTGAGCCACGACCACGACCGCACGATGAGACACCGCCCCGCCACACGCGAGCTGCGCGAGCACCGCCTCCGCATCGACCGTCGCATCATCCCCCATCCCCGGAGATAAATACATACGAACATGTTTGTCTACATTATTGCCGCCGAGTTGGCGGGTCGGGGCGGTGTTTTCACCGGCTGGCCGAAACCGGCAGCCTGTCGTCCGTCAGGGGGCGGACGTGTCGCCGCCGAACGTGTCCAGCATCGCTTCGATCAGGCCCCAGGCCTGCGTCGGGTCGGGCGTCAGGCCGATGCTCTCGTCGATGATCGTGCTGCGCGCGAGACCCAGAACGAGCTGGCGGAAGGCCAGCGCCATGGCCCGGTCCTCTTCATCGGCCGCGAGGAAGTTGATCCACCAGGCTTCACCCTCCCGCTCGGCGCTCTCGATCACGGGAAGCAGCTGGGCGCCGAGTTCGGTGTCGCTGCGAGCGGCGAGCTTCAGCTCTATGGCGGCCAGATGCTCGGGGCGCACCGAGTTCGACTTGGCCAGAACGACGATGGCCTTCATGCGCTGCCTGAAGGTGTGAAGCCCTTCCAGACGTTCGCCGAACTGTTGCGCCCGCACGGTGGGGAGCCGCCGCGCCACCTCCACGAACAGGTCCAGGCGGGTGGAGAAGTGGTAGTGGATGGGCGTCCGACTCATGCTCATCCGCTCGGCGATCACCTGCAGGGTGGTGCCGGCGAAACCCCGCTCCGCCAGACACTCGACCGCCGCCAGCACGATGCGCCGCCGCGTCTCGGCGCTCTGGTCGGCCTTGCTGACACGGGGACCGCGGGAGCCCGCGACGGGCGTCTCACTCTGCGCTCCGATGTGGGAAGTCATTCCCCGAACCTAGGGCGATGAGCATCGGCGGGCGAGCCCTGTTTCGGACCCGGCGAGCCACCTCCGCCCTGTCCCGCCTGGCCACACGAACGCTGGCCGAGAAGCCAGCGCCCCTCGCAGCTGCACGCATCTCGCCACAGCCATCACCGTCAGGGAGCCCCTTTGAACTGCACCTCGAGAGGCGGGAGGCGCCTGACGCCCGACAAGCGTCTCGGCATCTTCCGGAGGACTCGCCTTACATCGATCGCATGCTCCAGGCCTCCATCGTCGCCGCAGTCCTGCTCGCCGGTCCGGCCGACGCGGCTTTCGCCGGGGGGGAGGTCTGCCGGTCGGCCGCCTGCCCGGCGCGCGACGCCCTCCTGGCGCACGTGATCGGGCCGAGCTCGGCGGGTCCGTTCACCAGCGTGTCCGTCGTGCCGGGCGACGCCGGGCGGGAGACGAACTACGCGGTGGGCGCCGTCATCCGCAACGACAGGGCCGGTGGGGCGGGCCGCACCGGCAACGCCGTCGCCCTGTTCGGCGCCGCCGTCGTCAACGCCGACCGCGCGACCGCCTGGGGGACCAACCTCATCCTCAGCGACCACCCCGACAACCGGGCGGTCCAGGCGGGCGAGGGGCGGGCCCTCGTCGGCGCCGAGTACGACTTCTCCGCCTACAGCCCCCGCACCATCGTGCAGGGCGTGTCGTTGCTGGGCTCCTCCGCCGTGCAGCCGGCGTCCGCGGTGGCGCTCACGGTGGGCGAGCTGTCGGTGCAGCGACCCGGCGCGGCCCGCTGGACGGCGGGGCTGGTCGTGGAGGACGGCGTGGTGGGGGCGGACCGGCCCGCCGTCCTGATCGGCGCGCGGGAGCGCACGGGCGCCGGGGTGGGCGGGCAGCTCCTGCAATTCGGGTGGCGCGATGCGGCCGGGGCTGCGCAGGCCGTCTCCCTCGGCCCGACGGGGGCGGGGGCGCTGCGCGTGGCCGCCACCTCGGGCCCGGGCCGCGCCGGCCTGGACGTGGACGGCGCCGTCATCGCGCGCGGCGTGCTCTCCGCGCCTTCCGGGGCCGTCCTGGCGAAGGCGGTCCGCGTGACGGACCTGGTGGACGCCCCCGACGATCGGGCCGCCAGGGCGGCGGGTGTGGACAAGGACGAGGTCTACCGCCACGGCTCCGTGCTGATGGTCTGCGCCACCTGCTGAGCCGGCAGCCGCCGCACGCCGCCGATCCCGCCGACGTGGAGCCCGGCGCCCCGCCGCGCCGTTGTTCGCACCGGCCGCCGGAGGAGACGACCATGAGCTTCGCCACCTGCATCTCCGTCATGCTGGGCGGCGCCCTGGGGAGCCTCGGGCGCTACGTCGTCTCCGTGCTGATGCTGCCTCACAGCCGCGACATGCCGTGGGGCACCCTGCTGATCAACGGCTCGGGGTCGCTCCTGATCGGGCTGTTCGGGACGCTGACGCTGGCGACCGGCCGCCATCCCGCGCCCGAGGCGCTGCGGCTGTTCGTCATGGTCGGCGTCTGCGGCGGCTACACGACCTTCTCGTCCTTCAGCCTGCAGACGCTGGACCTCCTGCGGGCGGGCGGGTACGGCCGCGCCCTGCTCAACGTCGCCGCCTCCGTCGCGCTCTGCCTCGCGGCGGTGGCGGCCGGCCACCTCCTCGGTGCGCACCTGAACGGCGGGGCCCAGCGCATCGCGCAGGCCGCGATCGAGGAGGAGGCCTGACGCCGCCCGCGTTCGTGGCCCTAGGAGCCGAGGCCGCCCACGAGCGCCTCCAGCCTTTCCTGGCGCCCTGAGGTCGGGCGGGGGCGGAGGTCCCTCTCCAGCGTCAGGTCCGCGATGTCCTCCAGCCGGAGGCCGTCGCCCATGAGCGAGCGTCCCAGCTCGCCGTCCCAGCCGCGGTAGCGCTCGGCGCGGAAGGCGTCCAGCCGCCCGTCCTCGATGATCGCGGCGGCGGCGAGGAGGGCGCGGGCGATCACGTCCATGCCCCCCACATGGCCGTACAGCAGGTCGACGGCGTCGATGCTCTGGCGGCGGACCTTGGCGTCGAAGTTGAAGCCGCCGTCTGTGAAGCCGCCCGCCCGCAGGATCTCCAGCATGGCCAGCGTCATGTCGGCGACCGAATTGGGGAATTGGTCGGTGTCCCACCCGTTCTGCGGGTCGCCCCGGTTGGCGTCGATTGAGCCGAAGATCCCCAGCGCCGCCGCTGTGGCGATCTCGTGCTCGAAGGTATGCAGGGCCAGGGTGGCGTGGTTGGCCTCCAGGTTCATCTTGACCTCGCCCTCCAGCCCGTAACGCTTGAGGAAGCCGTACACGGTGGCCGTGTCGTAGTCGTACTGATGTTTCGTCGGCTCCGCCGGCTTGGGCTCTATCAAGATGGCGCCCTTGAAGCCGATCTTGTGCTTGTGCTCGACCACGAGCGTGAGGAAGCGGCCCAGCTGGTCCAGCTCGCGCTTCATGTCGGTGTTCAGCAGCGTCTCGTAGCCCTCGCGCCCGCCCCACAGCACATAGCCGGCGCCGCCGAGCCGGTGGGTGGCGTCCAGCGCGTCGCGCACCTGCATGGCGCCGAACGCGAACACCTCGGGATCGGGGTTGGTGGCCGCGCCCGCCGCGTAGCGCGGGTGGCTGAACAGGTTGGCGGTGCCCCACAGGAGCTTGCGGCCGGACGCCTGCGACAGCGCCTCCAGGTCGTCGACCGCCTCGGCGAAGGCCCGCCGGTGCTCGGCCGCCGTCTCGGCCTCGGCCATCACGTCCACGTCGTGGAAGGTGTAGAACGGCGCGTCGAGCTTGCCGATGAAGTCGAAGGCGGCGCGGCGCTTGGCGGCGGCCGCGGCGGAGTCGGCGGCCCCCCGCAGCCAGGGCCGGTCGAAGGTCGGCGCCCCGAACACGTCCGAGCCGTTCCAGCAGAAGCCGTGCCAGAAGCAGACGGCGAAGCGCAGGTGGTCCTCCATGCGCTTGCCCAGCACCACCCGGTCCTTGTCGTACCAGCGGTAGCTCAGCTCGTCGCGGGAGCCTTCGCCCTTGAAGGTGACGGGCGGCAGGTCGGCGAAGTAGGCGGCGGCGTCGGTCATCGGTGGACCTCCGGTTCAGGTTGGATGCGGGGATAGGCCTGCGCGAAGGTCGCCCGGCGGTCGGCCAGGGCGGCGACGTCGTCGGGCCGGGGCTCCACCACCCGGTCGACGGGCGGGGGAAGGCAGACGTCGCGCGGGTCGCCGCCCTCGTCCGCCAGCCGCGCCAGCCGCGCCGCGCCGAGCGCCGGCCCGACCTCGCCGCCGGGACCGTAGGTGAGCGGGACCCCCAGCGCCGCGCTGAGGATGCGGCCCCAGTAGGGCGAGCGCGACCCGCCCCCGATGACCCGGAGCTCGGCCACGTGCGTCCCCGCGCCGCGCAGGGCGTCCAGCCCGTCGGCCAGGGCGAAGGCCACCCCCTCCAGCACCGCCTGGCTGAGCGACCCCGCGTCCGTGTCGTTGTCCAGGCCGAGGAAGGCGGCGCGCACGCGGGAGTCGTTGTGCGGCGTCCGCTCGCCGGACAGGTAGGGCGCGAACACCGGCGTGGCGGCGTGCGGCCCGGCCGCCTCTGCGCGCGCGAACACCTCGGCCGGCCCCGCCGCCCCCGTCAGCCGCGCGACCCAGTCGATGCAGCTCGCCGCGCTGAGGTGCACCGACATCTGGTGCCACAGGTCGGGGAGGCAGTGGCAGAAGGCGTGCACCGCCCGCGCCGGGTTCGGCCGCAGCCGGTCGGTCGCCACGAACAGCACGCCGGAGGTGCCGAGCGAGAGGAGGGCGGAGCCGGGCGTGACCACCCCCACGCCGGCCGCCCCCGCCGCGTTGTCGCCGCCGCCCCCGGCTACCGGCACGGCCTCCATCCCCCAGCGCGCCGCGACCTCGCGCCCGAGCCGCGCGGAGACCTGCGACCCCTCCACCAGCCGCGGCATCGCCTCCACCCCGAGCTCGCAGGCCTCCAGCAGGGCGGGGCTCCAGGCGCGCGCGCCCACGTCCAGCCAGAGCGTGCCGGAGGCGTCGGACATGTCGGACGCCTTCTCCCCCGTCATGCGGAGGCGGACGTAATCCTTGGGCAGGAGCACGGTGCGGACGCGGGCGAAGACGTCCGGCTCGTGCGCCTTCACCCACAGGAGCTTGGGGGCGGTGAAGCCCGGCATGGCGAGGTTGGCGGCGATCCGCTCCAGCCCGGGCGCCCGCCTCGCCAGCTCCCCGCATTCCGCGGAGCTGCGGCCGTCGTTCCACAGGATGGCGGGCCTCAGCGGCTCGTCGTCGGCGCCGAGCAAGACGGCGCCGTGCATCTGCCCGGCCAGGCCCACCGCGCGGACCCGGGCCCGCAGCGCAGGCTCCAGCGCCAGCACCGCCGCCTCCGTCGCCGCCCACCAGGCCGACGGGTCCTGCTCGGACCAGAGCGGGGAGGGGCGCGAGACCTCCAGGGGCGCCACGGCCTGCGCCGCCACCCCGCCGTCGGCGGAGACGACGACCGCCTTCACGCCGGACGTGCCGATGTCGATCCCGAGGTGCACGCCCGTCTCCCGCCGGCGTCTTGGTAGCGCTAACAAGGGCGCCTGCGCCGAGATTGCAAGCCGCCCGCCCACCGGACGCGCCCGCCTGGCGGGTTGCGTGTCCCCCCGCGACCCCCGATCCTCGACGCGGCGGGCGGCCCGGGGGGCGATCGATGGAGGGTGGGCGCAGAAGCGGAGGGCCGCCCTCCGACGCGACCATCGCCGACGTCGCACGGCGCGCGGGCGTGTCGCCCATGACGGTGTCGCGGGTCGTCAACAAGGCGGCCAACGTGAGGAGCGGCACGCGGGAGGCCGTGGCCGAGGCCATCCGCGAGCTGGGCTACGCCCCCAACCTCGCCGCCCGCAATCTCGCGCGGGCTCACACCATCAAGCTGGGCGCCGTCCATTCCAACCCCAGCTCCGGCTTCCTGGGCGAGTTCCTGGTCGGCCTGCTCGACGCGGCCGGCGGGGAGGGCGCGCCCCTTGGCCTCGTCCAGTGCGGCGACGGCGAGGCGGCCGAACGCTCGGCGGTGGCGCAGCTGCTGGAGGGGGGTGCGCGGGCGGTGGTCCTGCCCCCGCCGCACAGCGAGTCCGCCGTGATCAGGACCGCCCTCGCCCAGGCGGGCGTCGCCGTCGGCGTGGTTGCGGCGGGGCGGCCGGCGCCCGGCGCCGTCTGCCTGCGGATCGACGACCGGCGCGCGGCCCGCGAGATGATGCTGCGGCTTATGGGCTGGGGGCACCGGCGGATCGGCGTCATCGGCGGACCGCCCGACCAGACCTCCAGCGACGAGCGGCTGATCGGCGTCAGGGCGGCGGCGCAGGGCGCGGCGGACGTGCGCCTCACCATCGCGGACGGGCGTTTCGACTACCTCTCCGGGCTGCGGGGCGCCGAGGCCCTGCTGGCGATGGAGGCGCCTCCCACCGCCATCTTCGCCTTCAACGACGACATGGCGGCGGCGGCCATCTCCCTAGCGCACAGGCGCGGACTGGACGTGCCGCGCGACCTCACGGTGGTGGGGTTCGACGACACCGCCCTGGCCGTGACGCTGTGGCCGCCGCTCACCACCGTGCGCCAGCCGGTGCGGGCCATGGCGAGCCGCGCCGCGGCCCTGCTCATCGCGCACCTGCGCTCGGCCGCCCCGGCTCTGGCGGGCCATGACGAGATCTTGCCCTTCACCCTCGTGGAGCGCGGATCGACGGCCCCGGCGAGGACCGGGCGCTGATCAGGGCGGCGCCCTCACCCTCCCCGGCTTGCGTCATGTTTGCGCTAACACTA
>CAXSHO010000014.1:19189-27482 GCA_964237305.1 uncultured Caulobacteraceae bacterium
GACGAGGTGTTGCCCTTCACCCTGGTGGAGCGAGGATCGACCGCCCCGCCCAGGACCGGGGCCTGACCGGGAGGGCGCCCTCACCCCGGCTTGCGCGCTGGTTGCGCTAACACTAGCGTCGCCGCAAAGGCCGGCGGGGCGCATCGCCGGCCGCGGGACGATACGTCGGGCGAGCCCCGGAGGAAGTTGCAGATGGCCGGACTCGTCGACGCCGCGGGGCAGGGGCTGGGGGAGCTCGCCCCCGGCGCCAAAGTGAACCTCGGCTTCATCGCCGTGATCGTGGCGGTGGCCACCATCGGCGGCTTCATGTTCGGCTACGACTCGGGCGTGATCAACGGCACGCAGGAGGGGCTGGAGACGACCTTCCACCTGTCCAAATTCGGCACCGGGCTGAACGTGGGCGCCATCCTCCTGGGTTGCGCCGGAGGCGCCTTCGGCGCCGCGCGCCTCGCCGACGTGTTCGGCCGCCGCAGCGTGATGATGGTCGCCGCCGTCTGCTTCATCGTGAGCGCGCTGGGGGCGGGCGCGGCCGGCTCCTCCGCCGTGTTCATCGCCGCGCGCATCCTGGGCGGCCTGGGCGTGGGCGCGGCCAGCGTGCTGTCGCCCGTCTACATCTCGGAGGTGACGCCCGCCTCCATCCGCGGCCGGCTGTCGTCGGTGCAGCAGGTGATGATCATCACGGGGCTCACCGCCGCCTTCCTGGTGAACTTCGTGCTGGCGAAGACCGCGGGGGGGTCGACGGCGATGGTGTTCGGCCAGCCGGCGTGGCGCTGGATGTTCTGGGTGCAGGTGATCCCCGCCGCCGTCTTCCTGCTGAGCCTGTTCCTCATCCCCGAGAGCCCGCGCTTCCTGGTGGCCAAGGGATCGAGGGACCATGCGCAGGCCGTGCTCACCCGGCTCCTCGGCGCGGAGGAGGGGCGCCGCACGGTGGAGGAGATCGCCCGCTCCCTGGCGCTGGACCACCATCGCCCAAGCTTCTCCGACCTGCGGGTGGCCGGCTCGTCCCGGCTGCGGCCCATCGTCTGGGCGGGGATCGGGCTGGCGGTCTTCCAGCAGCTCGTCGGGATCAACGTCGTCTTCTACTACGGCGCCGTGCTTTGGCGGCAGGTGGGGTTCAGCGAGAACGACGCCCTCCAGATCAACATCCTGTCCGGGGCGCTCTCCATCGGAGCGTGCCTGGCGGCGATCGCGATGATCGACCGGGTGGGGCGGCGGCCGCTGCTGCTGATCGGCTCGGCGGGCATGGCGGTGACGCTCGGGCTCGTGGCCGCCGCCTTCTCCACGGCCAGCCAGGTGGGGGGGCAGCTTCACCTCTCCCCGGCGGCGGGGCTTGTGGCGCTGGTCGCCGCCAACGGGTTCACCGTGTTCTTCAACTTCAGCTGGGGCCCCGTCATGTGGGTCATGCTGGGCGAGATGTTCCCCAACCAGCTCCGCGGCCCGGCGCTCTCGGTCGCGGGGCTGGCGCAATGGCTGGCCAACTTCGTCGTGTCCGTCAGCTTCCCGGCCATGGCGGCGGGGCTGGGTCTCGTCGTGACCTACGGCGTCTATGCGGTGTGCGCGGCGCTGTCCTTCGCCTTCGTGCAGCGGCTCGTGCACGAGACCCGGGGTCGTGAGCTCGAGGCCATGACCGGCTAGCTCCTGCGCTCCGTCCCTGCGATGGCGTGCAGCCGCGGCCGCCGGCGTGCGTTACCGGTGGACGCAGAACGGAGCCCGCCCATGTCCGACATCCCAGAGCCGCCGCAGGAAGTCCCGCCCATGGACACGCCCGCGCCTACGCCCACCTCGCCCTCGGCCTGATCGCCGCGGCCGCCGCCTCGCATATGTGGCTGCGGCGGCGGTCGGCGGCTCCTATGCGGGTGCGCAGGAGGAGCCATGGGCGAGCCACACCACCCGCGAAGCGCCGACGCCTCCAGGGCGTTGGCGAGAGCGCACCGGGCGCACGACATGACCTCCTGGCGGGCCGCTTCCGAGGCGTACGAGGCGGTCCTGGAGGCGGGCGGATCGGCGGACGTCCTCATCGCGCTGGGCGACATCCGGCGCGACCTCAATCAGCTCGACCTCGCCCGCGCGACCTTCAAACGTCGCCGGGAACTGCATCCTGACGACGGCGAGGCGTTCGCCCGCGAGGGATCGGCCGCCCTGGCGGCGGGGGACCACGCGGAGGCCCGGCGGGCCTTGCGGCGCGCCTACGCCCTGGGCGCGGACGAGCACGAGCGGCGCGCGCCGGACGTCGTCCTCCTCGACCATCTCGAGCCCGCGACCCAGGCCTGGATCGCGCCGACGCTCGGGGTGCGGCGGGAGGGCTGGGCCTCGCCGGGCCTGGGCGTGGGGCCTCCGCTCCGGCTGAAGCCGGTGAAGGCGGCCGCGCCTTTCGCCGGCGCGGCGTCGCACGTCTCCGTGCTGGTGGTCGACCCCGACGGGGCGGAGGCCGTGCGCCGGGCGGCGCGCGCCGGGCGGGAGGCGTCGGCGGCCGGCCATGTCACCGTGGTGCTCACGTGCGGGGCGGCCTCCGCCGCGCTCGCCGCCCTGGCGGGGCGCGACATCCTGGTGCTGCAGGCCGACCCGGCGGCGTCACAGCGGGCGCTGTTCAACGTCGGGCTGGAGGTCGCGCGCGCGCGGGGGGCGGACGCGGTGCTGCGGCTGGAGGCGGAGACGGAGGAGCCCGCGGGCGTGCTCGCCGCCCTTCTCGGCGCCCTCGATGACCCGACCGTCGGCTCCGCCGCGGCCGTGACGGGCTCGCCGCCGACACCCGGCCTCCTCTACGGCCCGCCGTCGGCGGGACCGCTGGTGGTGATCCGGTCGCGCCTGCTGCAGGAGTTCGGCGGCCTGGACGCGCTCTACGACGAGGCGGAGGCGGCCGTCCTCGACCTGTGCGCCCGCGCCAACGACGCCGCCTTCGGTGCGGTCCGGGCCGCGGCGTCGGAGGCGCGGCGGCCCCCGTCGCGGACGGCGGCGGACGCGGTCGTGCTCGCGCGCCGCCACCCCGAACTCGCCGCCGCGGAGGTCGGCTTCGGGCGGGACGTGGAGGCCGTCGCGCGCCGGCTGGAGACGGCCCTGCGCCCGGGGCGAATCCGGCTGCTGGTCGATCTCGCCGCCCTGCGCCCGCACCATGACGGCACCGCCCGGATGTCCGTCGCCGTGCTCCGCGCGCTGGACGCGCTCGACCGTTTCGACCTGACGGTGGCCTGCGCGAGCGAGGCGGCGCGCTTCCACGGGCTGGACGGTTTCGCCGCCGCCGGCCGCATGCACGAGCCGGGAACGGCGGGGGAGTGGACCGCCTGCATCAAGCTGAGCCAGCCGCTGAGCCCCGACGATCTGGTCCGCACGTGGTCGGCGGCCCCCGTGGCGGGCTTCGTCATGCACGACGCCATCATCGCCAACTCGGAGGCGCTGGGGGCGCGGGGGGTGCGGGAGCTGTGGCCCCTCGCCCTCACCCACTCCGAGCTCACGGGCTTCGTCAGCGGCTTCACCGCGCGGCAGTTCGGCCTGCGCTTCCCGCAAGCGGAGACGGTCGAGCGCTTCGTCATGCTGAACTCCACCGCCGCGTCGGAATACGGGCGCGCGGGCCCCGGCGCCGCGTCCGAGCGCGAGGGGCTGCTCGTGGTCGGCAACCCGTTCGGCCACAAGAACATCGACGCCGCGGTGCGGCGGCTGCGGGCGCGGGCGCCCCACCTGCCGCTCACCGTGCTCGGGCAGGTGCGCCAGGCCGCGCCCGGCGTGCGCTGGCTCCACTCCGGGCGGCTGTCGGACGAGGCGGTGTCGGCGCTCTACGCGAAGGCCTGCGCCGTGGTCTTCCCCAGCTTCCAGGAGGGCTTCGGCCTGCCCGTGATGGACGCCCTGGCGGCGGGCGCGCCCGTGCTGGCGCTCGACCAGCCGGCCTACCACGAGATCAGGGCGCGCTGTGCGCTTGGAGCCAACATCCACCTGTTCCCCACAACCGATGCGCTGGCGGCGGGGGTGGACGAGGTGCTTGCGGCCGGCTTCCAGGCCGCCGACGGCGCCGTGTGCGAGCACCGCTGGCGCGACTCGGCGGCCGCGCTGGCCGACGCGGTGGAGCGGGCGGTGGCCGCCTACGATCCCGCCCGCCTCCGGCGGCGGCTGGCGGCGGCCGCGCAGATGGCGGGGGGGACGGAGCCGGGAGGCTAGAGGCCGAAGCGGTGCGCCTGCGCCGCCGCGGCCTCGATCTTGCTCGCCAGCACGCGCCGGGGATCCTCGCCCCGCGCGGCGAGGAGCGACAGCCAGTCCTCACGGGTGAGGCAATGCAGCCGCCGCTCGGGCTGGCCGAGGTCCTGCTGGTACTTCGGCAGTACGAAGCGCGACCGGGCCAGGTCGCAGATGGTGAAGTTGTCCAGCAGGAGGTCCATGGCGAGCCGGACGCTCGTGCCGTCCGTATGCGTGGCCAGCACTAGGTCGGGCCGCGCGGGCGCCAGGGCGTGGAAGTAGAGGTGCTGCTCGACGGCCAGCCGGCTCATGAACTGCCGCTCGCGCCGGTTCGCCTCCGGCGGGTGCGCGTGCGCCCGGTGGTGCAGGGCGTCGGCCAGCGACATGGGCGGCCCCGACCACAGGCGGCGCACGTCGTCCAGAAGGCCGAAGTGCAGCCAGTCGCTGAGGTGCAGCGGCAGGCGCTCCACCGTGAAGGGGTTCAGCGTGAACAGCCAGGAGATCAGCACACGCTCCGACAGCACCTGTGCCGAGCCGCGCGGCCGGGCGGCGTCGGCGACGTGCTGGGCGACGAAGTCGCGCGCCAGGAACAGGGCGTCGCTGCGGATCCGCAGGACCCATCGGCCGGACGCCGCCGCCAGCCCCGCGCGCGCCGCGGCCCGCTGCAGGTTGAAGTTGTTCGGCCCCGAGTCGTCCTTGAAGGGCGGCAGGGGCGTGGCGCCCTGCGAGACCACCACGAGGTCGCACGCCTCGAGGACCACGCGCAGGGCGGCGGCGAGGGCTCCGTCGCCCCTCCAGCGTGCGCCGAGGCGCAGCCGCTCGGTGGAGCCGTCGGCCGCCGCGCCCGCCAGGACATCGGTGACCGACACGGCCAGCACGACCTCCGCCGCCGGGAACAGCGCCCGCCAGTGGGCGCAGGCGTTGGCGGTGTCGGCGAGGTCGGCCGCGGCGAGGCGGCCCTGGACGACCACGCTCAGGCCGCCCGGCGCGTCCAGCGCGGGGGGGTCGGCCGAAGGCGGCGCCCTTCTCAAGACGCGGCGGGGACGAGCTCGCGCATGACCGTCCCAAGCGCTTGCCGGGGCTTTTGCGCCGGCTCCGACGCGTGGGGCGACAGCGGCTCGTCCGGCGCCGACCAGCGCCAGAGCTCTACGCCATCGCGCACCACCGCCAGGGCGCCGTCGTCGAAGATGTGGAGCGCCGCCCCGGGGCTGCCGTCCGTGTGGGACGCCCACAGGGCCTGGGCGTCGGAGTCGTACAGCACGAGGTTGCCGTCCGCCTGCATGGCCGTGCTCGCCACCGGGCGGCCGTGGTCGGCGCTCCAGAGCGTCGCGGGCGCGTCGCCGCCCGCGCGCACCCGCAGGTCGCCCGTCGCGGCGAGGTCCAGCCGGCTCGCGCCGGAGGGGCTGATGAGGACATCGCCCGGCGACAGGACGTCGCCGCCGGTGAGCCGGCCGGGATGGGCGGGGGAGGGGACGGGCGGGCGGTCCGGCGCGCGCCAGAAATCGTCCCGGCCGTCGCCGATGACCAGCGCGCCGTCGTCGGTCACCTCCAGGTAGGCCCCCGGCCGCCCCTCGGTGCCGGACGCCCAGACGGCGCTCCCGTCCGCGGTGTAGATAACGACGTTGCCGTCCAGCTGCATGACGAGGTGCGTCGCCTCGCCGCGCGTGCCGCTGGACCACAGCGGGTCGGCGCCGGGCGCGCGCAGGTCGGCCAGAAGGCAGTCGCCGTCGGCGCGCAGCTGCAGGGCGTAGGCGCCGCCGCGGCTGGCGAGCCGCGCGCCCACGCGGAGCCGGCGCCCGGGCCACAGCTGCCCGGCGACGCCGCCCTCCGCGTCGCCGACGGCGTCCGCCTGTTCGGGCGGGGGTTCGTGGCGCACGGCCGGCCGCGGCGGGACGGGGGCGCCGAGGGGCAGGGCGGCGGGGCTGAGCGCGTCGGCGGAGACGGTCAGGCGCTCCACGCCGAACCGGCCGGCGCGCCACCGCCACTCGGCCACCGTCAGCCCGTCGCCTTCCGGGTACACGAAGAGCTGCTTGCCCACGGCATCGGCGACCTGCGTGGCCACGCCATCCTCCAGCACGAAGGGGGCGGACACCCCGAAGCCGAGCCGGTCGAACATGGCGGACGCGTGGCGCGCAGGGTCGTTGTCGACGGCGTGCAGCCGCAGCATCGCCTCGCCCCCGCCGTGCGCGCCGGCGCGCACGTAGAGGAGGTCGGGCACGCGGCCGCGCATCATGGCGTCCATGGCGGCGAGCTTGTCGCGGAAGTAGTCGGACAGGTCCTCGAACTGGGGCAGGTCGTCCGTGCGCGACCACCAGACGCCGAACTGCCGGTGGAACGCCCCGTGGACGCCGTCGAGGCGGATCGGCTCGTCGCGCATCAGGGCGTAGGGGATCTCCACCACGGCCAGCGGCACGTCGCGTTCCAGCAGGTGGCCCAAAAGCACGCACTCGGGGTTGAAGAACAGCGTCTCCAGGCGCTGCTCGACATGGTCGAACGTCCGGAAGTAGGCGCGCATCACCTCCACCGGGCCCAGCGCCAGCTGATCGTTGACCCCCTTCGAGTGGAAGTGCCGGGGCACGTAGATGGTGTCGGGCAGGAGGTCGCCCTCATCGCTGATCCGGACCAGGATCTCCTTGAGCGAGATGTCGCTGTATAGGTCCGGCCGGATGCGCAGGATGTAGTCGTATTCGTCGAGGTGCGGCTCCACGAGCTCGAACACGGATTTCAGGCCGTAGAACATGGCCAGGCTGCCCTCGTCGCGGCCGGGCTTCAGCCGGGGCTCGCGCAGGCGGATGCGGCGGGCCATGGCCGCGAAGGAGGGCTTGGTCTCGAAGCGGCTGGCGCGGGGGCGCAGCGCCTCCACGATCAGCGCCTCGTTGGGATTGCTCCAGCCGTGCACGTAGACGTCGCACTCGACCCCGCTGAGGAAGCCCGCGAGGTGGCGCGCCTGCTGTTCGGGCGTGCGGTGCGTCGTGTGCCGGAACTCGCCGCTGACGCATACGGCGATCTTCTTGCGGAGCCAGCCGGCGTGGTGGGAGGAGATGGTCGCCACGAACGAGTCCAGCGCCTTCAGCGCGGGGAAGTAGCCGGTGTTGAAGACGGGCGGCTCCAGCCTGATGAAGGGCAGGCGGTAGGCGGCGAACAGGCCCTGCAGGGCGCCCACCTCCTCCGGGCCGAGGATGTTCAGCAGGTAGTCGTTGCCGAACAGGGAGAACGGCAGCTCGTCCAGCTTGAAGCGCGCGGAGAGGCTCGGCGGCAGGTGCTGATCCAGCAGCTGCTTGAAATCCACGAAGTCGTATTCGTCCCCGTGGTGGTTCTCAAGGTAAATATAGTAGAGAACGTTTTCGAAGTGATCGACTTCGCCTGAAGACGGGTTACGGATCGTGGCGAAGAAGGCGGGCGTGAGCCGTCTCTGGACCATGTCCAAGAGCTTGTCGGTCTCGTAGAACCAGTGGAAGTACTCCATGTACCACCGGTCGCCGGCGGGCACGTCCAGCGCGGCGCCGCAGTTCTCCGTCACCCGCCAGCCGGTGGACTCGCGCCACCGCGGGCCGCGCGGGCGCGTCTCGGTGTAGAAGACGTACTTGCGCTCGGCGTAGTCCTGCAGCAGCCGCTCGGCGCTGAACGGCTTGTGGAACAGGGACTCGCTGTCCAGGACCAGCGACCAGGCCGTTCGGGCGCGGGCCAGGCCGCCCAGCTTCTTCAGGGTCTGGAAGGTGAACTTGCCGATGCGGCGCAGGAAGGCGCCGGGCGCCTCCGGGACGCCGAAGTCCGCCAGGATGTCCTCGGTGACCAGGATGCTGAAGCCGATCGCCGGGTGGCGGCGGCAGACCTGCGTGAAGCGCTCGACGTTGGCGCGCTCGACGACCACGATCAGGTCGACGAAGCCCGGGTCGGTGCAGAAGCGCGCCAGGCTTTCGAGCATCCGCTCGAACTGGACCACGTGCTTCTCGAAGCTGGGCGTGACGATGGTCAGGCCGTGGCGCCGGGCGCTGGGCATGTTCACAGGGCCTCCCGGGCCCGAAGCTGGGCGGCCCGGTACTGTTGGGGCGTGCCGCAGAAGACGATCCCGTCCGCGGGCGTGCGCTGGAAGCGCACGACGCCGCCGGCGGCGATCAGGTCGTTGTACAAG
>CAXSHO010000014.1:27492-34652 GCA_964237305.1 uncultured Caulobacteraceae bacterium
GGGCGACGTAGAGCTCGCCGGCCGGGTCCTCCCGCGCGGCGTCGGCCAGCCGCAGGAAGTCGCCCGCGCGGCGGAACCAGTAGAGGCCGGTGCTGGCCAGGCGCGAGATCACCTGCTTCTCCGCCGTCTGCAGCACCCGGCCGGACGCGGCCTCGGTGTCCTGCGGGTCAGGCCGCGCGAAGGAGAAGCCCGGGTCGTCCGCCTCGATCACCTCCAGGCACCCGTCGGCGCCGTCCAGCACCGCGGGGTCGAGCAGGGCGCCGCCCGGGCGGAAGGTGTCGATATTGAAGATGGACAAGGGCGTTCCGGCCTCCACCCCCGCCCGCCGCAGCCCCAGGCGGACCGTGTCGGCCTGCCCGCGCGTGGGGGCGTCCAAGACGGCCAGCCGGACGTCCTCGACGGCCAGCGCCGCGCATTCGCCCCGCACGAAGTCGGCCGCCCCCGCCTCGTCGCGCGCGATGAACAGGAAGGGCTCGCGGGCGAACAGGGGTCGGAAGCCCTCGATGGAATGCGCGAACAGGCTGCGCCCCTCCAGCTCCAGCCGGTACTTGGGGCGGTCGTAGCCCGCCTCGCTGAAGCGCCGGCTGAGGCCCGCCATCGGGATCACGATCATGCGGCGCGCGCCCCCTCCAGCTGGGCGTGAAGGCGCAGCGCGTTGGCGATGAAGGCGCCCTGACGGTCCGGCCGGTCGGCGTGCAGGGGAGCCATGGACAGGAACAGCGAGGTCATCACCGCCCACACCACGTCGGAGCCGAGCGCGACGCCGCCCATCGTCATGCCCGTCGCGAGCCGCTCCACCTCCACGCGCCGGGCGTCGTCGGGAAAAGCCAGGTCGAAGGCCTGCGCCCCCGTGCGCCCGCCCTTGAACTGGCCGGCCAGGATCAGGTCGTAGCGGCCGCACACCGAGTGCATCAGCTTGGCGAGGTCGTAGTGCGCGTCGCCGTAGAGGCTGAACTCCCCGGTCTCCGTGATCCCGCGGGGGTCGATCAGCCTGACCCTGTCCGTACGGAAGCTGTACAGGATGTTGGAGAAGCAAAGGTCGCCGTGCATCACCGACGGCGCTTCGGGCGACCGCTCCACGACGGCCTCGATGGCGTGGAGGCAGCGGCGCAGCGCGGGCGCGGGCGCGCCGTTGAGCGTGTTCTCCGCGTCCAGGTCGAGCCCCGCGGCCGTCGCGTAGAGCTCCAGCCGCTCGGCCGTCTTGCCCACCGCCAGCCGGTGCAGCCGCCTCGGGGCCGCGCCGCCGGCCCCGGCCTCCACGGCGGCGGAGACGTAGTGCCCGCACGACTCCAGCACCCGCGACCACGCGTCGGGGCCCAGCCGGCCGAACACGTAGAGCTCGGCCAGGGTCGGCATGTATTCGTACTCGGTGTCGTAGAAGTAGCCCTGCGCGTCCTCGCCCTCGCTGAGCAGGCGGGCGCAGAAGGGGGCGACGCCCCGCGGCGCCTCGCGCAGCCACCGCGCCTCCGCCCGGAGCTTGCCGGAGGCGGACGCCGAGCGCTTGCGCACGTGCATCTCGCCCACCTCCAGGCTGTTGAAGGCCCGCGCGGTGGTGACGATGCGCCGCGAGCGGAAGAAGGTCTGGACGTGGCCGAAGTCCAGCCAGCTGGAGGGCGTGAGCGCCTGGAGGCCGCCCTGCGCCGCCCGGGCGTTCAGGGCGGCGAACATGTCGCCGCGATGCAGCGTCAGGCTCGCGGCGAAGTCGGTGAGGCTGGAGAGGGCGAAGTAGCCGCACAGCCTTCGCTGATCGCCGCCCTCCACGTCGCCGCCCGGCGGGCCGAACCGCTCCACGTCGCCGCCCGGCCCCACCCGCACGTGACCCCAGCGATAGCCGTCGCCGCCGTGGAACACCGCCACCGCGTCGTCCGCGGCGAGGTCCAGGCCCGCGAGCAGGGTGTCGCCGTGCAGGAGTCGCAGCGGGCGGTCCTCGAAGCCGACCTGGCTCAGCGCGTGGAGCACCGCGGCCCCGAGCGGCAGGTCGTCGGGCGTGCGCAGCACGGTGAAGCCCAGCTCCTTCAGCCGCTCGGCGTCCCACGCGGCGAGCTCGAAGCTGGCGGGCAGGGTGAGGTGGAGCTCGCCTCCCAGCGGCGACAGCATGCGCTGCTGGAGCTCGTAGAGCCGGCCGTGGCCCAGCGGCAGGAACGCGGGCGGAAGCTCCCCGAACTCCGCCGACAGTTCCTGGTGGATGTAGGCGCCGGAATTGACGATCACGAGCGGCGCCCGCCCGGTCCGCGTCATTGCAGGGGCGAGCCGGTGAGCCGCAGGATTTCGGCGTGCGACAGGTTCACGAACTCGTCGGGACGGATCGCCCGGTCGTCCACGTAGAAGCCGCCGGCCTCCGCCCACGGCTTGCCCACGTGGAGCTCGTCGAAGGGAACGTCGTGCCGCGTCAGCCACTGCAGGATGACCGGAACCGTCAGGGCGGTGATCTTCCCCACCGAGCTCTTGTGCGTGGCCATGTTGCGCGCCGTATGGATGGCGATGTTAAAACCCTCCGCCCTGTACTCGCGCAGCTTCGTCACCACCGCATCGTTGGGCCGGCGGTCGATGTACGGAAGATCCGGTTCGTCGTGGGTGAGGGTGCCGTCCAGGTCTATGACAATAGTCGGCATCTGCCTTAATTCGGCGTCACGATGCCGGTCACCTATAAGCCACGACCCACCTGCACAACGACAAATGATGGGCACACCGAAAGCTGGTCGTCATGACGTAACAAAAGCTGGTCTTATGGTCGGAGTCGGCGGCTTCGCGGGCGACACAGAACTGACTTATCTCGACGTCTGTGAACGACACGCCCCGAGAACCCTCGACTTCGACGCTTGGAAGACGGGGTCGGCCGTCGGCGGCTCCCGCGACGCGCCGGGGCGCCGGGGCTTCACGCCCGGGTGTGCAGCCGCCGTTCCAGGGCGGGCGCCGGCGCGTCCGACACGAACTCGCTGACGGGCGCCACGTACGGCCGGAGGCCCCCGCGGACCAGCCGGGCCAGCGTTTCGAGCGCCTGGTCCACGTCGCTCGGATCCAGCCCTTCGAAGCGGTTGAAGTCGTAGCTCCACCACGACGAGGCTTGGACCCGCTCCGCCAAGTCGGCGGGCAGCCTCAGCTGGACGACCCTCCCGGGGTTGCCGACGACCACCGCGTACGGAGGCACGCTCCTCGTGACGACCGCGTGCGCGCCGACGATGCACCCGTCCCCCAGGGTCACGCCCTGCCGTATGTAGGCGCGCGAGCCGATCCATACGTCGTGTCCGATCAGGATGGGCTTCTTGGGAAGGGTGGGGCGGGGCCGGAAAAGCGTGCCCGGGATCGAGGCTCCGGGCGCCGGCCCCATGAATTCCCGGTCGTAGACGAAGCTGGAGGTGGAGAGCCAGTCGGTGGGGTGTTCGCCGTGGCCGAACTGCACGCCTTCCGCGATCGAGCAGTAGCGGCCGATGCGGGCGACCTCCGGCGTGATGTGGCTTCGCGCATAGGTGAAGGCCCCGACGTCAAGCTGCTCCAGGCAGCCGAAGCCCTCGAACAGGTGCGCGGGATGCTCGATCCTGACGCGCCCCTGCAACCAGGACCGGTCCAGCCCGAGGACCGACGACCAGCCCGCCTCTGAAGTGACCAAGTTTGACGCCCATGCGGCCGACGGGATCTGCGTGGCGAGTCGTTCTCCGCAGCTGAACGGCTGTCAACCTGAGCCGGTCAGGTCGTCCGCCCCCCGCGGGTTCTGGCGAAGCCCGCCCTCGGCCGGCGCGCGCGCCGGCCGCTTTCTAGGTGCGGGCCCGGGCGCGCGCCCGCACCAGCTCGTCGACCACGGCGGGGTCGGCCAGGGTGGAGGTGTCGCCCAGCTCCCCGCTCTCGTCGGCGGCGATCTTGCGCAGGATCCGCCGCATGATCTTGCCCGAGCGCGTCTTGGGCAGGCCGGGGGCCCACTGGACGGCGTCGGGCGCGGCGAAGCGGCCGATGTCGCCGCGCACCTGGTCCAGAAGCTCGGCCTTGAGCGCGTCCGACGGCTCGCGGCCCGACCTCAGCGTGACAAAGGCGTAGACGCCCTGGCCCTTCACCTCGTGCGGGAAGCCGACCACCGCCGCCTCCGCCACCGCCGGGTGGTTCACCAGCGACGACTCCACCTCGGCGGTGCCGATGCGGTGGCCGGAGACGTTGATCACGTCGTCCGTGCGCCCGGTGATCCAGTAGTCGCCGTCCGCGTCGCGCCGGGCGCCGTCGCCGGTGGCGTACTTGCCCGGGTACGTCTTGAAGTAGGTCTCGGTGAAGCGGGCGTGGTCGCCGTAGACGGTGCGCATCATCCCCGGCCAGGCGTCCGCGATCACGAGGTCGCCCGCCGCCTCGCCCTCCAGCACCTGTCCCTGCGGGTCCACCAGCTGCGCCTGCACGCCCGG
Source organism: uncultured Caulobacteraceae bacterium (assembly GCA_964237305.1). GTDB lineage: Bacteria > Pseudomonadota > Alphaproteobacteria > Caulobacterales > Caulobacteraceae > JASLDZ01. Next base: position 31,875 of record CAXSHO010000014.1, read on the forward strand.
CAGGGGCAGGGTGGCCGAGCCCGGCTTGCCGACCGCCGCGCCGGGCACGGGCGAGATCAGGACGCCGCCCGTCTCCGTCTGCCACCAGGTGTCCACGATGGGCAGGCGGCCGCCGCCGACCACCCGGTGGTACCATTGCCAGGCCTCCGGGTTGATCGGCTCGCCCACGGTGCCGAGGAGCCGCAGCGAGGCGCGGCTCGTGCCCGTCACCGGCGCGTCGCCTTCCTTCATCAGGGCGCGGATGGCGGTGGGCGCGGTGTAGAAGGTGGTCACCGCATGCTTGTCCACCACCCGCCAGCAGCGGGAGGCGTCCGGCCAGGTGGGCACGCCCTCGAACATCAGGGTGACGCCGCCGTTCGCCAGCGGGCCGTAGACCACGTAGCTGTGGCCCGTCACCCAGCCCACGTCCGCCGTGCACCAGAAGACGTCGCCGGGCCGGTGGCCGAACACCAGCTCGTGCGTCCACGACGCCCAGAACAGGTAGCCGCCCGTCGTGTGCAGCACGCCCTTGGGCTTCCCCGTCGAGCCGGAGGTGTAGAGGATGAACAGCGGGTCCTCCGCCCCCATCGCCTCGGGCGCGCAGTCGTCGCCGACCTTCGCCGCCTCCGCGTCGTAGGCGAAGTCGCGTCCCTCCCGCATGGCCACGTCGGCGCCCGTGCGGCTGACCACCAGCACCGTCTCCACGGTGGGCGAGGTCTCCAGCGCCTTGTCGACGGCGGCCTTGAGCGGGATGCGCCGCCCGCCGCGCACGCCCTCGTCGGCGGTGATCACCAGCCTGGAGGCGCAGTCCTGGATGCGGCCGGCGACGGCCTCCGGGCTGAAGCCGCCGAACACCACCGAGTGGATCGCGCCGATCCGCGCGCAGGCCAGCATGGCGTAGGCGGCTTCCGGGATCATGGGGAGGTAGATGGTCACCCGGTCGCCGCGGCCGACGCCGTGGGCCTTGAGCACGTTGGCCATGCGGCAGGTGCGCTCATGCAGCTGGCGATAGGTGATGCGGTCGCCGTGGTCCGGGTCGTCGCCCTCGAAGAGGATCGCCGTCTCGTCGCCGCGCGTGTCGAGCCAGCGGTCGATGCAGTTGACGCTGGCGTTCAGCCGGCCGTCGGCGAACCAGCGGATGTGGAGGTCGTCGGCGGCGAAGGAGACGTCCTTCACCTCCGTGAAGGGGGTGATCCACTGCAGCCGCTCGGCCGCCGCCGGGCCGAACACCGCCTCCGCGTCCTCCCCGGCGCGCCGGCGCAGGTCGGCGTACGCCCCCGCGTCCATCCACCCGCTCCCGGCGTCCTCGGCCGGCGGCGTCTGCATATCGACCGATCGGCTCACGGCCGGCCCTCCCACTGCCCGCGCCATCTAGGAGGGCACGGCTCCCCGCCGCAACCGCGCAGACGCCTCCCGCGTCGGCGAGCCGGTGCGGACGGGACGGCCGAGAGCGCGGCGGTCGGGGTGCTCACCGGGCGGCCGACCTGCACCTCCTGGGCCACACGCCGTCCTCCCGGCTCAGCCTTGCGGTTCGTGGATCGGGCAGCGATTGAAGCGGGCCCGGTGGTCGGCGGAGGCGACGTAGGTCTCGTTGCGGGCGCGGTTGATCTCGCCCAGCGGCCGGTGGGCCGCCAGGCCGGTCCAGACGCTGAAGCGCATCCCGTCGTCCACCTTGCGCACGGCGCCCGCCTCCCAGCTGTCCTGGGCGGGGATGCGCAGGGTGGCGACCGTTTGGAACGGAGCCTCGTCCTCCCTCCACTCCGCCGAGGCGTCCTCCACGGGCTGCCTGTGGAGGTTGCGGCAGAGCTGGACGCGGAACTCCCACGCCCCGTCGATTCCGCGCATCTGCGCCTGCACCGTCTCGCGGATGGCGTCGGGGCGGTCGTGGGCGTCGATCTTCTCGCCGGTGAGCGCCGTCAGCGCCGGCGCCTTGGGGGCGAGCGAGAACTTGGCGATGTAGTCTCCGTACCGGAACGGCGTGACGCTGTAGTACGTCTCGCCCAGCGGATCGACGTTGGGGGCGCCGCCCAGCGACTGCAGCTTGGGGCTTTCCACCCCCACCGCCGTCAGGGCGGTGTTCAGGCCGCCGAGCATGGCGGAGAGCGCGGTCTTCACGCCCTCGCCCTTGTCGGTCGTCTTGGCGAGCAGCTTCAGGTTGGCGAGGAAGGCCTTCACGGTCCTGGTCTGGAAGACGGGGCCGTTGACCATCACGAAGTCCTGTGTCGAGCCCTGCGCTCCCGGCAGCCGCTCGCCGGGCACGTCCAGCACCTTCAGCGCCACGCCGCGCGGGAGGCCGATGGCGTCCGGCAGGATGTCGCCCGCGTTGGTGGACAGGCGCAGGTAGGCCTTGTGCTCGCCCGGCGTGGCGAACAGGCCCTGGGCGAGCTCCGGCGGGAGGCCGGCCTCCACGGTGAACACGCCCTCCAGCACCGCGTGCGCCTTGGCGTGGACGCTTCGCACGGCGTGGCCGTAGTCCCGCGAGGTGGTGGTCAGGATCGCGTCGAAGACCTTGTTCAGTTCGGCGACCGTCTCGGCCTCATCGTCCTTGCGGGTCTCCACGTCGGGGGAGAAGCGGACGGCGGGAGTTCCGATCATGGGCAGGCGTCCTCGGGGGAGGGGGGAAGGAGACCCGGCGAGCCGTCCTGCGACGGATCGCCGGACGGCGTCAGCGTGACAGGACGGCCTTGAGGCGCGCCCCGCCGTAGGCGTCGGCCTTCGCCGTGTTCAGCGGCTTGGCGTCGGCCGGGTCGGTGCGGGACGGCGGCGTCATGCTGCTGTCGGCGATGGGGTGAGAAGGGC
>CAXSHO010000015.1:0-6426 GCA_964237305.1 uncultured Caulobacteraceae bacterium
CGACCTGGAACGGTTCGAAAGCTTCGATCCGCTCGTCGTGATCGCTGTCGCCCATGCTGACCCAGGTGTCGGTGATCACCGCGGCGACGCCTTCGACCGCCTCGGCCTTGTCGTGCCCGATGCTGACGCGGTTTCCGGCGTTGACGCGCGCCAGGTCCATCAGGTCGGGGTGGTAGTCGGCGGGGCAGGCGATGCGCAGGTCGAAGCCGAAGCGGCCCGCGGCGTGGACCAGCGAGGCGCACACGTTGTTGCCGTCGCCCACCCAGGCCACCGTGCGGCCCTCCACCCCGGAGCCCCAGGCCTCCTCCAACGTCAGGAGGTCCGCCAGGATCTGGCACGGGTGGCTGCGGTCGGTGAGCCCGTTCACCACGGGCACGGCGGAGTGCTGGCTGAAGCGCTCCAGGTCGTCGTGGCTCTGGGCGCGGATCATCACCGCGTCCACCATGCGCGACAGCACGCGCGCGGTGTCCTCCACCGGCTCGCCGCGGCCGAGCTGCATGTCGCCGGCGTTGGAGATGATGGAGGCGCCGCCCAGCTGGCGGATGGCGGCGTCGAACGAGAAGCGCGTGCGGGTGGACTGCTTCTCGAAGATCATGGCCAGCACGCGGTCGCGCGCGGGGGCGTCGTCGTCCACCGCGCCCCGCGGCTTGCCGGCGCGCGCGGCCTTGCGGCGGTGCGCGTCGTCCAGGATGGCGCGCAGGGTGAAGGCGTCCAGCCGCCACAGGTCGAGGAAGTGGCGGGGCGGGGCGGTCACGCCGCCACGCCCGTCGCGGCCGCCTTGGCCTCGGCCCGGGCGCGCTCGCAGGTGCGTTCCAGCTTGCCGATCGCCTCCCGCGCCTCGTCCTGCGTGATGACCAGGGGCGGGAGGAGGCGCACGCAGTTGTCGCCGCCGCCCGCGATCAGGAGGTGCTCGTCGCGCGCCCAGCCCATGAAGGCGCGGTTGTTGGGGTGGAGCTTCAGCCCGATGAGGAGCCCCCGGCCGCGGATGTCCACAACCACGTCGGGGAAGCGCGCCTTGAGCCCCTCCAGCTGCTGGGTGAGGTAGCTGGAGACGTCGCGCACGTGCTGCAGCATGTCCGGATCGGCCAGGAGCTCCACGCACTCGCGCGCCACCGCCATGGCCAGGGGATTGCCGCCGTAGGTGGAGCCGTGGGCGCCCACCGTCATGCCGTGCGCGGCGTCGGCGGTGGCCAGGCACGCCCCCACCGGAAAGCCGTTGCCCATGGCCTTGGCCAGGCACATGACGTCGGGCCGGGCCCCGGCGCCTTCCGGGTCGGCCCACTCGTGCGCGAACAGGCGGCCCGTGCGCCCCAGCCCGCACTGAACCTCGTCGTAGATCAGGAGCAGGCCGTGGCTGTCGCACAGCTCGCGCAAGCCGCGCAGGCACACGTCGGGCACGGCGCGCGCGCCGCCCTCGCCCTGCACCGGCTCCACCAGGATCGCCGCCGTGGTCGGCCGCGCGGCGGCCTCCTTCAGCGCGTCGTGGTCGCCGAAGCGCAGCTGGACGTAGCCCGGCAGGCGCGGTCCGAAGCCGTCGAGGTAGGACGGGTTGCCCGAGGCGTTCACCGCCGCGTAGCTCCGCCCGTGGAACGAGCCGTCGAAGCCGAGGACGTCGATCCGCTCGGGGGCGCCGTTCGCCGCGTGGTGCTTGCGGACGAGCTTCAGCGCGCACTCCAGCGCCTCCGTCCCCGAGTTGGTGAAGAAGGCCACGTCCAGGCCCGACAGCTCGGCCAGGCGGGCGGCCAGCGCCTCCTGGTCCGGGATGCGGAAGATGTTGGAGGTGTGCCACAGCGTCTCGGCCTGGCGGCGGACGGCCTCCACCAGCCGCGGGTGGGCGTGGCCGAGGCCCGTCACCGCGATGCCCGCCAGGCAGTCGAGGTACTCCGCCCCGTCGTCCGTGTAGAGGCGCACGCCCTCGCCCCGCACGAAGGCCAGGGGGGCGCGGTTGTAGACGCCCATCAGGTGGTCGGCGGGAACGGGCGTGAGCCCCTGCGGAGCGCCCATGGCCGGACCCCAAAGAAAACATCCCCGAACGCGTGGGCGTCGGGGACCGGAAGGCCTCGCGCTTACCCGCCCGTCCCGCGCCAAGTCAAGGCGCGCTAGGCGGCGGCGGCCTCGACGCGGGCGAGCACCGGCAGGGCGTCGGACACCGCGTCGAGGAGTTCGTCGATCTCCGCGTCGTCGTGGCGGTGGCCCACCATCAAGAAGCCGGGCGCGTAGACCGCGCGCGCCAGGAGTTGGGCGTCGAAGCGGCGTCGGGCCGTTGCGGCGTCGGCGCCCGTGACCTCCAGCATGATGGAGGTGGGATCGCCCGCGACGCGCAGCCTGTCGGAAAGGCCGGCGCGCGCCACTCGGCGCTCCAGCTCCGCCTGGATCTCGGCCCCGCGCACGCCCAGGTGCAGCGCCACGTCCTCGCGCTCCAGCTTGCGCAGGGTGGCGGCGGCGGCGGCCAGCGACGCCTCCGCCGCGGGGGGGACGGGGCCGACGCGCCGCAGCAGCGCGGGCTCGCCGGAGACGGCGCCGAGCGGCCGGCCGTTGGCGAGGCCCGGTCCCCAGACGGCGAGGTCGGCGCGCAGGCTGAGCGCCGCCTGCGCCCCGCCGGGCCCGCGCCGGAGCCCGGTGGCCGTCTCGTCCAGGATCAGGAGGGCGCCCGCCGCGGCGGTCAGCCCGCGCACCGCGTGCGCCATGCCGTCGGCCAGGACGTCCGGCTGCACCAGCACGGCCGCGACGCCGCCGCGCGCCAGGCGCACGGGCAGGGCGCGCAGCCCCTCGCGATCCCGGGGGCGCAGCACCTCGCCGCCCACGGCCAGGCGGGCGACGTCCTCGGCCGCGGCGAGGGCGGCGTCCGCGTCGATGGTGAAGCGCACCTCGCCCGCGGGCAGTTGCGCCAGCAGCCGGTCGCGCGCCTCCCCGGCGTGGGCGGGGGTGGGGGAGGAGGCCGCGGCCTCCACGTCGGGGTCGGCGTGGCCGAGGATGACGGCTCCCCGGGCGCCCGACATGTCGAGGTGGCGGCGGTCGTGAGCATCCCACAGCCGCGCGCCCAGCGCCGCGGCGGCCCAGGAGGGCGCAAGGCCCGCGCCCGGCGCGGGCGCGGGCCGCAGGGTGGCGGCGGCGCGGGAGGGGCTGGCGAGGGCGGCGGCCGGCATGGCGCGCACTCCGAGGGTCGCAGGGTGAACGGGGACTTCACCACGACCCTGCGCCCGAGAGTCTGACGAACGCTTAAGGCAGGCGCCGCTTGCCGCCCGGCGCGAGGCGGGATTATGCCGTCGCATGCCGCTGGACGACGCCCTTCCGCTCACCCCGCCCCTCGTCGTGGCCGCCGCCGCCCCGCCGAGCCGGGCGGAGCTGGAGGGGCTGTTCGCCCTGCCCCTCTCCGAGCTCGTCTTCCGAGCGGCGGCGGTCCACCGCGCGCACTTCGACCCTGCGGAGATCCAGCTCAGCCGCCTCCTGTCGATCAAGACCGGCGGCTGCGCGGAGAACTGCGGCTATTGCAGCCAGTCCGCCAGCTTCGAGACGGGGCTCAAGGCGTCCCGCCTGATGGAGACCGACGCCGTGCTCGCGGAGGCCGCCCGCGCCAAGGCGGAGGGGACCGGACGCTTCTGCATGGGCGCCGCCTGGCGTGAGCTGAAGGACCGCGACCTGCCGAAGCTGGAGGCCATGATCGCGGGCGTGAAGGCCATGGGCCTGGAGACCTGCGCCACGCTCGGCATGCTGACGGGCGTGCAGGCGGGACGGCTCGCCGACGCGGGGCTCGACTTCTACAACCACAACCTGGACACGGCGGAGGAGGACTACGGCCGCGTGGTCACCACCCGCACCTGGGCGGACCGGCTGGACACCCTGGCGCACGTGCGGGACGCCGGGATGCGCACCTGCTGCGGCGGCATCGTGGGCATGGGCGAGACCCGCGCCGTCCGCGCCGGGCTGATCCACGCCCTGGCCACCCTGCCCGTGCAGCCGGAGAGCGTGCCGATCAACGCGCTCGTGCCGATCGCAGGCACGCCGCTGGGGGACGCGGCGCTGGCGGAGGCGCCGTTCGACCCGCTGGAGTTCGTGCGCACGGTGGCGGTGGCGCGGCTCGCCTGCCCGCGCTCGGCGGTGCGGATCGCCGCCGGCCGCGAGGCCATGAGCCGCGAGACGCAGGCGCTGTGCTTCCTCGCCGGAGCCAACTCGATCTTCGTGGGCGGCAAGCTCCTCACCACGCCCCTGCCCGGCGAGGACCGGGACGAGGCGCTCATCGCCGACCTGGGCCTCGTCCCCGTGCAGGACCTGCGGCCCCGCGCCTGAACGAGAAAGGCCCGGCGTCGCCGCCGGGCCTTTCGAAACACGATCCCGCGAAGATCTACCGCGGCCCGCTGGGCCCGCCCGTCCGGGGCGGCTTCGGCTTGGGCGGCGGCAGGAGGCCTTCGCGCTGCATGCGCTTCCTGGCCAGCTTGCGGGCGCGGCGCACGGCCTCCGCCTTCTGGCGCGCGCGCTTCTCGCTCGGCTTCTCGTAGTGCACGTGCCGCTTCATCTCGCGGAACGTGCCCTCGCGCTGCATCTTCTTCTTCAGCGCCTTGAGGGCCTGATCGACGTTGTTGTCGCGGACGAAAATCTGGACCAGGGCCAAGCCCTCCTGCTTCTCTAAGGCCTCCCGCGGCCTCGGAGAGCCTCGGCGGGATGGTGAAAGGGTTCGCACCCGGCGGGAGGGTCCCGGCGGGCGTGGGGAGCGGCGTCCTAGCGCAACGGCCCACGCCTGTCCACGGGGCGGCCGGGTGATTAGATGGCGGACATGACCGCTCCCGACCGCGACGACGTTCCTGACGACGTTCCCGACGATTGGGCCGCGCACGCCGAGCACCGCATGCTGGAGGCCGCCGTGCGGCTCGCCCCCGCGCTCGGCTGGGGAGCCCGCATGGCGACGGCGGCGGCGCGCGAGGCGGGGCTGGAGCCCGCCACCGCCACGCTGCTGGTCCCGAACGGCGCGGGAGACCTCGCCGCGCTCCTGTGGCGGCGGCACGATGCGGCGGCCCTGTCGGCGCTGGCGGACGTCGACCCCGCCGCGCTCAAGGTGCGCGAGCGCATCCGCCGGGCGGTGGAGGCGAGGGTGGAGGCGGCGGCCGCCGACGGCGAGGCGGTGCGCAAGGCCTCCGCCTGGCTCTCCCTCCCGCCCCACGCACCCCTGGCGCTGCGCCTCGCCTGGGCCACGGCGGATCAGTTGTGGCGCTGGGCGGGCGACGAGGCCGTCGACGAGAACCACTACTCCAAGCGCGCGATCCTGTCGGCGCTCTTGGTGGCGGTCGCCTCCGCACGGCTGTCCGGCGGGCGCGAGGCGGCGGCGGCGCGGCTCGACGCCGGGCTGGCGCGGGTCATGGCGTTCGAGGGCTGGAAGGCCCGGCTGCCCCGGGTGGACGCGGGCGGGATCGCCGCGGCGCTCGGCCGCCTCCGCTACGGCGCGCGGCCGGGCTGAGGCTGAGGCTGTGGCGGGGCGAGCGGCGACAGCCGGGTGACATGGCCCATTTTGCGGCCGGGCGCGGCCTCGCGCTTGCCGTAGAGATGGAGCCGGGCGCCGGGCTCCGCCGCCAGCGCCGCCCAGTCGTGCGCCTCCTCGCCCAGGAGGTTGGTCATCTCCGCGGCGGCCAAGGGCGCGGTCGGGCCGAGCGGCCAGCCGGCCACCGCGCGCACGTGCTGCTCGAACTGGTCCACCTCGCAGCCGTCCAGCGTCCAGTGGCCGGTGTTGTGCACGCGCGGGGCGATCTCGTTGACGAGGAGCCGCCCGTCGGCCAGCTCGAACAGCTCCACCGCCAGCACGCCGACGTAGTCCAGCGCCGCCGCCACGGCCCGGGCGATGCGCTCGGCCTCGGCGGCGACGGCGGGCGGCGCGCGGGCGGGGGCGCGGCTCGTGCGCAGGACGCCCGCCTCGTGCGTGTTCTCCGCCAGGGGGAAGGCCGCGAACGCCCCGTCCGCCCCGCGCGCGGCCACCACCGAGACCTCGCGCACGAAGGCGCAGCGCGCCTCCAGCACCGAGGGGGCGGCGCCCACCGCCTCCCACGCCGCCTCCACGCCCGCGGCGTCCGACACCCAGGCCTGGCCCTTGCCGTCGTAGCCTTCGCGGCGCGTCTTCAGGAGCGCGGGGGCGCCTAGGCGGGCGAGGGCCGGGGCGATGTCGGCCGGGCCGTCCACCACGGCGAAGTCCACGGTGGGGCAGCCGTGGGCGTTGAGGAAGCGCTTCTCCAGGAGCCGGTCCTGCGCCACGGCCAGGGCGCGGGCGTTCGGGGCCACGCGCACGCCCTCGCGCTCCAGCGCCGCCACGGACTCGGCGGGCACGTTCTCGAATTCGAAGGTGACGACGTCGGACACGGCGGCGAGCGCCTTGAGCGAGGCGGGATCGTCGTAGGCGCCGGTGATGCGGCGCGAGTCGAGCATCGCGAAGAGGGTGAGGGACGT